>JAICMR010000098.1 GCA_025929155.1 Chthoniobacterales bacterium | reverse complement strand
GTCGAGGATCTCGCCGACTGCAAGCAGGTTGAGCAGGGCGCGAGATCGAGACGCGGTGGAGAGCTGCGGCGAGGCGATCGTGTAAACGCGTAGGCGATCCTATTCGGTCCGCTCCGTTTTTGCGCCTGGAACGATGAGCACGTGTTCGTCGTTAGGCAACGATCGCACGTAACGAATCTTCTCGTGCAGGTAGCGTTTCACCCCGCCGCCCAAGGGCGAATAGAACTGCGTGAGATCACAGATCTTCATGGAAACTGGCCACTCCAATCGAGCAGCGCGCGGCAAGCTGCGCAAAAGACAAAGCCAAGCGATTTGTCGCCCTGAAGTGAAACCAGGGATCTCGCGGGCGCCTCTCGGCTTTTGTTGCAGACCACGTCTAGCGAACGCTCGTGCCATCAGTTGCCGCGCATGGCCAACTCAGGATGATAACGTGTGTCAGGGCGCTTCCGGTTGATGCAAACCGCTCAGATACCGTTCCGCTTCGATCGCGGCCGCGCAACCCGAGCCGGCTGCGGTGATCGCCTGCTTATAAATCCGATCCGCCACGTCGCCGGCGATAAAAATTCCAGGATGCTTACTCTCGGCCAGGTGCCGGACGAGCAGGTAACCTTCCGGATCGGTTTCCAGTTTTCCCGCGAAAGGTTTTGTGTTCGGGTCGTGCCCGATCGCAACGAAGACGCATGCGACTTCGAGTTGCTTCTCCTCTTTTGTCTCCACGTTCCGCAGCATGACCGCGGACATCTCGCCTCTTTCGTCCGTAATATATTTTGTCACGACCGTATTCCAAATCGGTTCGATCGTTTCGCAGGCCAGCACGCGATCGGCCATGATCCTGGAAGCGCGCAAAGCGCTGCGACGGTGAATCAGATACACCTTTGATGCGAAACGGGTGAGGAAAAGCGCTTCCTCCGCAGCGGAATCGCCGCCGCCGATCACGCAGACCGGTACATCCCGATAAAACGCCCCATCGCAGGTCGCGCAACTCGTCAGGCCGTGACCAATCAGCTTCTCTTCGTTCTCGAGCCCGAGCCAGCGCGCTGCGGCGCCGCTTGCGATGATGAGCGTCTGTGTGTCGATCCATTCATCGTCTGCTTTCAGGCGGATATGCGCCTGCGTGAGATCAAGATCCTCGGCTTCTGCATAGGAAAAGCGCGCGCCGAATTTCTCCGCCTGGCGGTGCATGTTCAGGATCAGTTGCGGTCCATCGATGCCGTCTGGAAAGCCGGGAAAATTCTCTACCAGGGTCGTAGTCGAGAGTTGTCCGCCGGGTTGACCGCCCTCGAGCACAAGCGGGCTCAGGTTGGCGCGCGCGGCATAAATCGCCGCGGTTAAACCGGCGCAACCGCTCCCAACAATCACCACTTTTTCCATGAGCGCCAAGAGTAGCACGGAGCCTGAGGGCGATCTAATTTCAGCGCATGCCGGAACTCGCCGAGGTGGAATATTTTCGGAAAAGATGGGACCCCGGCTTGGGCGAGGCGATCAGCGCGGTGCAGTTGCACGGCGAAAAGCGGATCTTCCGCGGGAGCGACATCCGGGCTCTCAAGCGCGGGCTCGTTAGGCAACAGTTCGTGCGTTCGGAAGCGCGTGGGAAGCAGATGCTCTTCCATTTCAGCGACGATCATTGGCTCGGAATCCACCTCGGCATGAGCGGGCAGTTGCGCGTCGAGCCAGCCGGTTTTCGTCCCGAGAAGCATGATCATCTTGTGCTGCAGCAGGCGAAACGGGCACTCGTTTTCACGGACGCGCGGCTCTTTGGACGCGTCCGCTTTCACCGGGGAAAAGATGCGCCCGAATGGTGGCAGGCGAGTTCGCCGGAGATTCAGACGCGCGCCTGGTCGAAAGCCGCGCTGGCGCGCTTTCTCCAGCGTCACGGCCGCGCGCCGATCAAAGCGGTCCTTTTATTGCAGAGCGGGTTTCCCGGCATCGGCAACTGGATGGCGGATGAAATCCTCTGGCGCGCGCACATTTTGCCGCGCGTGCCGGCCGGGAAGTTGAGCGCATCGCAAATTGCGGCGCTCTGGCGCGCGACGCGCTTTGTCGCACGGGCGTCGCTCGCCACCATCGGAAATGAATGGACGGACCCGCCGCGGAGCTGGCTCCTGCACGAGCGCTGGAAAGAGGGCGGCAAGTGCCCGCGCCACCGTTCGGCTTTGAATCGCGCGAGAATCGGCGGACGCACGACCGCGTGGTGTCCGCGTTGCCAAAAATAGGACGATCGAAAAGCGTCACTCTGGAAGCAAACGCGCCCTCGCCGGCCACGCGAAGGGGTGCGCTTCCCAGAAATCGCTGCGACGCCACTATCAGATGCAGATGTTCTCAGCAGGTTACGCGGCGAGATAGACCGTGACTTGATGGAAACCGGTCGCGCCCGAGAACAGCTCGCGCTCTTTCTCTTCTCGCTGCAAAGCGCCCGTCCCGTCAGTCGCGCGCACACTCAGTTTGTGCTCACCCGGCTCGTTTGGCTGCCAGTCATAACTCCAGAGTACCCAGGTTAGCTTGGTGCCCGGATAATCGATTCGCGCCTCGGCCCAGGTTCTGCCGCCATCGGTCGTGACTTCAACCTTCGTGACTCCGCGGTCCCCGGCGAAAGCGACCCCTTTCATTCGAATTCCTTTCGGCTGGCTCGCGAGACTGATCGAAGCCCACTCGTTAGGTGCATCGATTCGCGACCGGGTCGGGACGATAAAATTCGGCCCCCAACCCTGCTTTTCGTAAAACCCTTCCGCATCGGGACCGGTAACCTCGATCCGCGTGAGCCACTTCACATTTTTCTCGCCGAAATATCCCGGCACCACGACGCGCGCCGGAAAGCCGTGCTTGTTCGGCAGAGGCTCTCCGTTCATCTCAAAAGCAACGAGCGTGGCGGGATCGAGCGCCTTCGTCAGGGGAAAGGTGTCGGTGTAATTATCGACGCCATGGAGCCGCACTTTCGCAGTATCGGGAAGCGGCCCCGCGGCGTGCAGCAACGTGCGTAATGGCACGCCGCGCCAGCGTGCGTTGCTCATGAGACCAGCGTCGAGGCCGTTGCTGATGCACATCAGGGTCGTCTCCTGCGCGACCGCAGGCAGCTTTTTGAATTGGGCGAAATCGTAAGTCTGCCGCTCACGGACGAGCCCGGTAATTTCGAGCCGCCAGAGCGCCGGGTCGACTCGCGGGTCGATCACGTTCTTGGTCACGCAATAAAACTTGTCGTTAGGCGTGATTCCCTCGACTTCGAGACCTTTGTATTGTGTGCCGTCGTAGCTAAAGCTGGCCTCTTGATAGAGACGGCGGATCACAGCCGCGCCGCCTCCTGTGGCAAGCAGCCCGAGGCCGCCGAGCACGAGTGCGCGCCGTCCGATCGAAGGAGAATATTCGAGTCCGTGAGGCGGGATCGACGCGCGGGTGAGAAACCTGAATCCGAGAACGAGCGTGCGTTCGAAAACGAGAAAGGAAAGCGCAAGGCCGAGACAGGTGATAATCGTCGCGGTGCGAATCGGAAAACCGCCGTAGCTCGTGCCCAACTGCGGCCAAAGCAGCGCCATCGAAACCGCGAGCGGCAGGAAAAAATAGACACCTAACGAGAAGGGAAGCGAGCGCCTCCTCCGCGCGTAAAACCAGCCGCCAAGCGCCCCGACCGCGATTTGCCCGAGGATCACAGAACCGACGCCGAGTTCCTTCAGGTGCGTGTAACCGCCCACGCGGCCCATAAGGGAAAGAAACGAACCGGGCGGAATGAAGACCGAGAGCCGGTCGCCCAGGATGACAAGCGGCGTCGCGACATTTCCGAGCCAGGCGAGCAGAAGCATGGTGAGCGTCATAACCACGCCCGCGACGGCGCCCGCCAGCGAGCCGGCGCGAGCGCGCTGACCACTACTCAGTCTCGCGTCCACGGGAAGAAGAGCGAGGCGTGGCCCATTTATTCCTCGCCAGTCGAAAGGTTGCGCTCGCCGGCAACTGCCCGCTAAGATCGCGCATGGCGAAGACTAAGCGATCGGCGCCTGAGATCGAAGAGAAATGGTTTCCGGTCGTCCTGGCGATCCTGGCGGCGATTGCGTTCTCCTATTCCGTCCGGATGACGCTGGCGCGGTACGATTACACATTCCTGATCGCCGAGTCGCTGCTTCATGGCCATGTCGGCTGGCAGACGCAGCCGCCCTCCTGGCTCAACGAAATGATTGCCGGCCCCGGGGAATATTACTCCGTTTTCCCTCTCGGCGCGGTGCTCTCGGTTTTGCCCGTCGTTCTGATTGCCCATCTTGGCGTGCTCGGCAGTACGCCGCAAAATTTCCTCGTCTCGCTCCTGGTGGGCCTCTGCGTTTACTTTTTTTACCTGCTCGCCGGGCTCGAGCCGAATTCCAGGCCGCGCCGTGTCATGCTGGCGCTCTTTCCGATTTTCGCCACCTGGTCGTGGTGTAATCTCGGTTTCGCTGGCGCCTGGCAAATCGCGCTCGGTTTCGCGTTGGTGGGCCAGGCCGCGGCGCTTTATTTCACCTTCCAACGTCGCTGGCCGCTCGTCGCCGGAGCGTTCTTTGCGATGGCTTTCGGGAATCGAACGGAGCTAATCCTGACGCTACCTATTTATCTCTATTTCTGGAGCGATCCGCCGGTACGCCGCCATTCTTTCAACTTCCAAGCGTGGGATAAATCGCTGCGCGGCTCCTGGAAATCGTTAGGCAAATTCCTCGTCATCCCGATCGCGCTCGGCCTCTGCACCGCCGCTTACAACTACGCGCGCTTCGGGTCGATCTTTGATTTCGGTTACACCCACATCACGAATCTGGAAAAAGAACCGTGGTATCGGCATGGTCTTTTTTCACTCTACGCGATCCCGTGGAATGTCTTCAAAATGCTGTTCGAAGGGATGGAGGATATCCATTATTTCCCCTACCTGCGGCCGCACCCGTTTGGTGGTTCTATTTTTCTGAGCAGTCCGTTTCTCTTTCTCCTTTTCCGGGAAGGGGGAAACCTCAAGGCGCTCTGCTGGAGCACGATCGGCCTTCTGACTTTTGTTCTTTGGTGTCACGGAAACCCCGGCGGCTGGCAGTATTCCTACCGCTACGCCATGATCCTGCTGCCTTGGATGTTTTTCCTGATCGCCCGGAACGGTCCGCGCAAACTCACGACCACGGAGGTGACTCTTTTCCTCGTCTCGGTGGTGCTGAGCGTGAACGCTGTTTACCACTTTCTCTGGACGACGAAGATGCATCCTTAGCTGGCTCGATAGCCACCCGGAAGAGCGTCGCGAGAATGCGCAAGCCGGCGATAAAACTCCCGCGCAGGTTCCCAGAGACTTTCGATTCGCCGCCCGTCCGGCAACGATGATCGACGGGCAGCTCGAGAATTCGCAGGCCGGCGCGGGCGGCGCGCATCTGCATCTCGAGATTCCAACCATAAGTCTCCTCGCGCATCCCGAGCCGCGCGAGCGCGTCGCGCCGGATCGCGCGAAACGGACACATGTCTGTGTAGCGCACACCGTAAATCAGGCGCATCAAAAGGCCCGCCAGACGTCCGGCGAAGCGCTGTTGGAAATTCATGCTTCCCCGTTCACGCTGCCCCCGAGTGCGGGAGCCGATCACGAAATCATAGGTGTCGTCAAGAATTGGCCTAACGAGCCGCTCCATAAACTCGGGGCAATCGCTTCCGTCGCCATCGAGAAAGACCACGATCTCCGTCTCCGGAGCGAGCGCGGCGACTCCGGCCGCGCAGGCGCGTCCGTAACCGCGCGGCGCATTCACGATCCGCGCGCCGGCGGCTCGCGCGCGTTCCGCGGTGCGGTCGGTGCTCTCGTTATCGATCACGA
The DNA here is from genome assembly GCA_025929155.1 of Chthoniobacterales bacterium. GTDB lineage: Bacteria > Verrucomicrobiota > Verrucomicrobiia > Chthoniobacterales > UBA10450 > Palsa-1392. Next base: position 7,443 of record JAICMR010000098.1, on the reverse strand, counting down.
TGGTTTCGTTAGGCAAACCGGTCGCGGCGCAGGCGCGCACGACCTCAGCGATCGGTTCCTCCTCGTTCAAGGCGGGGATCACTACGGAAATCAGAGCACCAGCCATGCGAGCCAAGAGTTAGAGCCGAGCGAAAAAGCCGCCTGCAACCTGGGTCGCGACTTGCCCGTCGAGATTAAACTTATGGAACCAACAGTAGGGATTTGCCGCCTTGTGCAGCGATCCATCCTCAGGTGATTTCTCTTGGCGTCTTTGAATAAGCAAACCTCTCCGGAGCAGTCGACGCAGAGAGTTATGATTACGCGTAAGCAGCGACCGCTCTCTCGTAAGTTTTGAAACTGCTCTCAAAGCCATCGGTCGTGATCTGCAGATCCCGGAGCAATCCGTTTCTTAACCCATAAACCCAGCCATGAACCGCCAGCGACTGACCGCGTTCCCAAGCGTCGCGGGCGATGGTCGTATGGCAGACATTGGCGGCTTGCTCGATCACGTTTAGCTCACACAGAAGGTTACTCGCATCTGACTCGCTGTCGGTGCGGCTTAAGAGGTGATCATGTTTCTGCCGGACGTCCTGCACATGGCGAAGCCAGTTATCGCAGAGACCGACTCGTTCGCGACGCAGGGCGGCTTGAACGCCGCCGCAACCGTAGTGACCGCAGACAATGATATGACGCACCTTCAGCACATCGACCGCGAATTGCATGACGGACAAACAGTTCAGGTCGGTGTGCACGACGAGGTTCGCAATGTTCCGATGGACGAATAACTCTCCCGGAAGCAAATCAACGATTTGATTCGCCGGTACCCGGCTATCTGAGCAGCCGATCCAGAGATAGGCCGGCGCCTGTTGCCGCGAAAGCTTGGAAAAGAAATCCGGCTCCGAATGACAGAGGCGCTCGGCCCAAGCTTTGTTATTGTCGAAGAGGTGTTGCAGCATCTTGTTCAATCGCTACGGCGCAAGCCTGCTGCCAAGGACTCCTGCGATCGCGCGTAGGTCGTTGCGATCGATCCTGCCGTTGACGTCAACGTCCGTGCGAAAGTTGGAACTATCGGTGGTTTGACCGAGAAGGCTCCGGGCCACGCGTAAATCGGCCAGGTTCACTACTCCGTCCCCTGAGACGTCGCCAAGCAAGAGGCCGACTGTTGCAGCGGCATCAGTCTGTATGTGTCCTTGTTCGTCTTGAATGTTCTGAATGGTAAGAGTGACGGTCTTACCAATGCAACCTGCGCCCTGATAGCTGACTACCACCTGGTGAGGATCACTTTGGCTAACTCGCACGTCGCTCAGTTCACCACAGGTCGCCGCGCCGACTGGATCGACAGCCAGGATCGGATCGTTGAACGTGAAAACGATCGTGAGCTGACGGTTATTGGCCAGCCGGCTCTCTATTCCCGGTGGGCCATCGAGCGGGAGTTCAAGATCGAAGGAGCCTTTCCGGGACGCCGCTGCGACTAACTCCAAGCCACCTTCCTCACCGCCGTTGGTGGTGCGGAGAATCGTCCCGGCTTGGCCGACGATTACGCCCGTCAACGCATCACTGCCAAAACTCACGTCGAAGAGGTCGGAAGCGGTCCCACTGGTTTGAGGAGAGAAAGTCACTCCCATATCCTTCGAATTTAAGATAGCGCCTCCTAATCCAACGACCCAGCCGGCCTCCGGTGTAGGGAAGTCGATTCCTTCCAGCGCTTGCGGGAAGATGGTGGAGTTCCAATCCGCCGCGCCATTGATGGTCCGAGCGACCGCGCCGGTAAAGTCGAAGAGCGCGCCTGAGGTAAGCCCAGTCGTTGAGTCAAAGAAATGGACATCGTTACAGTTCCCTTCGTTGCCGTTGAAGTAGAAGTTATGAAAGCTCCAACTTACCCCGCCATCGACTGAGACTCCGACAAAGGCTTGAAAGATGGAGTTTTGTCCGGCGACGAAACCCATGGTGGGACTCAACATCTGCACGCCGAAGAAACCGCCTCCAAAGAACCCTTTTTGTGAGACATGCCAGGTGGCGCCGGAATCAGTCGAGTAAAGGATGTCTTGTGAGTCACCGCCGCAGATGCCGTTCGCGCCATTAAAGGAAACCGACCGCAAGGTATCCCGCACACCGCTGGTCACGGTGAGCCAGGTCGCGCCGCTGTCGGCAGTGCGGAGGATGAGTCCTCTTTCACCTACCGCGATGGCTTCGTTGTCATTAAAAAGATAGACGCCGTAGAGAGCGCGGGTCGTTCCAGAATTCAGTGTGACCCAGCTCGCTCCGGAATCGCTCGTCTTTAAAATGCTGCCGCTATCTCCGACCGCCAAACCGATCCCCGACTCGAGCAACTGCACACCGTGCAGGTCACTGGAAGTGCCGGAAACGACCGGCGTCCATTGCGCCTGCACGCTGGCCAGGGTGAAAAGGAAAAGCAGCGAGACGACGGCGAGGCTTGATTTTATATTTAGATTTCCCACGACGCATCCTGCACGCGTCGCCTTTACGCGATCAAGCAGAATGTTCGGAACCAATCGCGACCTGCTCGGGATCGGCACCAAAATATTCCCGTTCCACTTCGCGGGCGCGTCGCTAAGGTCGCGCGCATGAGCACTCGCGTTTTCCTTATCCGCCATGGCGCGACCGTCCTGACCGCGGAAGATCGGTTTGCGGGCGCGACGGATGTCGAGCTCTCGAAGGAAGGTTGCAAACAGGCGCGGCGTTTGGGAGAACGCCTGCGCACTGAGCGGGTTGCGGCGGTTTATTCGTCGCCACTTCAACGAACGATCGAGACGGCCACCCTCATCGCCCATCCGCACGACCTGGAGGTGCAGCGGCGTGATGGGCTGCGAGAGATTTCGCACGGGCGCTGGGAACAAATGACGCGGCGCGAGGTGGAGCAGCGGTTTCCCGAGGAAGCGGCCGCCTGGGAGGAAGATCCCTACACCTTCGCACCAGTCGGAGGCGAGAGCGGTCTGGCGGTGACCGCGCGGGCGCTGCCGGTGCTTCTGGACATTGTCCGTGCGCATCCAGAGGAAAATGTGATCATCGTCTCGCACAAAGCGACGATCCGATTGCTCCTCAGCTCGCTGCTCGGCTTCGACCCGCGACGTTACCGCGACAATCTCGACCAGGCGCCGGCGGCGCTGAACATCGTTGATTTCAAGGACGCAGCGCACGCACGACTCACGCTTTTTAATTCCATCTCGCACTACAGTTCGCCGGCGCATCCCGTCCCCTCTGTCCCAACAGCGCGGCTCTCGAAATGGTGGGGTAAAGAGAAGGACGCAGAATGACACCAAAGGGATGAGGGCAGAGGTCGAGCAGTCTTCATCCTCGAACGCTCGTGTTTCCCTCGCGCGTCAGCTCGGGCTTTTCGGCACCACGATGGCTGTGATGGGCGGCATCATTGGCGCCGGAATTTTCATCAATCCCTATCTGGTCGCGCAGCGTGTCCAGACACCGGCGCTCATCTTGGGCGCGTGGATCGTCGGCGGTTTAATCGCACTGGTCGGCGGCTTCATTTATGCGGAATTGGCGGCGCGCCTGCCGGTCGTCGGCGGCCAATACGCCTACTTGCGCGAGGCATTGCATCCGGCTGTCGCATTTGTTTATGGCTGGGTTTTGCTGCTCGTCATCCAGACCGGCGGGATGGCCGCGGTCGCAGTCACCTTCGCGCGCTATTTCCTCGACCTGACCGACTGGCCGTTGCGCGATTCGCTCGTCGCGGCCGGCGCCCTCGGGTTGCTCACAATCATTAACTGCTTCGGGGTCCGCGCCGGGAGCCGGCTGCAATCGGCGCTCACGTTGATCGCGATCGCGGCCATAGGGATGATCGAGGTCGTGAGTTTCTGGCGGGGCGGACCGTCAAAGTTTGCGCTTCGTCCGGCGCTCGATCAGGCACCGTCGTTCCATCTCGCGCTGGCCTTCGGCGCAGCGATGACGCCGGTGCTTTTCGCTTACGGCGGCTGGCAGACGGCGAGCTTTCTCGGCGGCGAAGTGCGCGACGCGCAGAGGAACCTGCCGCGGGGATTGATTCTTGGCGTGCTCGGCGTGATCGCGATTTATGTGTCGGTCAACTTCGTTTACCTGCGCGCGCTCGGTCCGGCTGGCCTGGCTACTTCGACCGCGCCGGCTTCGGCCGTGATGCGTGGATTGTTAGGCGCGCGCGGCGCACAACTGATCGCTGCCGGTATTGCGTTTTCCGCTTTCGGATTTCTCGCGCAATCGATGCTGACAGCGCCGCGGGTTTACTTCGCGATGGCGGCGGACGGAGTGTTTTTCCGGAGCGTCGCTCAGGTGCATCCGCGGACGCGGGCGCCAATCGTCGCGATCGTTCTGCAAGGCGGCTGGGCGATCGTGATCGCGCTGGCGGGAACGTATGCGCAGGTGGTGAATTACGTCGTTGCGATGGATTGTCTCTTCTTTGGGCTGACGGCGATTTGTCTATTTGTTCTGCGCCGACGGGCGAACGCGCCATCGACTTACCGTGTGCCGGGGCATCCATGGACGACGCTCCTGTTCATTGCCGCGCAATGGCTGATTGTCGTCAGCACGTTCGCGCACGATCCCATCCGGGCGAGCATCGGTCTGCTCATCGCGCTCGCGGGTTTGCCGATCTATTTTCTCTGGCGATGAACGAGATCCCGGAGCGGAAACGATCGCGCTACATGGAATGGGCAAAGACCTGTTCGACCGCGCGTTTCAATCTCGCGACCAGCGGTCTGATGAGTGTGCCGACGGCGGAATTTCCGTTTCAACTAGAGGACGTGGAGGTCAATGGTCCGGGCGGTTATGGCTACGCGCCGTTGCTCGAGCAGATCGCGCGGCATACCGGCGCACCGGTTGATTGCATCGTCACCGCGGCCGGCACGTCCATGGCGAATCATCTCGCGATGGCGACGCTGCTTGCACCGGGCGATGAGGTGGTAATCGAGGAACCGGCTTACGGTCCACTGCTCGATGTCGCCAACTATCTCGGTGCCCGCGTTCGGCGGGTGACGCGGAAATTTAAGAACGATTTCGCCATTTCGTTAGGCGAGATGGAACGGGCGATCACGCCGTCGACTCGACTTATCGTGCTGACGAATCTCCACAACCCTTCTGGCGCTCTCCTGACGGCGGAGACGCTCAGGGCGATCAGCGACATCGCCGCCGGGTCCGGCGCCTTCGTTTTGGTGGATGAAGCTTATCTCGACATGGTTTTCGATCCGCCCGAGAAGAGTTGCTTTTCGTTAGGCGAAAACTTTATTGTCACGAACAGCCTGACCAAAACGTACGGACTCAGCAGCCTGCGCTGCGGTTGGATTTTAGCTGCGCCGGAGGTCGCGCGGCGCGCCTGGCTGATGAACGACCTTTTCGCGGCGACCCCGGCACATCCGGCGGAACGGCTGGCGCTTGTCGCCTTCGATCATCTGGAGCAGTTTCGGGAGCGGGCGCGCCAGTTGCTCGAGACAAATCGCCGGTTGCTCAACGCGTTTCTCGCTTCCCGTCCCGATCTCGAATATTTCCAGCCGGCTGCCGGCACGGTGATTTTCCCGCGCCTAACGAATATTGAGCCGACGGAATTTTTCCGAAAACTGCGCGAGGAGTACGAGACCTCGGTCGTGCCGGGAGAGTTCTTCGAGACGCCGCGACATTTCCGGCTCGGCATCGGCGGCGAGACGGAAAATCTGCGGGGCGGGCTGGAGCGGCTCGGCGCGGCGCTCGACGATGCCGCCTCCGGAGCAACTCGCTCCTAACGAATTGCCACGCCCCGCCGTTGGCCGTAGTTAGTTCCTGCGCGTAACTCGGCCGCGAGTCGCGAACCAGGAACTGCCGTGGATAAACGCAATAGCCAGCAATTCCAGCGCCGTCTCGGTCGGATTGATGAATTGATCGCGGCGCTCGAAAACGCGCCCGACCCGAAGGTGCGCGAGCAGACGCGCGAGCTGATTCAGACGCTGCTCGACCTGCACGCAGCCGCCCTCGAAGGGATTCTTGGGGCGGTGCACGATACGGGTCAAGAAGGTGCGGCACTAATCGACGAACTGGGGCGCGATCAGCTCGTCTCCGGTGTTTTGTTGCTCCATGGTTTGCACCCGCTCGACCTCGCGACGCGCGTGCGCAACGCACTGGAGACGGTGAGTCCGCGGCTTGGGTTGCATGGCGGCAGTGTCGAGCTGGTGAGCGTGTCCGAGGACGGCGCGGTGCGGCTCAAGCTCGAGGGAAATTGCAACGGTTGCCCATCGTCTCGGATCACGCTGCACAGTACGATCGAGGAGGAACTTTACACGGCCGCGCCTGACATCACTTCGCTCGAAGTGGAGGGCGCAACCGATCCGAATGCGCCGGCCAATCCCGCGCGCGTCCCGGCTTTCACTGAATGTCCGACGGGCAACGGTCAGCAACTAGCAGAGGAAGCGAAGCGATGAGCAAACCACCACAACCAATCCACGTCGCCGGCAACGGCAAAGGCGAAGAACGAGTCTTCAACAAAGGCCACGAACCCGGACGTGATCCGGATCGAAAACAATACCGGAGTGCACGCGATTCCACCGGGATCAATGCCTCAGACCGGCAGCCGATCCATCCGGCGATGCCAAATATTCCGCCGGCCTAACGAACCGGTTCTTGCTCGCTTGTGACGCCTGAGAGTTCGATCGGCGGATCGCAGCGGAATGCTTTCGCCGCGCTCCGCCGGTTCAGTTGTGCGGCGGCGGAATCCGCTCCGGCTGATGTCCCGGCGGCGTTGCCCGCCCAGGAGATCGAGCAGTGCGAGCTTTGCAATCTCCGGCTCGCGCCGGAACATCGGCACCTCCTCGAGAGGGCGACGCGGAAGATCGTCTGCGCCTGCGACGCCTGCACGACGACTTTTGTGCCGGTCGTGAAAGGTCGCTTCAAGGTCATTCCGCGCGACGCGCGAGCACTGCCGAATTTCCAAATCGCCGACGCGGATTGGGAAAATCTCGCGCTCCCGATCAGCCTGGCCTTTTTCTTTTATGACACGCCGAGCCAGAAGATGACGGCGCTCTATCCGAGCCCGGCCGGCGCGACGGAATCGCTCCTGCCGCTGACCGCTTGGGAGCAAATTGTCAGGCAAAATCCAGTGCTGCGCGACCTCCAGCCGGACGTGGAGGCGCTGCTCGTCAATCGCGCGCACGAGGCGCGCGATTATTTCCTCGCCCCGATCGACAAATGCTTTGAGCTCGTCGGTTTGATCCGGATGAACTGGCGCGGCTTTTCCGGCGGCGAGGAAGTGTGGAAGGCGATCGAGAAGTTTTTTGTCGCGCTGAAGGGAGCGGCTCGCGCGTGATTACATCGGTTTCCGGTTTCGCTTTCGGGCAGCTTCACGGGATCCCTCGACTTCGTTGCGCTTCGCTCCACTTCGCTCGGGATGACGGATGTTCTGGCTTCCTCACCGTTTCGGATTTCGGGATTCGGATTTCGAATTTTCCACCAGATGCCTGATCTGACTTTCGAAATTCTCGGGGTGGACCCGGCAGT
>JAICMR010000069.1 GCA_025929155.1 Chthoniobacterales bacterium | reverse complement strand
GGTATAGCTGGTCGTGGCGGTGCCGGTGGCGCTATATTCGACAGTCATGTACTGCAAAGTGCCGTCGTCGTTGTAGACGTAGCCGATCTGGCTTTGGTCCGCGTCGTCGTGCTGGATGATGGTCAGCTGCCCGCGCTGATTGTGGTAGAGGGTAGTGAGGTTGTTGCGCGGGTCGGTGACAGTCCAGAGATGGTCGTTGAGGTCGTAAGCATATTTAGTCGGGTGCGCGTCGGGACCGCCGTCGCTCGCGGTCGCGGGCGGATAGCTCGTCTTGAGGAGCCCGCGCGTATCGTAGGTGTCGCAAGGGTTCGAACACCATTTGCTGAAGGCTGGATCTCAAAAGTCGATCGCGCTGTAGCGCCCGTCTCGGGTTGGCGAATGCTTCGGCGGTCATAGAGCAAATGCCAAAAAGCTTCCGGTTAACGGTGGGGGCTGACCAACTTGCCGGACACAGACAGAAATCACTTCGGGCAATCGCTCTAGTTCTCCTGAATCAGCGAATTCTTTGAACTCCCGGCCGGAAGCTTGCTGCGCTGAGCGCGGGATCGCCCGCGCCTCGCATGCTGGTTTCGGCGCCCTCGCCGAAACGAACTTCCTCTTCGAATCCAAGACGAGGGTAAAGTCCGCGATGGCGAGGCGCCATCAACAGCACGCGGGCGCGTGCGCTCCCCCGACCTTGCGCAACCCGTCGCAGGATTCACAACCTATTTCTGATTCAGGTAACTAGAGAAGGTAACGAGCACGAGAATCAGCAGCCGGTTGCGGGATGCTTTCCATCTTGCCCCAGCGTTCGTAGCGATGCTCGGCTACGTCTTTGTATTCCGCGTCCTGCAGGTCGCGCGGCTTCCGCGCATTGGCGTCGCCGATCTCTTTCATCTGACCGCTCAGGTTCTGGAGGAGGAAGTTACTGGCCGGCGCGGCGGCCCGGACCGCTTCATCGGAGGTGCCGTAGTCGCTGATCACATACATCGAGAGCAACTTCAGGCTATCGATCCCATAGCGGCCGAGCGCCCGTTGCGCGAAGTCACTCTGTAACGGAGAAAAGTAGAACCGCCCATCCGCATCCGAACCTAACGAGGACTCGACGATGCCTTTGCAGTAAACACAGACACCGTCGTAGAACATGATGTGCTTACCGATGAGGTCGGCTTCAGACGGATTAGTCATGACAGGTGTTATGAGCCGTAGCTTAGGCGACGAGCACTGCGATTCAAGCGGCTTCGGCCACGGTAATCACTCGTCACCGCGGCTGTAACCGACGATCCCGATCCAGTTAATTTCGATGACCGAAAAGGCGCTTAACTTCGGCGCTAAATTCGCTTCACGGCGCCAGCTCGCGGCCTTCATCGGCGTCGATAAAGTTAAACATCGTCTCGATGTCGTCCCGGTTCGTTAGGCCGCTCTCTTTCTTTCGGCGCTCGACGGTCGCGGTCACGTCGTCCTTCCAACCGGATTTCCGCATGAACGCGTTCCAGATCTCGATCTCTTCCTCGGACGGTTTGCGACCGGCGCCGTACGCCCAATCGAGAATCTGCTCGTCCGTTCCCCCCTGCTGCACGCGTGCGACCAAGTCCTCGTATTCGATCCCGAGGAAGCGCACACAGCGGCCATCGAATCCTTTGCCGAGATTCGGGACGTAATCCTCGGGCAATTCGCCGCGAGCGTGCGCTCGGATCTTGTCGAGCATCCGCCCGAAATAAACCAGATCTTCAACTTTATCGGCCGGGCTGCGCGCGGGAAATGGTTGCGTCCTCATGCCGCACGGTGCGCTTCGTTTTGTCGCTTGTCCACGCCACGGGCCAAGCGGATGCTCGCCCATGGATCGGGTCGCGGGGATCGAGACCGAATATGGTTGCCTAACGAGTGCGGAAGCCCCGCAACCGAACGGCGACGCCTGGCCGGTCCGGGTGAAAAATCACCTTTTTCGCAAGCTCCGGGCCGGCGCGCTCGACCTGCATTATCGCGACTACGAAGAGCCGCCGGGAAACGGCGGATTCCTCCTGAACGGCGGACGGGTTTACCTCGACATGGGTCACATCGAATACGCTTCGCCGGAGTGCCGGCAACTCCACGACGTTGTCGCTTACGATCTGGCGGGCGATCAGCTCTTGCAATCCGCGCTCGACTCGTTAGGCGTAGAGGGTCGCGTCTCCTTCATCAAGAACAACGTCGATCACCACACGGGCGCCACCTTCGGCTGTCATGAGAATTACCTGATGAAACGCGAGGCGCAGTTCACGCCTGGAGCGCTCGGATCGCTCCTCGCATTTCTCGCAACGCGCCAGATTTTTACCGGCGCCGGCCGGGTTGGGCAGGCTAATCCTCTCGCGTTCGATTTCGAGGTGCCGGCGAGCGACGAGACAGTGGATTTCCAGCTCAGCCAGCGGGCCGATCACATCGTGAACGACATCTACCAATGGGTGCAGTTTAACCGCGCGATCATCAACGCGCGGGATGAACCGCTGGCCGACTATCGGAAATACCGGCGACTCCACCTGTTGATCGGCGACTCAAACATGAGCCCGTTTGCGAACGCGCTGAAGATCGGGACGACGGCGTGCATTCTCACGCTCCTGGAGGCCGGCCTTTTGCCTAACGACCTGACACTGGAGGATGCGGTGGAGGCGACGCGCTCGATTTCGCGCGATCCGACGCAGCGCTGGCTCGCGACGCTGGAGACTGGCCTAACGATCAGCGCGCTCGATGTGCAATGGCGGCTGCACGCGCTCGCGAGCAAATATCTCGCGGGCTGCGACGACGAGACCGATTGGCTGCTGGAGAGCTGGCGTTATACGCTCGATGCGCTCCCGCATAAACCGGAGGCGCTGATCGGCGGGGTCGACTGGATCAGCAAGAAATGGCTTTTGGAATCGTTCATGGCCGCGGAAAATCTGACCTGGGATGACCCGTGGCTGCAAAGTCTCGATCTCGAATATCACAACATCGATCCGGCGCGCGGCCTTTTCTTCGGACTCGAACCGGCAAAGCGCATCGGCGAATGGAATCATCTCGTAAGCCGGAAAGACCTGACGCGGACTCCGCCGCCCGACACGCGCGCGAGTGGCCGGGCGCGCGCGGTCGAGTTATTTCGCAAGGGCAGCCGGCCGTATGTGATCAACTGGGATTCGATCGCGGTCGAAAGTCGCGAATTCCTTGTGATGGACGATCCGTTTCACACCTACCTGGACGAGGTGAAAGAATTCGTTAGGCGCAGCTAGGTGTGGTGTTCGCAAGAGGGACGATGGCCAGCGAAAGCAGGAATTCAGTAAGTGTCGAGGTTTAAGACAGGCGCGCTAAATAAGGTCGCTTCCCGCTTGCCTCAGCGATATTCTCTCTGCAACAGCGAACGGAGAAAAGAGTTGCCGCGCCGGAGCGCGCCCCTAAGTTCGCCCCGCCAGTTTCTTCAAATCTATGATCACGCTCATACGCAAGCATCACAAGGTCCTGATGTACATCATCACCGCCCTCGTCTGCGTTTCCTTTTCCTGGTATTGGAACAGCAACCCGGACTTTGGCCAGATGGGCAGCGGCATGGCCGGCAAAATCTATGGTCGGAAAGTTCCGCAGGCCGAATTTCAGCGAAACTCGCGGCTCCTGCGACTCGCGAGCGAGCTCGGCATGCGCGATCTGGCGCAGGCGCTGACGGTCGGCGCGCAATCGGAGAATGAAGCTTATGAAAATTTCTCCTGGAACCTGATGGTCCTCCGGCACGAGGCGCAAAATCTCGGGATTCAACCGACCACGACGGAGATCGCGGCAGCCCTCAAAACTCTCCCGGTTTTCCAAGGCGACCACGGTTTTGATCTGGCGAAGTACACCGAGATCACGGATCACGCGCTCGCTCCGATGGGCTTTAGCGAAGCGGAATTGGAAGAGCTGGTCTCGGATCAGATTGCGCTCGGCCGCGTGCGGAAAATCCTCGGCGCGGGCGTGAACGTGCCGGAGTCCGAAATGCGCAACAATTACGAGCGGCTCTACTCGAAGATGGATGTCGCGACGGTGAATTTTAAGAGTGCGGACTTCGCGGGCCAGGTGCAGGTGAACGACGAGGACGTCCAGAAGTATTTTAACACTCATAAAGCGGAGCTGAAAACCGAAGAGCGCCGCCAAGTGAAGTTCGTCGCTTTCAGCCTGACTGAAGAACAGAAGAAACTGACGGGTAAAGAGCGGATCGATGCGCTGCAAAAAATGGCAGACGCAGCCGGCGACTTCGCCGACGCAGTGCAGGTGAAAGGCGCAGACTTCGCAACGGTCGCGGCCAAGTTCAAGCTCGCTCCGCAAGAGACCGGGCCCTTTTCGAAGACGACGCCGGACCCGCGCTTCAAGTCGCCGGAATTAACCAACGCCGCCTACGACCTTTCGCCCGAGTCGCCGACGAGCAATCCGATTCAGACGCCCGATGGTTTCTATGTGGAACGACTCGCGAAGCTCGCTCCGGCTCGCCCGCTGACGCTGGCAGAGGCGCGACCGGAAATCATCGAGAAGCTGAAACAAGAGCGGGTGCAGGCAATGATGACCGCGAAGGCAAACACGGTCGCGCAACAGATACGCGACGCACTACAAAAGGGAAAATCGATCGAGGAGGCCGGCGCCGAAGCGGGTGTAAAAGTGGAACAACTTCCGGCCTTTGCGCTTGTGGATCATCCACCGGGAGCCAAACCCGCGGCAACGCCCGATCCGAAAATGTTGACGCCGGAGATGCAAACCATCAAACAAACCGTCAGCGAGATGAATCCGGGCAATGTGAGCGGACTCGTGCCGCAGTCGGATGGAGGGATGCTTGTCGTGCTGCAAAAGCGCGAGCCACTGAACATGGCCGAATTCGAATCAGCGCGAGAGATGGTAGCGCACGCGGCTCTGGAGAACAGAAATCAGGTGGTGTTTTATGAATGGCTGCAGCATCGGCGGCGTTCTGCTGGTGTCGAGCAAACCGCGACGGTCCAGGCGCCGAGTTGATGTTGCTCCGAGCGAATTGGAGTGGGTTCGAAGGACTCCACCGGGCTGTCGAAAACGCTTCGTTCGGCTTGCGATCGGGTTGTGAGGAATTCGGGCGCGATCCTTCGGCTTTCGTCCGCCGCGGCGCGTGCCGCTCACCATGAAGGCGGAAGTCGAGGAGATATTCGACGACGCGAACGGCGATCTCGCGATCGGTGAACTGGAAAGCGCGGTGGAGAAATACCGCCGCTGCGTCGAACTGGATCCGGAGTTCTTCGACGGCTGGCACGCGCTCGGGATGGCGCTGATGAAGCTGGGGCGTTTCCCCGAAGCAATCGAAGCCGGAAAGAAGACGGTCGCGCTCAAGCCTAACGATCAGATCGGCTGGACCAGTTTATCGCTGTTCTATAACCGGAACGGCGAAATCAAGGAAGCGGAAGCCGCCGGAACGAAGGCGAAGATTCTCTCCTGGGGCGGCAAGATCGCGAAGGAATGACCGATCCGCCTTTTCGAGCACAGCCGAGGCATTGTTGAGGAATTACGAAGGCGTCGGCTGAACGTTCATCGTCCGGGGTTTGTTAAACTTCGAGATGGAAACTCCACGGCCGTTTCACGGGATCCCTCCGGTTCGGTCGGATGATCGCGGTTGCCTAACGACGGAATTGGCCTAACGATATCGCTTCTCAGGCAGCGCACGCTTCAGTGTCGTTGCCTAACGACCGACCCAGCGGTAGAAGCTTTGGTAGTGGCCGATGCCGCTGCGGTAGTTCACGTAAGTCGCGAGCGCGAGCAGCGGGAAGTTCTGGCGGTACATGTCGTACTTCAAATAGAAGACCCGAGGGAATCCGGTGCCGGTGATCTCCGGCTCATCCCAGGCCCCGTCAGCCCGCTGCGTCGAGAGCAGGTAACGCAAGCCGCGCTGCACGCTCGGCCGATCCAGGTCGCCGCAGGCGCAGATTCCCATCAGCGCCCAGGAAGTTTGCGAGGCGGTGCTCGCGCCCTGTCCTTTCAGATCGGGATTCTCATAGGACGCGCAGGTCTCGCCCCAGCCGCCGTCGTCGTTCTGGCAGCTCTCCAGCCAATCGCGGCCGCGCAGAATCCAGTTCTCGGTCATATCCTCACCGATCGCGCAGAGGCCGCGCAAAACCTGCCAGGTGCCGTAAATATAATTCACTCCCCAGCGTCCGTACCAGGAACCGTCGGTCTCCTGCGTCTCGCGCAGGTAACGGATCGCCTTGCGCACGGAAGGCCGCCCGGGATTGAACCCAATGTAGCCTAACAATTCCAAAGTCCGCGCCGTCAGATCGCTGCAGGTCGGGTCGAGGATCGCGTTGTGATCGGCAAACGGCATGTCTTCGAGCCAGTGGCGCGTGACATCCTTGTCGAACGCCGCCCAGCCGCCGTCTTCGCATTGGAAACTGAGCTGCCAATCGAGCGCGCGCCGAAAAACCGCAGCCAACTCGGATTGTTCGTTAGGCCGGACGAGCCGCAGGGCCATCAGCACCATCGCGGTGTCGTCGGTGTCCGGATAAAAAACGTTGTTATACTCGAAAGCCCAGCCGCTCGCTTCTTCGTGCGAGTTGTTCATTGTCCAATCGCAACGGAGGCGGACTTCCTTTCCAAGCAACCAGCGAGCCGCTCTTTGCAGCGCCGGGTGCTGCGCCGGGAAACCCGATTCCGCCAAAGCGATGATGTTGATCGAAGTGTCCCAGACTGGCGAAAGGCACGGCTGAATACGAAAGTCTTCGGGATCATCGACAAACAGGCTCTCAAAATCCTTGCGCGCCTTGACGTAGAGCGCGTGCTCCTTCGGATAGCCGAGGGCGCGTAGCGCGATGATCGAGTTCAGCATCGCGGGAAAAACCGCCGCGAGTCCGTCGCTCCCCTCGCCGATTCGCTCGACCATCCAGCGTTCCGCTTCTTCGAGCGCACGCTCCCGGAGCGCGCGGCTGTGCATCGGCTCGACCAGCTTAAGAGCGCGGTCGACGCGCAGGAAAAAGTTGCGCCAAGTGAGCAACCGCTGATCGCGCGGCAGGGTAAAATCGTTGTTTTCGGTCCCGAGCGGATAGAGCTCGTGCAGGTGCTTGTCGTTAGGCAATTCCCGGGTGGGTTTGAAATGGTTGATGATCGCGAGCGGGACGAGCATCGCGCGGCTCCACGACGACATTTTGTAGATGTTGAAGAAGCACCAGCTCGGGAGCAGCACCATCTCAGGCGGGATCACGGGCAAATATTTCCAGGGGAATTGCCCTAACAACGCCAGGTAAAGCTTGCTGTAGGTATTCATCCGCGGGATGCCGCCGAGCCGGAGGATGTTGGCGCGCGCTTCCTGCATGAAAGGCGCATCGGGGCTGTGCCCGGCGAGCTTGAGCGCGAAGTAGGCTTTGACGCAGGCGTTGATCTCGCTCGGGCCGCCGTAGTAAATGTTCCAGCCGCCGTCCGGGAGCTGGCGCTTGAGAATGTGTTTCACGCAGCGGCGCTGGAGCGTCTCATCGATCTCACTCAGCCAGTGCATGAAGAGGACGTAATCGGAGCAGAGCGTGCTATCGACTTTGAGCTCGCCGACCCAATGGCCGTCGGGCTTCTGCTGCCGCAGGAGGTTCTGCTGCGCCAGCCGAATCGCTTCCGTCAGCTCTTCGTGCGTCGTTAGGCGAGCGGCGTCTTCTTTCGCAACGCCCGGCAGAGCGATGATATTAGCGGAGGAGTTGGGCATGGGGCGCGATCAGGAAGCCTGCGCGGCCGGCTCGGCTTTTTTACCAGTCAGATGCCCGTTGCCGGAGGTCACGCCGTTGTAAGCCGCGACCTCATTGCCTTTGCCGGTTGGTTTCGGTCTCGCGCCGAAGTTAAACTTCACCGTCTTCCAAGTGTCGCCACGCTGGGCGTTTAAGCCGAGGCTCGCGGTCGGTTCGTAGCCGCAATGCGTCATGCAGTTCTCGCAACGCGGATCCCGCGCGACCCCGTCGACGACGCCATATTTATCCCAATCGACCTCTTCGAGCATCTCGGCATAACTGCTGTAGTGGCCTTTCGTGCCGACCGAGTCGGTCATGAAATAGCAGGGCGCTTTCCAGCCGCTGATATTGCGGGTCGGAATCGCCCAGGCGGAGCAGGTCAGGTCGCGTTTACCGGTGAGGAATTCGAAGTAAACCGGCGTGCCGAAGAAGGTGTAGCGGTTCATCCACTCCTCCATTCGAGCAAATTTTTTCACCGTCAGCTCGCGCGTGAGGAAAAAGTTTTCCGGCTGGAGATTCAGCCGCGTGACCATATCCTTCTTCGCCGCGTCGTACTCGTAGCCGGGCGTGATCGTGTGGCCGTCGACACCGAGATCGCTTAGGAAATCGAACATCTGCTCGACTTCGTCCATGTCGGTTTCCTTGTAGATCGTCGTGTTGGTTGCAACCTGATAGTCGAGCAGCTTCGCCATCTTGATCGCGAGGATGCATTCCTTAAAAACCCCTTCCCGCTCAACGATCAGGTCGTGCGTCCGTTCCAAGCCGTCGAGATGGACGTTCCAATACATCCAAGTGCTCGGGGCGATCGTCGGTTTGGCCGGATCTTTCGGTCCGAGCCGTATCGCGGCCGCGTCTTTCTCGGTCATCAAATGCGAAGCCAGCAGCGCGGAGATTTTCTCCTCCACCAAGGCAGCGCGCTTCGGGAACTCCGAGGTCAGCCATTCGCGCATCTTCTTCCGCATCAGGGTGGCGTTGGTGCAGACGTAAACGATCCGGCCCTGATCGAGCAGCCCTCCGATGAGCGCCTCGATTTGCGGATAGATCAGGGGTTCGCCGCCGCAAATGGAAACCATCGGCGCGCCGCATTCCTCCGCTGCCGAAAGGCAATCTTCCAGCGGCAGGATGTCTTTCAGTGAAGTGGAATATTCCCGAATCCGGCCGCAACCGGTGCACGTAAGGTTACAGGTATGCAGAGGCTCGAGCTGCAATACCGTTGCGAACTTCTTCCGGCCCCGAAGTTTATTTCCAATAATGTAGGAGGCGATCTTGGTCGTGAGCGCCAGTGGGAATCTCATAAGTGCGCCATACTAACGATCATGTTCCGACTGTCAACGCAGGCACCCGAGGGTGCAGCCTCCATTTGCAAAGCATGATCGCACCCGCTTCTGTTCTTAGATGGAGTCAATTTCAGCCGATAAGCGCAACGTCGCGGTCCTCGGTGCGTCGCCCAAGCCCGACCGGTATTCCAACCAAGCCGTCCGGCTCCTCGCTCGCAGCGGGTATCGACCGATTCCCGTCAATCCGGCGTTCAAGGAGATCGAAGGCTTCGATTGCGTTCCTCGTCTGGGAGAAGTGAACGACCGAATTCACACCGTCACCTTGTATCTTGGGGCGCCCCGTTCCACGCCGTTGATCGACGAGATCATCGCAGCGCAGCCGGAGCGGATCATCATGAACCCCGGTGCGGAAAACGACGCGCTCTCCGAAGCGGCCAGCAGCGCGGGGATCGAGGTGGTAGAAGGCTGCACGTTGGTGATGCTGCGGACGGGTCTATTCTAGAAACCGGCCAGCTGATCAATCGCGAATTCGCTCCTGAACGATTGTGGGCAAAGGTCGACTGACAATGTCAGCGAAAACCTGAAGCCGCCGCGCGAGTTTGGCCAGCAAGTGGATTCTCGCTTACGACGGCGGTGAATTGGGACCAATTGTTCTCCTCATCTCCAATGGCTAGTTTGAAGAGACAGAGGCTTCGACTGTGCGGCCCGAGGCCCAAGGGTTATGCCGCTGCCAGACAATCAAGAACTAACGACCCAGCCAGCCGCGACGAATCAAACTCACGGCAATCGCCGCGAGCAAGAGCGAGACGAGTTTCGAGATGCCGTTGATGCCCTGGCGACCCATCCACTTGGTCAGCAAATCGGCATAACGAAACACCACCGCCACGATCAACAGGTTCACCAAAAGCGAGAGCACCGTCAGCATCGCCCCGACGCGATCGATTAAGACCAGGAGCGCGGTCAGCAACGCCGGACCTGCAATCAGGGGCATCCCGAGCGGCACGATTCCGAACGATTCGGTCACCACTCGTTTGTCGCCGCCGACATCGAGAAGATCGCGCACCGCGAAAGCGAGCAGAATCAAACCGCCCGCGACTTGAAAGTCGGCCACTGTGATCCCGAGCGCCTGAAAGACCAGCTTCCCGAGAAACATGAATCCGACAGAGATCGCGAGCGCCGTGAGGATACCGAGATAGGCCTCCTGCTGACGCTTTTTTTCATCTACGTTTGCGCCCAGGCCGATAAAGATCGCGACCATTCCGATCGCATCGATCGCGACAAAGATCGGGATGAAAGCTACGAGAAAACCGGTGGCAAAGCCGTGCACGCCCGAACTGTTCCTTGCACAAGAGAGATTGCAAAAGTTTCGTTAGGGTAATAAGCGCCTCAAAGAAAGATCCGCGCCGCCCCGTGAGGGAGCAGGTTGAGCACCCTGCTGCGACTGGGACCTTAGGCCCAGTTCGACTGGAGGTAGCGATTCCCATTCTTTCCCGGCCAGATCCAACCAATGGTGGTATTTTTTGGATCGTGAGACGCAGCCTTCGCTATATCCCGGCCGGGAACCGAGCCTAACGAAACATAAGATCTTTCAGCTATCGAGTTCTTCCGGAAAACATACCAGACTCCACTAAGCCGTCACATGTCGCTAAGTGATCGACAGGTGGCCGCGCCAACAAGGAGATGCCTTCAGCGAGAAAGGATCACGGATCACGGCTTGCGCTAGTCCGCAAGATTTTGAGACAGAAGGAAGCTAGCGATTTCGCGAAGACCATTCCGCTGCGCGGGATAAGTATGTCCGGGCGGAACGCTCTCTGAGCGCTTCGTCTGCGGTCAATCTTCAGCCTGGGGGATTGATCGCGCGTCCCGCGACCGGGCGCCCGCGTCCCGCTCAGCGCGAAGTGTTGAATGTGCCAATTCAGCATCCGCGAAAGGAAACGACATCGCGTCAAAGCTAGGCACCGGCAAACCGATGCCGCTCTCCAGTTGCCGCCGCCGGATGAATTGTCCTGCCTCGCTGGCGACCCGCCATCTCATGCATCTCATAGCAATAAGGAGAATTTTAAACTCATGAAAATAAAGCTCTTTAGCATCCTCGCAGTTGTTTTCAGCTGCTGGTGGAACCCGGCGCAGACCTAGGAGCGCTTTCGCTGAGTCGAAACAAATCGCTTTGGGCTTCCGGTTTCCAGGGAGCGCATGAGTTATTCCTAAAACTAGCGCGCCGATAAGCCAGAGCGGATCACGGTTCGCCCGCGGCATTCCACCGATGTTACGCAGCCTTGGCGCGTGAATCACAGGCAAGTATCTCAGGCTGGTCTTCGACGGGAACGCTTGGGGATTACATGTTCATCTGATGTCACGAATGCATCGTCATCCTACGCGGAGCGTAGCAAAACCGAAGGATCCGGGAGTCGAGACCTGCCCTGCGCCAAGTCTAATCTCTTCCCAGCAGTTGGACGGGATCCTTCGACTCCGCGGCGCTTCGCCCAGGATGACCGCAGTGCACCGCCGCTCGCGCGACGCCAGCTACTGGGCCTTCAAGACCTGGATGAATGCCTCCTGCGGAATGTTGATCTTGCCGATGCTCTTCATCCGCTTTTTCCCTTCCTTCTGTTTCTCGAGCAGTTTGCGTTTCCGCGTGATGTCTCCGCCGTAGCACTTTGCTGTCACGTTTTTGCGCTGCGCGGAGATTGACTCCCGGGCAATGATCTTTCCACCAATCGCCGCCTGGATCGCCACCTGGTAAAGCTGACTGGGAATCACTTCCTTGAGCTTCGACGCCAGTTGCCGCCCGCGCGGCTCGGCCCGATCGCGATGCACAATGGTCGAAAACGCATCGACCGGCTCGCCGTTAACCAAAATATCGAGCTTCACCAGTTTCGCCGCGCGGTAACCGGCATGCTCGTAATCCATCGACGCGTAGCCGCGGCTGATGCTCTTAATCTTGTCGTTGAAATCGACCAGGATTTCGTTCAGCGGCAGCTCGCAATGGAGCATCACCCGCCGCGTGTCGAGAGACTCCGTGTGATCCATCGTCCCGCGTTTATCCATGATAAGCTGGAGGATATCGCCGATCGATTCGTTAGGGCAAAGAATGTAAGCGCGGACGATCGGCTCGCGGATTTCCTCGATCACGCTCGGGTCGGGCAGATGGGCGGGGTTATCGACCAGGACGAGCTCGCCGCGGGTTGTGAGGACTTCGTAGATCACGCTCGGTGAAGTCGCGATGATATCCATGTTGTATTCCCGCCGGAGCCGCTCCTGGATGATCTCCATGTGGAGCAAGCCGAGGAAGCCGCAGCGATAACCGAACCCCAGCGCGACCGAGCTTTCGGGTTGATAGACGAACGCGGAGTCGTTCATCCGCAGTTTTCCAATCGCGGTTTTCAGGTGCTCGAAGTCGGCCGTGTTGATCGGGTAAATCCCGCTGAAGACCATTGGATGGATCTCCTGGAAACCGGGCAGCGGCTCCTTCGAGGGATGCCGAAGATCGGTGATGGTGTCGCCAATTTTGAGCTCTGACGTCGTCTTGATGTTCGCGATGATGTAGCCAACATCGCCCGCCTGCAGCGCGGGCTGCGCGACCATCTTCGGAGTAAAAAGGCCGACCTCTTTGACCTCGTAACGAGTGTCCGTGCTCATCACCTTGATCTGTTGGTCCGCCCGCACCTCGCCCGAAAAAACACGCACGTACGCAACCACGCCGCGGTAAATGTCGAAGACCGAATCGAAAACCAGCGCGCGCAGAATGTTGTCGTTAGGCTGAGGCGGCGGCGGGATGCGATGGACGACGGCCTCGAGAATATTCTCGATCCCGATGCCCATCTTCGCGCTGCAATCGATCGCTTCCTCGGCGGGAATGGCGAGGATTTCCTCGAGCTGGCGGTGCACGCTTGGCAGGTCGGCGTTCGGAAGATCGATCTTGTTGATTACCGGCACGATCGTCAGGCCCTGCTTGTGCGCGAGGTGGACGTTCGCGACCGTCTGCGCCTCCACGCCCTGCGCTGCGTCGATGATCAACAACGCGCCTTCGCAGGCCGCCAGCGACCGCGAAACCTCATACGCGAAATCCACGTGACCGGGCGTGTCGAGCAGGTTGAGCGCGTATTCTTTGCCGTCCTTTGCCGTGTAACGCATCGCGACGGGATGGGCTTTGATCGTGATCCCGCGTTCGCGTTCCAGATCCATCGAATCGAGGAGTTGATCCTGCTTTTCGCGTTGTTGAATCGTGCCGGTGCGTTCGAGCAATCGATCCGACAAAGTGGTCTTACCGTGATCGATGTGCGCGATGATGCAGAAGTTGCGAGTCAGCTCGATCGACATGAAGGGCGCACTATGCGGGCGCGGCTCTGGCCGGTCAATCAAGCGGGCGGCGCAAGGCCGTTATCGCGAGCGAAGCCGAGGGAGCCCGCGGAGCTGCGGTGAAGGGGTCACACGGAATCTTTATTTTCGTATCCGGAGCGTCCAGGTAACCGAAGGGAATCCTCCAACTCCGATGCGCTCAGGATGACCGTGAGTGGGGTGGCTAAAGACAATCGTCCAGGCAACGGAGCAGGTGCCCGACCGTTTCCTCGGTTTCATCGCCCATATTGGAGAGGCGGAAGGTTTTCCCTTTGATCTTGCCGTAGCCGCCGTCGATCACGAGGTGATGCTTCTCGCACAGGTTTTTCATTAGGCCGGCGACGTCGATCTCACGGTTGTTTTTCACACAGGTGAGCGTGACCGAGCGATAACCTTCGGGCGCGAAGAAATCGAACCCGCGCGTCCGCACCCATTCGTGCACGAGCGCGTTCGTGCGGACGTGGCGCGCGTAGCGATTCGCCAGGCCTTCGGCGAAGAAGTTATCGAGCTGCGACTCGAGCGCGTGGATGTGACCGATGCTCGGCGTGGTTGGAGTCATGTCGCCTTCCGCGTTCTTGCGGAATTCGAGGAAGTCGAAATAAAACCCGCGATCGGCCACTTGCTCAGCGCGCGCGAAAGCTTTCTCCGAAACGCTGAACAACGAAAAGCCGGGCGGAAGCGCGAGCGCTTTCTGCGAGCCGGTCAGCAGCAGGTCGATGCCTAACGAGTCCATCGGGATCGGCATCGCCGAGAAGGACGAGACCGAATCCACGATCAGCGCGACTTCCGGAAATTTCCGCGCCACTTCGCAGATTTCCGCCAGCGGGTTCATGACGCCGGTTGAGGTTTCGTTGTGAATCAGCGTGACCGCGTCGAAGTCGCCACCGGCCAGTCGCGCTTCAAGCGCCGCCGCTTCGATCGGGTTTCCCCATTCCACCTGCAAGGCTTCCGCCTCCTTCCCGCAACGTCGCGCGACGTCGAGCCACTTGTCGGAGAACGCGCCGCACATGCAGCAGAGCACGCGGCGCCTAACGAGGTTGCGGAGCGCCGCCTCCATCACGCCCCAGGCCGAGGAGGTGGAGAGGAAAACCGGTTGGCGCGTCCCGAACAGTTCCTGCAAGCGCGGCTGAATCCGCGCGTAAAGCTCCTTAAAATCGGGGCCGCGGTGTCCCATCATGGGCTGCGCAAACGCCGCCAGCGTTTTGGCCGAAACTTCCACCGGCCCGGGAATGAAAAGCCTGTCGTGCGGAGTCACGCGCGAAGTTTCGCGCAACGCCTGGCCAGCGCAACGCGCGCGCTACTTTTCCGCGAATGAGATGTCGCCGCTGCGCTCGAGCCGGGCGAGCGCGATTTCGCTCGGCGAACGGTGCCCGCAGAGATGCAAGTCTTCCTCGAGATCGCTGCTCGAGACACCGTGCCGGCGCATCGCCTCGGGCAGTTCCTTCCCGCCCCTCAGCAGGTCGTCCGGCCGGCCTTTGATCAGCTTCTCAAAGCCGGGCGAGCGAATCGCGATAAACACCAGTCCCCAGTGCAGCACCACGAGCAGGCAGGCGATGCCGATCGTCCCGAAAAACGGAGCGCTCCCATTGATCGCACGTGCCAGGACCGCGCCGATGATGATGATAAACGCGGCATCGAAAGCCGTTTTTTGCGCAAGCGACCTTTTGTGGCCGAGACGCATCAGGATGAGCGCCACGAAGAAGATAATGAGCGTGCGACAAATCAGTTGGGGGAAGGTGAGCATTTCCGGTTTCAAATCGAGCCCGAGGAGGTTGCCGACGGAATTCCAGAACGAGTTCATGCTCGCGACCGCTGCGCTACGGCGCGTTTAGGTTTGGGTCGGCGTGCTCTCGCCGCGGCCGGTCTTGTGGCGCAGCTCGTCGATCTTCTTTGAGGCTTCCGCTTTCGTTAGGCTGCCATCGAATTCTTCCCCGGCTTCCCGGCAAAGCGTTTGCAGGTAAGAACGCTGCGGACCAGTCATCACTTCGTCGCCCGTCGTCCAGTCATCGGGATCTTTCTCCGGGTTCAAGGCAGCGGGTGGCGGATTTCCTGGCGGAACTTCATCGGCATTCATCACTAAAGAATCGTCTGGGCGCGCGATCCCGGACTTGCCGATGGCGGGAGCCACACGGAGCGCGACTTGCGATTCAGAAGCATGGATAAGATTGGAGATTTCATCAGCGGCCAGAGCTGGCTAGAGCCGGTGGAAAAGGGACTCGGCGCCGTGGCCGATGCGCTCTTTCTAAAGAATGTGCGTTTCGGCGAAAAGGTGCGGAATCTTTTTCACGGAACCTGGCTTGGCCACCCGCTGCATCCGGTCATCACGGACATACCGATCGGCGCCTGGAGCACGGCGGCAATCCTCGATGTCTATGAAGTTGCCACCGGCGACGACCGCTTTGCCGCGGGCGCGGACGCAGCCGTCGGAATCGGGTTAATCGGCGCAGCGGGCGCGGCGCTTACGGGTTTGAACGACTGGAATTACACCTCCGATAAGCCGCGGCGGGTTGGCGCGCTGCACGCGATGATGAACATCGCCGCGACCACCTGTTATCTCGGCTCGTGGTGGCAACGGCGGAACAGCTGTCGCAGTGGCGGCCTAACGACTGGCTTCGCGGGCTTTGCCCTCTCGATCGTGGGCGCTTATCTCGGCGGACATCTGGTTTACAACGAGCGCATCGGCGTGAATCACGCTCCGGAAGAACTCCCGGACAAATTCGTCCCGGTGATGAAGGAATCGGAGCTGCCGGAAAATAAAATGTGCAAGGCAGATGCAGACGGCATCCCGATCTTCGTCGTTAGGCGGGGCGGCCGGATTTTTGCCCTGGCCGAGAAATGTTCGCACTTGGGCGGACCGCTTGCGGAGGGAGAACTCGACGGCGAGACGGTCACCTGTCCCTGGCATGGCTCGAAATTCTCCATCGAAGATGGAAGCGTGCTGGTCGGCCCTGCCACCTACGCGCAACCCTGTTTCGAGGTGCGCGTGCGCGACGGACAGATCGAAGTGCGCGCACCGCGCGGGATGGTGCCGAATCCTTATTAGCTTATGAAGACACTGGATATGAAATTGCCGCACGTTGCGCTCTTCGCGATTACCCGTATCGCGCTTGGGGCTGGCGCGGGTCTGCTCCTTGCCGGAAGACTTTCCCAAGCGCAACGCCAGGCGATCGGAGTGACGCTCGTCGCGGTTGGATTGATCACGACCGTACCGTTCGCGGTTCAGATTTTCGGTGAAGACTGACGGCGTATCTCAACAACCGTAGCGGCGGCGGTGAAGGGGCTTGCGCGGAAAACCTTCGCGTGGCATAGGACAACTCCCCATTTCCCATGGCTACCGTTTCGCAACTCACGCATGATTCCGCGCTCGAAACGAGCTTCTTTTGGGATCAATACAAAATCCCGATCATCATCGCCGTGATCGTGCTGCTGCTCGGTGGCCTGGGCTTTGCTGGTTACCAGGCTTACTCGCATCACCGCGGCTCGGAAGCGGCGGCGCAGCTCGCGGCTGCGCGGACGCCGCAGGAATTTCAGCAGGTGATCGACCAGTATTCAGGGACCGACGCAGCCGCCAGTGCCTACCTGTTGCTCGCCGAGCAGCAGCGGAACGAGAAAAAATACACGGATGCCAACGCGACCTTTCATAAGTTTATCGACGCCTTTCCGAAGCACGAGCTCGTCACCACGGCCTGGATGGGCGTGGCGGCCAATCTGATTTCGTTAGGCAAAAATGATGAGGCGCTCAGCACCTATCAACGCCTCGTCGCGGAATATCCCCAAAGTTTTAACGCGCCGCTCGCACTCCTCGCCGAAGTGCCGCTCCTCAAGGCGAACGGGCGCACCGATGAAGCGCGCCGCGCCTGCGAGACAATCATCTCTCAGTACCGCCAGAGCATTGTGGTGAGCGAAGCGCTCCGCGAGTTGCAGCAGTTGCCGATGCCCGCGGCGCCGGTCCCGAAATCGCAGCCGTCTCCAGCAAAAAAATAGCTGAGCCTAAAGAGCCTTCTCAAGAATGGCGCACAAATCTGAGGCAGGCAAAACGCAGTCACCCTGAGCGAAGGGCAGCGAAGTCGAAGGATCCCGAGAAGCTGCCGAGAAGCGTGGGCCCTCAAGAACCTGCGCATCTGCTTCATGGCAACGCGACGGGATCCCCGGGCGCAGTTCCTATTCCACTCCACCCTGTTTGACGGGAAAGGCCTTCGCCGTGAGTGCGAGGCTGCTTGAAAAACCTAACGCTTCGAGAACTGGAAGCGCTTGCGCGCGCCCGGCTGCCCGGATTTCTTCCGTTCCTTCATCCGGGGATCGCGGCTAAGAAGGCCTTCCGCCTTTAAGCTGCCGCGGAGATTCGAGTCCACTTGCAGGAGAGCGCGCGAGATCGCGAGCCGGACCGCGCCAGCCTGGCCGGTCGCGCCGCCGCCGGTCGTGTTGACCATGATGTCGTAAGCATTCGTCAGCTTCACCACCTGCAACGGCGCAAGCAGCGTGTTTTGCAGCGGCACCGTCGGAAAATAATCTTCGAAGCTCTTGCCGTTGACTTCGATTTTGCCGTTTCCCGGCGTCATGCGAACGCGCGCCACTGCAGTTTTGCGGCGGCCCGTGGCGATAAATTCCTGTGTCTCAGCCATGAAAGTAATTCGTTAGTCCAAAACTGCAGCGACCGGTTGTTGTGCCGCATGCGGATGTTCCGCACCTTTGTAAACCTTCAGCTTCCGGTAAACCGAGCGACCGAGCCGGTTGTGCGGAATCATGCCGCGGACGGCACGCTCGACGAGCAATTCGGGATGGCGTTCGCGACGCGCCCGGGCGTTCTCAGATTTATGTCCGCCGACGAATCCGGAGAAACTCATGAAGGTTTTTTGCTCTTCCTTTTTCCCCGTGAGCCGCACCTTCTCGGCATTGATCACGACGACAAAATCGCCGGTATCGACATGCGGAGTGAAGATCGCCTTTTCTTTGCCGCGCAGAAGGTTGGCGGCTTTGACGGCGACCTGGCCGAGGACCTGAT
>JAICMR010000125.1 GCA_025929155.1 Chthoniobacterales bacterium | reverse complement strand
GGCGAAGGCGGCGACACCGAAACCGGGCGACGCCGTTACGAGATGGCGATGCGGCGCGGGATCCAGCGCGACTTCAATCATCCTTCGATCGTCGCCTGGTGTTTGTTCAACGAGACCTGGGGCTTCGGCGGTCAGGCGGAATTCGTGAAGCTGATTAATCCTTCGCCGCCGCTCAGCATGCCGAGTGACACCGAGACGGCCGAGCGCACGGAGTCGAAGGGCGGAAAATCCTATCAATGGGTGCAGGCGATGTGGACGCTGGCCAAATCGCTCGATCCGACGCGCCTGGTTGAGGACATGAGCGTGGTGGCATGGGAACATTTGCAATACTACGGCCACGGCGATACGGACGTGAACTCGTGGCATTTTTACACGAACAACTACGAGCACGCGCGCCGGCAAATCGAAGACGTCGTCGCCGCCACGTACAAGGGCTCGACGCTTAATTACATCCCGGGCTACCAACAGCATTCGCAGCCGTTGATCACGAGCGAATATGGTGGCGTCGGTGCGCTTGATGGCGACATCGACACCAGTTGGTCGTTTAAGTTTCTCACCAACGAGCTGCGTCGGCACCGCCATCTCTCGGGCTACATCTACACCGAGTTGCACGACGTCGAATGGGAGCGGAACGGCTTTCTCAACTACGATCGGACGCCGAAGGATTTCGGGTATGACCCGACGATCGTAAACCAAGGGGACGTCCTCCCGATCGACGCGCCGCCGATCCAACGCTCAGGGCCGGGAGCGGAGATCAGTGTCGCGGTTTTCTCTTCGCACTTTTCACGGAACCGGCGTCGCGATGTGACGTTGCATTGGCGGCTCGGCGGGATCGATTCGTTAGGCTGGGTGCACGACAATCTCGCGTCCGGAAGTGAACCAATCGAGTTCCCGCATTTGCAGTTGGCACCGGCAATAACACTGCATCTCCGGATGCCGCAGCAGACGGTGCTCGCGACGCTCTGGATTCGGGCGACCGTGCCGGATGGCGCTGTCGTCGCCTCGAACTACATTCAGTTTTTCGTCGATGCCGGCGCGCCGGCGTGGCAGCAGTTAAATCGTCGCACCGTCTATCGGCTCGCCGCGCACAGTTGGAGCAGCGCGGAATGGAATGGCAACGGAGGCTCAAACCGCGAGGAAGCGCAGCGCACCGGTGCCGCTCGCGGGACTGGCCGCGGATATTTTGAGTGGAAATTTCCCGTCGCTCCCGCCGAACTCGGGGGCGTGCAGCGGATTGCCATTTTGTGTGAAGCTTCCGCCGCTCGCGAAGGTGCGCAGCAAACGGATCCGTTTCAGCATCCAAGCACGCTCCGCCTTCTTCTGAATGGCGTCCCGGTTTACCGCACGATCCTTCCGAATCATCCGCACGACGCGCGCGGTTCAATCAGTTATCTCCGGGGCGGCCGCGGCGCCTACGGTTACCTCTGTCACGCGACGATCGAAGGCGAGTTGTTGGCGGAAGTGCTCCGGCAGATGAAAGGCAAACATCTGCGTTTGCGCTGTCTCGTGCCGCGCTCCGAACCGCCTTCTGCCGGCCTGACCATCTACGGATACGACTGCGGCCGCTATCCGATTGGGCCTACTCTGATTGTCGAGTAACGCCGGTGATGAACGAGCCACCTGTTGTCACCGCCTACGCGCCGGGGCGGGTCGAACTGCTCGGAAATCACACCGACTACAACGATGGGGTTGTCCTCGGCGCCGCGATCGATCGCGGCCTGACGATTTGTGGGTCCAACCGGGCGGACGGGATCATCGCAATCACCTCGAGCACCATGGGCAGCGTGCGGGTGCCGGCTTCGAATCTTCAGCCGCTCGTCGAGGAGCGTTGGGCGAATTACGTGCTCGGAGTCGCAGCGGAGCTTTCCTCGTCGGGCAAGGGTTTTTCGGCCGAAATCAGCGGCGATCTTCCCGCCGGCTCCGGCTTGTCGAGTTCCGCTGCGCTCGAACTCGCGACGGCGCTGTTTCTGCTCAAGCTCGAGCAACGCGAGCTGCCTCCGCTCGAGATCGCGAAGCTTTGTCAGCGCGCCGAGCACCGGTTTGTCGGTGTGCAATCCGGTTTGCTCGACCAGGTGACTTCCCTTTTCGGCAAAGCCGATCAGGCGGTTTTCTTTGATGCGCGGACTGAAGAGGTGCGCACGATTCCATTCCCGGAGGATCTCGCGCTCATCATCGCGGAGTCGGGGAAAAAGCGAGAGCTGGCGAGCGGAGCCTACAACGCGCGGCGCAAAGAAACGCGCGCAGCTGCCGAGCTGCTTGGTGTGGCCGCTTTGCGCGACGTCACGTCCGACGAGCTAAATAAGCGGCGCGATTTGCCGGAGCTGCTCTGGCGGCGGGCTGCTCATATCGTCGAGGAAAACGAGCGCGTCTGGCGCGCGATCGATCTGCTTGAGGCAGGCGATGGCGCGGGGTTCGGAGCGTTAATGAACGCCTCCCACGAAAGCTCCCGAAAAAATTTCGAGAACAGCACGCCGGAGCTCGACCTGCTCGTGTCCATCGCGCAGCAGTTGCCAGGCGTTCTCGGCGCGCGACTGACCGGAGGCGGCTTTGGCGGCGCCACGATCACGCTTTGCGAGCGAGGTTCCGCCGAAGCCGCTGCGAGCAAGTTGGCAGCGCGCTATTTCGAGCGAACAGGGATTGCTTCTCGGGTGTTGATCTCGCATATTGCCGACGGCGCTCAGTAGAAGCCTTGGCAAGTCGCCGGGGAGCAACGCCGGCTAAGGGAACAACCTAAGACCGCCTCCGTCCGAGGCGAGACAGCCGGTTATAGTGCGGCCTGCGAATTCACGCAAACGATATGGAATCTACGGCATTGCCACCCAAAATGAACCCGCAACAAATCGTCCCCCGCGCGCCTCGATCAGAGCGCGCGGGCGAGGATTATCCGATCATTGTCCACTCGCATCTCGGCTGGGATTGGGTCTGGCAGCGCCCGCAACAATTTCTCTCGCGCCTCTCCAAGGAACATCGTGTTCTCTTCATTGAAGGACCGGTTCCCTCGGATCGAATCCGGCGCTCCGGAAAGACGCTGCGCGAAGTGGCTGATTTCCCAAACATCGTCGTGCTCCAAATGAAAATGCCGGCGGCGCGTTGGGGCGACGGGGCGTGGGTGGATGCGGAGCGGCGGCGCGTCGTGCAGTCGGTTCTGGCGGGTCCGTTGGGCAAAAGCTTTCAATCGCCCGTGCAATGGTTTTATGACCCGATGGCGGTGACGGCGTTTGCAGGCCATCTCAATGAGCGCGCGATCGTTTACGATTGCATGGACGAGCTTTCACTCTTCCGGGGCGCGCCTCCGGAGCTGGTGCGACGTGAACGTGAATTATTGGCTGTCGCCGACGTCGTCTTCGCAGGCGGTCCCAAGATTTGGGAAGCGAAATCGCGGTTGAACACCAATTGCTTCTCGTTTGGCTGCGGAGTCGATAAGGATCACTTCGGTCGCGCGCGCAATCCGGAGCTGGAATTTCCGATCGATGTGCGGGATTTACCGCACCCGGTTTTCGGCTACATCGGCGTGGTCGATGAACGGATTGACTACGAATTGTTAGGCGAACTCGCCGACGGCACCAAGGGCAGTGTCGTCATGGTGGGTCCTTCGACGAAGGTTGATCCCGATTCCTTCCCGCGCCGGCAGAACTTGCATTGGCTCGGTGGGCGCGATTACGGGGAGTTACCGGCTTACGTGAAGAGCTTCGATGTCTGCCTGATGCCGTTCGCGATGAATGAAGCGACGAAATTTATCAATCCCACGAAAGCGCTGGAATACATGGCGACCGGGCGACCGATCGTCTCGACGCCAGTGGAAGACGTGGTGCGGCAATTTAGTGATATCGTCGTGGTGGCTCACGATCACGCAGAATTTATCAGCGAATGCGAACGCACCTCGCTACGGCCTGACCGACGGCGGATCACCCGTGGCCTGGCCCTGGCGCAACGAAATTCGTGGGAATCAATCGTGCGCCAGCTCGAACAGCACGTGGACGACGCACTCGCCAGCAAACGGACCCTCAGCATCAGCGCCGCGTGAAGAAGACCTACGATTACCTGATTGTCGGCGCAGGTTTTGCCGGGAGCGTGCTCGCGGAACGGCTCGCGGCTGATCTCGGGAAGCGCGTTCTCGTTTGCGACCGGCGCAATCATGTCGGCGGGAACGCTTACGATCACGCCGATGCGGCCGGTCTGCTCGTGCATAAATATGGGCCGCACATTTTTCACACGAACTCGGCGGAGATATTCGCCTACCTCTCACGTTTCACGGCCTGGCGCGCCTATGAACACCGGGTGCTGGCAAGCGTGGCGAACCAATTGCTCCCGATCCCGATCAACCTCGATACGATCAATCGGCTCTACGGTTTGCGCCTGACGGAAAGTGAAGTGGCCGGGTTTCTCGCTCGGCGGGCCGAAGCGATAGCGACGCCGCGCACCTCTGAGGAGGTGGTCCTCAGCCGGGTCGGCCGCGATCTGTACGAGAAATTCTTCCGTAACTACACCCGCAAACAGTGGGGGCTCGATCCTTCACAGCTCGACGCCCAGGTCGCGGCGCGGATTCCGGTGCGGACGAATCGCGACGATCGCTATTTCACCGACCAATTCCAATCGATGCCAAAGCAGGGTTTTACCCGGATGTTTGAGAACATGCTCGACCACGACAATATCGAGCTCGCGTTGGGAGCCGATTACCGCGACCTGCGCGAAGAAATCCATTTCGGTCAGCTCATTTACA
Source organism: Chthoniobacterales bacterium (assembly GCA_025929155.1). Taxonomy (GTDB): domain Bacteria; phylum Verrucomicrobiota; class Verrucomicrobiia; order Chthoniobacterales; family UBA10450; genus Palsa-1392. The sequence goes on along the minus strand of JAICMR010000125.1, from coordinate 4,963 downwards.
GCGGACCGATCGACGAGTATTTCGATTTTTGTTTCGGACGGCTACCGTATCGCTCGCTGCATTTCGAGCACCGAACGTTCGATCGCGAATGGTTTCAGCCGGTCGCGGTGGTGAATTACCCTAACGAATTCGATTACACCCGGGTCACGGAATTCAAACACCTGACCGGACAGCGACACACGAAAACGAGCGTGGTTTACGAATATCCGCGCGCGGAGGGTGACGCCTATTACCCAATTCCGCAGCCGGCGAATGCGGCCGTTTACGCGCAATATCGGGAGCTGGCGCAGAGCGTGCCGGAGATTCATTTCGTCGGCCGGCTCGGGACTTATCGCTACTACAACATGGACCAGGTCGTTGGTCAGGCGCTTACGCTTTACAAAAAATTGGCGCGCGCCGAAGCGGAAGAAGCAGATGGAATCACTCCAGCTCTGGGGCGGAGTCGAGTGCACGATCAATCGGGTCGGCAATCGCTACTTCGATCAGCTTAAGCGCACCGGGCATTGGCAGCGGGCGGATGAGGATCTCACTCAGTTCGCCGCGCTTGGCCTTCGTACTTTGCGCTTTCCGATCCTGTGGAAAACCGTCGCGCCGCAGTTGCCCACGGATTTCGATTGGACTTGGACGGATGCACGGCTCGGGCACTTAAAGCGACTCGGGATTCGCCCGATCGCCGGTCTGCTGCATCACGGCAGTGGGCCGCGCTACACCAGCCTGATTGATCCGGGATTTCCGCAGAAGTTCGCCGCCTTCGCCGCCGCGGTGGCGCGGCGCTATCCGTGGATTGATGCATACACTCCGATCAACGAGCCCCTGACGACCGCGCGCTTCAGCGGACTTTACGGGCATTGGTATCCGCACGGTCGCGACGAAAAGACTTTCGTGCGCGCTCTGCTCAATCAGTGCCGCGGGACTGCGCTCGCCATGGCGGAAATTCGCAAAGTGAATCCGCGCGCCCTTCTCGTGCAGACCGATGATCTCGGGCGCACCTTCAGCACCCCGCGGCTCCGGCACCAGGCGATCTTCGATAACGAACGTCGCTGGCTAAGCTGGGATTTGCTCCGCGGCGAGGTAAATCCCGGACACGTGATGTGGCGTTTTCTGATCGAGTCCGGCGCGGATCCGTGTCTCCTCGAGTCGTTAGGCGAATCTCCTTCTCCGCCCGATCTCATCGGGATCAATCATTACGTCACGAGCGACCGCTATCTTGACGAAAACCTCGAGGGTTACCCGCCCGAGACGCACGGCGGTAACCGCTGGGAACGCTACGCTGATGACGCCGCGGTTCGCGCCTGCATGAACCTCTCCGGTTTCGACGGCGCACTGCGGGATGCTCACGCTCGCTACCACGCGCCGATCGCGCTGACCGAAGTACATCTCGGCGCGACGCCGGACGAGCAACTGCGCTGGTTAATGGAAGCGTGGGGTGCGGCGCGAGAGGCACGGGCGAAGGGAATCGACGTGCACGCCGTCATAGCCTGGTCGCTCCTCGGCTCCTACGATTGGGATAGCCTCGTCACTCAGCCTAACGAACATTACGAACCGGGTGTCTTCGATCTGAGCGACGGCTCCGTCCGGCCCACGCTTCTCGTGCAGGCGGTCGCGGCTCTGGCGCGAGGCGAAGAAATCACCGAGCCGGTTCTGCGGGAGCCAGGTTGGTGGCGCCGTCCGGAGCGTCTGCGCAACGGTGCATTGCGTGAGCAGGCTGTCGCCGCGGCCTGACTTACCCGCAGCGTTCTTTAGCTCTTCTTTTTGCTCTTACTGCTCTTCTTCGCCGGGAGGTTCTTGCGCTTGGTACTTGCCATCTTCTTGAGCTCGGTCTTGCTCATCGATTTAGCCATCTGTTTGGACGCGCCTTTCAGCGATGACTTTTTCTTCTCGCCCCGCTTCGCCGCGAGCGCGGCACCGGCGGCCATTTGCTGTTTCTTTGATTTCGCTGGCATATAACATTTACGTTTCTCGCGCCGGATCCGGTTTCTTCCATGGTGCCTTATAATTACTGGAAGGTTTTCCGTTGCAGTTTTCACTGCTCTGGCAAATAATTCCGATTCATGTTCACCCGCCGCTGCCAGGCTTTCCTTGCCGTTTCCCTCCTGCTCGCGCTGAACCTCGCGGCTCTTGCGGCAAGCGACTGGAAGATCGTGAAAATCGGCGGCCGCGAATATCTCAGCGCTGACAACATCGCGCGTTTTTACGGGTTGCCGACCGGCGTCGCCCCGATCGAAAAGCACCTCCGGCTCGCCAACGCCACCAACTCGCTCGAACTGCAGCTCGGGAGCCGCGAGGTCATGATCAACGGCGTGCGCAACTGGCTCTGTTTTCCGGTTGAGCAAAAGGACGGCGAGTTTCTCGTCTCGCGCGTCGATCTTTCCAAAACGCTCGAGCCGCAACTGCGCCCGCAAATGATCACGAACCTCGGTCGTTTCAAAACCGTCGTGCTCGATCCCGGCCACGGCGGCTACGATAAAGGCGCGATCAGCCCGTACGGTTGCGAGAAGGATTTCGCGCTGGATGTCGCACGAGACATCAAGCCGCTCCTGGAGGCGAAAGGGTTGAAGGTGAAAATGACGCGCGACCGCGACGTTTTCGTGCCGTTGGAATTGCGTGCGCGGATCGCTAACGCGACCAGAGACGCCATTTTCGTGAGCATTCATTTTAACGCGGCGGACACGAATCCTGCCGCGCAAGGCTTCGAAATTTTCTCACTCACACCGCGCGGCGCGCCATCCACTGCGGATGACGCGCTCGCGCTTCGGTTTATGAACATGCAGGCCGGCAGTCCGGTTGACGCGCCCAGTCTTGCCCTCTCGATGAGCGTTTATCACTCAGTCGTCGGGCATTTTTCGGAATACGACCGCGGCATCAAACGCGCGCGCTTTGCGGTGCTCCGCCTGACGAAAATCCCGGCAATCCTGGTTGAGGGCGGATTTTTGACGGAGCGCGGCGAGAGTCAGTTAATCGCGAAGAGCACCTGGCGGGCGCAACTCGCGCAGTCGATCGCGACGGGCATCGTCAACTACAAGGGATTGGTCGATAACAAGACGCGGCCGATGATGGTGGCCGATTATCGGCGGGAGTTCGAAGGCGAGCTCGTCTTGAAAGACGCAACGGCTCCGGCCAAGCCGGATGCATCGCCCGCGCCTGCCGTTATTCCGACGAGCAACTAATCGCGTCGCGCGGCGGCGCGTCGTCTCTCCTCGCGTAGAGGGATCTTTTCGAGGCTGGCCGCAGGCCCAAATTTTGCAGTTGACGCCGTTGCACCGGCTACTCAGCCTGCGCGAAACCACCAATCAAAGGAGTCTCTCATGAAAAAAATGATCAGTTGCACCCTAATGGCCTTACTCGCGATGGTCGCTGCGTCGATCGCCTCGCCCGATTCAGCCACGATCGAAGCGAAGGAAAAAGCCGCCTGGCAAGCCTTCAAAGACAAGGACGCCGCGGCCTTCCAAAAGGTTGTGGATCACGACGTGGTCGACGTTTCCGCCGATGGCATTTCTGGCATCTCGAAGGAGCTGTCCGACATGAAAAAGTGGGATATGAAATCGTTCGAGATCAGCGATTTCAAGAGCCACTCGGATGAGAAAGATGTGGTTGTCACGAGCTATATCGTCACCATCCACGGTAGCGTCGACGGCAAGGACGCTTCCGGCACCTATTACGCTGGCTCGGTCTGGAAAATCGAGAACGGCGAATGGCTGGCCATCTTCCACACCAGCGCACAGAAGAAAGAATAGCGACCGCGCGATCGCAATCTCGCAAGTCCGACGGGTCCGACGGGCGGCGCAGTCTCGTGAAACAGAGCGTGTTCCTGGAGAAAGGAGCGCGTCGCCCGTTTGTTGCCCGCGTTGACTTCGCGCGAGCGGGTCCTATTCTGCAAAAGCAGAGCGGGGGAGCCATCGGCTGAGAGTCTGGCACTTGCAGAAAGTGCTGGAGACCCCTTAAACCTGATGCGGGTAATGCCGCCGTAGGGAGCAAGGAGTTCGTTAGGCCATGCGTTTTCGCGCATGGCTTTTTGTTTTGAACCAAGACCTCTGAGGAACCCATGAACGCAGGAAGGCTTATCTAATTTATTCCTGCGTTCGTGCCTTTCCTGAGCATTCCGCCTTTATGATCGCATCCCAAGACTCACTCGAACCCAAATCCTCCGATTACATCATGCCGAACAGCCGGCGCGTTTATGTCGAGGGCGAAATCCATCCCGAGGTGTGCGTGCCCATGCGCGAGATCAGCCTCGCACCCACGAAGGATTTCAGCGGCAACCTCGAGCCTAACGAGCCCGTGCGCGTTTACGACACGAGTGGACCGTGGGGCGATTCGGACTTCGCCGGTGACTCAACCAAAGGGATCCCTGCTTTGCGCGCGGGATGGATTAGCGGGCGAGGGGACGTCGCGGAGTATGAAGGCCGCGAGATCAAGCCGGAAGACAACGGCTACCTAACGAGAGGCCACGAAGAGTTTGCGAGCCAGGCCGAGCGGAAGAACCGCCTCGACCATTTCCAAGGCAGTAAGCGGAAGCCGCTCCGCGCTTCCGCCGGCCATCCTGTTACGCAACTCTGGTATGCGCGCCAAGGCATCATCACGCCTGAGATGGAGTTCATTGCCATCCGCGAAAACATGCGCCGCGCTACTTCCGACTCCCGGGTAGGGTGGGCGTCTCGCCCGCCGGCCGACGCGTCCCGCGTCAACGAACTTTCGCCTTCTCAATCCTCCCTCCACCATCAACACCCCGGCGAATCCTTCGGGGCCGCCATCCCAAAAGAAATAACCCCCGAATTCGTCCGCTCCGAAGTCGCCCGCGGCCGCGCCATCATCCCCGCCAACATCAACCACCCCGAGCTCGAGCCGATGATCATCGGCCGCAATTTCCTCGTCAAAATCAACGCCAACATCGGCAACAGCGCCGTCGCCAGCTCGATCGAAGAAGAAGTCGAGAAAATGCGTTGGGCCACCAAGTGGGGCGCCG
>JAICMR010000241.1 GCA_025929155.1 Chthoniobacterales bacterium | reverse complement strand
TGGCGACAGTCCTTTCGCATCGGCGACCGTCGCCGGTGCGGTTGTGAGCAATTTAATTCAGCCGCTCGTCCGAACACCGCTTCGCCTGGAGAACCTTCCCGAGTGAAGTTCCCCGCGACCGGGTCTAAACCTTCGCCACGGATTTTGGCTCGGGGATCTTTTCCCTGGGTCACTTGCCGAACGCTTTGCCGGGGCAACTTCCCCGGCGATTTCCTTCGGACGAGCCGGCCTCTGCAAAATCAACTTATCACACGCCAAACTATCACACCGTGGTACGCCGTCAAAAAACTCGCGGTTCGTACAACAGTGGACCCCTTAAGGCTAACCGGAGGTCGGCCAATCAGTCAAGATAACTAATGCTTGAGAGCAATAATCGCGCCGTTGCGGCGTTATAGGGAGTTTTGCGGCGGACTTTGAGCGTTTCAGGCGGCCGGATCTTCATTTTCCGATGACGAGAAACGCTGTTGCTTCTGTTTTTTTTCCAATGCGCGGACCACCAGCTCGGGAAGGATGCTGCCGAGCTTGCTGACATCGCCTCCCAGGGAGATCACCTGGCGGATCAGCGAGCTGCTGGTCAGGGCATATTGGTCGCCGGTCATCACGAAGACTGTTTCGACATCCCCCACCGCGCGGTTGGCCAGCGCAAGTTGGAATTCATAACGCAGGTCCGACACATCGCGGATGCCGCGAAGAATGACGCTGGCGCCGCACTGGCGGACAAAATCGACGGTCAGGCCGGTGTAGCGCTCGACCCGCACGCCGGCGATGTCGGCCGTCAGAATGCGAATCATCTCCACGCGCTCATCGATCGAAAACAACTCCTTCTTCTCGGGGTTGATCCCGACAGCCACGACGAGCTGGTCAAACAGCCGCACGCCGCGGCGGATGACGTCAAGGTGACCGTTGGTCATCGGATCAAACTGACCGGGAAACACCGCAACCCGGGGCGCGTGAGCAGTGGACATGAGGATTAGCGTAAATAGCGCGCGAGCAAACGCAACGGACCCTTGGATTTTGGATTTTGGATTGGTGATTTTGGATTGAAAGCGCGGCCGGCGCGGGCAACGTGCGGGAGCAGGTTTTCATCTGGCCAATTCCTCCAGGTTTGCCGCGTGGACGACACAGGCTTACAACCAAGCGCGATGACACAGAACAGCGGCATGAGCTACGAGCAAAGCGGGGTGCGCTATGACACGCTGGATGCGTTCAAGCGGGCCTGTCAGCGCGAGGCGGCCGGCACCGTCGAGGCGCTGGCGCGACATGGCATGAGCGAGCCGGTCGGGATCCGCGGCGAGAGCGCTTACCTGATCGAATCGGGCGATCGGTATCTCGCCCATGTCGAAGAAGGGCTGGGAACCAAGAACCTGGTGGCCGACGCCATGCTCGAGCTGACCGGGCGGAGCTTTTACGCCAACATCGGAATCGACACCGTCGCCACCATCGTCAATGACCTGATCACCACCGGCGCGCTGCCGATTTCGGTGGCGATGCACGCGGGAGTGGGCGATTCGGCGTGGTTTGAGAACACGG
>JAICMR010000220.1 GCA_025929155.1 Chthoniobacterales bacterium | reverse complement strand
GTTCATGGACGTGGGAAACTCGAACGCGTGGAAGCGCGAGCAGGTTGTGCCGGCGCGCGAGGTGATCGATCGGCTGGCGGCGCGCTGGGCGCTCGAGGAAGCCGGGCCGAATTATCGCGGCGAAGTGGCGACGCGTTATCGGTATCGCGATGGAGGCGGCGAAATCGGCGTCATCAGTTCGGTGACCGAGCCATTTTGCCGGGACTGCAATCGCGCGCGCCTTTCGGCAGACGGAAAACTGTTCACCTGTCTATTTGCGTCTTTGGGGTGGGATTTGCGTTCGGTGGTTCGCAACGGCGCCTCCGACGCGGATTTGGTTGAATACATCCGCCGAGTCTGGTCCGCCCGAGCCGATCGCTACTCAGACGAGCGCGCCGCCCGCTCCGCCCGCGGCGAGGTCCGCGAGAAGATCGAGATGAGTTATATTGGAGGGTAAGACGACCCGCGTTGCGGGTCTAATGCAGAGTGAAGAATGAAGAGTGCAGAGTGAAAGCCGGTCTTGTGTAAGCGGTTGTAACGCATGCCCGCCTGTCATTCTGCATTCTGCACTCATCACTCTTCATTAGCCGCCGACATTTGGCGTAAAAGATTCTTCAATCCTGGTTCGGCGGCGAGGGCCGTGCCGCTTAAGGGCTTAGGTCGCGGTATGTCTTTTGGCCGGGACTGTCTCCATCATGATCTCAGTCATAAAAAAGCTCTTTGGTTCTTCTCCGTCCAGCCGCGCGCAAGCCGGTCAACAGGCGTTTGCGCCCGGTACAATTTTGTTTGTCGACGATGAACCCGAGGTGCGGAAGCTGGCTCGCGTTTGTCTCGAACAGGCCGGTTACAAGATGATCGAAGCGGATGACGGCCAGAAAGCGATCGACCTCTACCAGGCGGAGCGGGAAAATATCGGCCTCGTCGTCACGGACGTGTTGATGCCGCGCTTGGATGGGCTCGGCCTCGCCACCCACCTCCACAAGGAAGATCCGGAACTGCCAATTTTGCTTCTGAGCGGTCATATGCTCGAAGAAGACCTCTGGGCGGAAGGCAATGCGCGCCTCCGCTACTTGATGAAACCGTACCGGCTGCAGGATCTCGAGTCCGCAGTGGTCGACCTGGTTGGGCCAGCGGCTCAGCCGAGCGTCGGTACTTGATTTTCCATTCCGCGCGTTTTCGGCTTTCGTCCGAGCACTCGGGTCGTTCAGATGGAGCACCCCCAAGCCATGGACGAGCAGCTCGTTCTCACCGTACAACCTCTACGGCTGAGCCCTGATATCCAAAGATCGGATACAACTGGAGAAATCTTCGTTGTTAAGAATATTCCTGAACGGAAATACCTGACCGTATCCGTCGATCAGTGGAACCTGCTGCGAAATTTTTCGCAGCCGGCGACAGTGCCCGACGTGCTGCGGGCGGTGATTATAAATCGCGGCTGTTTGCCGCTGCGCGAGTTTTATGAACTCGTGTTGAAAGCGCACCGCCAAGGGATTCTGCAAGTGTCGCGAATCCCCGACCCGAAACCGATCGCGCGGCGCTGGTGGTTTTCGCTGCCGCCGATCGTCCCGATTTTACTGACGGCCGCCTCGATGGCGGCGGCGGTGTATTTGCTCGCGACTCGCCCGTTTCCGGTTCCGAAGTGGACGTTGTCGCATGCGGCAGAGGGCCTGATTGCCGGTTGGGTTTTGCTCGGTGTCGGCTTGAGCATTGGCCAGGCGCTTGCGGCCTGCGTGTTGAAGGGCGGAGGCGGCGACGTTTATGAGCCGCGTTTCCGGCTCTTCCGACCGGTGCCTTATTTCGGGGTGAATCTTTCGGACGCGTGCGTGACGTCGCGCATGACGCAGGCGGGGATTTGGTGCGCTCGACTTTTCCCGGTGATCGCAACCGCGGCAGTGTTGTGGGCATTGAAGCCGACGTGGGGCCTGACGCACGTGCTCGGAGTCGTGGTGATGCTGCGGCCGTTTGCGGGCGGTTGCGTGGTTGAGCTGATATCGACGGTTTGCCGTGGTTTGATTCTGGATACGCAGAAAAATTTTCTCTTCACGCTGAACAAGCGGTGGCGGGTGCGCTTAAAAATCGGCTTGTCGCGTTTGTCGTTTCGCTACCTCGCGACCCGGCTCGTGTGGGGCGCGATTTGGGTCGGCTTCGTCATCTTCGTCGCTTTGCGCGCGGTGAATCAGAACCTCGACGACCTGCTCGAAAACAAGTCGTACTGGAAAGAAGTCGGCGAACTCTTCGGAATTTTGGCGGGCGCAATTTTGATCGCGTACTTGGGCGTGCCCTTGGTGCGCTGGAGTTGGACTCGCGCAATGACGAGCATCCGGAACACGCGGCAGGGTTGGAAACGGTGGCGTGTGAGCGCAGCGAAGCCGCCCGGCGAGGAGCAGATTTCGCGCGCGCTCGCTGACTCATTGCTCTTTCGGCGCTTGTCGGTGGCAGAGCGCGGCGCGATTCGCGAGGGCAGTGCCATTCGTGTTTTCAAGAGCCGCGCGGTGATGCGCGATTTTGTTGATCCGGTTAACGAGGTTGGCGTGATTATTTCCGGTCAGGCAGATCTTTATCGGCAAAATGTCGCGGGCCGTCGGGAGCGCGCGATGATGTTGTCGGAGGGCGATATTTTTGGAATGCAGGCGTTCCTCGACACGCAGCGGCCTGAGGAGCGAGTGCGCGCGCGCACCCCTGTCGTTGCGATGATGATCCCGGCGCAAAAGTTTCAGCAGCTTGTG
>JAICMR010000155.1 GCA_025929155.1 Chthoniobacterales bacterium | reverse complement strand
TGCGCATTTTGTGCGCAGGTCTGCGGTTACTGAAAGTCGTCTCCATGACGTCGCGGCGAAAGCCGCTCAGGTAACAGGCGGGCCTATTTTATTTGCTGCGGTCAGCGGGTTCTCCTTGTCATAATAGTTTCGAGAGCCCTCGTAATTGGCGCGATCATAGAGGTCCACTACCAACCGGATCCTGTGCAGGCAGCACAACGAACACGTCGAGGTCAAAGATCAAAAAAGGCTCGGTGTAGAAGATGGCCCCCATCGCGGCCGCCGATCGCATAGCGGGAGAACACACGGGTGCGCTCCATCTCATTGAGCACGTCAATGGTGCGCTTCACGCTGCTTTCGCGAAGTCCTTCAGTGACACTTCTCTCTTGATGTAAGAGACTAACGATTCGCGCTCGTCGGCCGGGAGAGCAGATAACGCAGCATAGAGATTTGGATCGCGCGCGCGTAGATCAGGAAATCGACCGAGTTCGAGTAACTGCCGACTAGTTGGGTCGAGAAGGAATGCCACGAATACGGTCTTCAGCTCTCTGCTGTGGACGGCGTTTGCGTCTGTAGTCGTAACAAAGCGTTCGTAGGCTTCGTCTGCTAGCTGCTCCCGGGTTGGAATCGATGTGATAACTCCAAATATCTTCGCGAGAATCTCGCGAAGACTTGGGGAGCGATCCGTTTTGTAAATCTCCTGTAGTTTCGGAAGGTCCCAAAACTCCTTGGGCTTCTCGAAGAGTAGCCGTCGAACTCGTTCTTCAACTGCGGGCCAATCCTCGGCGTCGAAGGCATCCCGCAAAATCTGATCCGAAGCTACGGCTTCGTTCGCTTGCTTGGCGAACCGGTCACGATACATCTCGCGATCAATCCGCATTCCAAAGACGCCAACGCGCTCCTCTTCCATCGTGGAGATCGGGTCGGGAGAAGTGTTGGTCAGAGTACCGATTCGAACGCCGCCCCCGCCTCCACCGCCGTTTGGCCCGGGCGGAGTTGGTTCGCGAGGCGGAATCAACTTCTGGTCGTAATCAAAACCTTCTTCGAAGTATTCGCAGTTGGCGAAAAAGTCGAAGAGAGCGAAGCCATCTTTCTCGACCTTCTGTTCGTTCTCGGTGTCCTGATGTTTGAAAGTGAAGAGGCGCGTGCCGCGGCCTTTGATTTGAATGAAATCCGTGGGCGACATGATCGGACGTGCGAGCACAACGTTCAGGATGTCTTCGCAATCGTAACCGGTCGTCATCATCCCGACGGTGACGCAAATTCTTGTCCGGCTGGTGTTGTAGTCGCGGAACTCGCTCGCACGCCACTTCGATTTGCCCCCGAGGTTGTTGTTGGCAAAATCGAGCGTCATTTGCTGTGCGCCCGGAATCTCGGACGTCACCTGCGTTGCAAATGCTGACCCGGCTCCATATTCGTCCGGCCAGCGACGAGCGGCCTCTTCATTCAATACCTGCACCAGCTTCGTCGCGTGCGCTCGCCGGACGGCAAAGAAAATGGTCTTCCCCAATTCCCCCGTCAGCGGATCGCGCTTCGCATTGTCGAGGAAACAGCGGATGAAGCTCAGGTTTGTCTCGTCCGAAAAGAACTTTTTCTCGTAGTCCTTCTTGCCGAAGACAAGCTCGGTCTCCTCTCCATTTTCATCTGCGGGAACAGTCACCACGTAGCCCTCATCAGAAAGCATCTGTGTCGTGATATCGGTCCGCGCGTCGAAAGTCGTCGGGTTGACGAGGTACGGGGGCTTGTGCTGAACCGCCTGGTTCAAGCTGTAGCGAAAGGTGGGATGTCCATCATCGCAGCCAAACGTCCGATAAGTATCGAGCAGTAAACGTCGCTCGTATTCGCGCGGATCGTGCTTGGGATCTGCCGTATTGACCCCCTTGAGATAGTCTTTGGGCGTCGCCGTAAGTCCCAATTTTGCGCCGACAAAATACTCGAAAATAGCGCGGTTATTTCCGCTGATCGTCCGGTGCGCTTCGTCGCTGATGATCAACTGGAAATCTGGCGGCGCAAACTCGGTCAGGAATCGATTGCGGGCAGCCAGGCTCTGGATAGTCGTCACGACCACTTGCGCCTGCTTCCATTCCTGGCGCTTCTGTTTGTAGATCACCGTCTCAATCCCGTCGTTAGCGAGGTAAGCCTGAAAATTTCTCCAGGCTTGGGTTTCCAACTCCAGTCGATCGACGAGAAACAAGATGCGGCTCGCGTTCTCGGTGCGCAGATAAAGCTTCGCGATCGCAGCACTCAAGAGCGTCTTGCCCGTCCCGGTTGCCATTTCAAAAAGGAACCGATCTTTCCCGGCCGCGGCGGCGCGTTGCAAGGCATGGACCGCGTCGAGCTGGTAATCGCGCAGCAGGCGAATCTTCTTATTGATCATGAACGCCTCGCGATCGGCCGCGGAGTAGGTCAGCCATGCGGAGTCCTGGGAAACGGCGATGTAATTTTCATCAACGGCGGCCGATGCCAGCCGTGCGGAATCGGGGCGCCACTCAGAAGCCTTGCCCAATTCGTCAAGCGGCAGGAATCGCGAAACCTTCACGGGATTTCCCTGCCGCAGGTTCCAATACCAATGGACCAGGCCGTTGCTTAAAAAGATGTGACTCGCGTTCAGACTCTCCGCGTAAGCGCGCGCCTGCTCCTTCGCGGTGAGCGGATCGATGCTCTCGCGCTTGGCTTCGACTACGGCGACGGCGCGACCGTCCGTATTCAGCAGCACGTAATCGACAAAACCTTCCGGAGCCCGTTCGAAATCATCGCCCAGATCGGCGTTTGGTGAGTAGGTCCGCCCGCTCAGTCGATGTTCGAGAATCACATTCTCCCGATTGCCCTGAGCGTCGGGCAGAAAACGCCAGCCAGCTTCCTCCAGCAGCTTGTTGATCGAGATGCGAGCCTGAGCTTCGGAAGCCATGCATCAAAGACTTGTCTCGTGCGCCATTTGTACGCACATTGGGCTCGTGCCTGTCGTCACCAAAAAAAAGCCCTCGCGTTCCCGCATTAAGGAGGAGCGCCTGGTGGCACGCGTCAGCCGCGGTGACAAAGCTTTGATTGAAAAAGGTGCCGCCATCGCCGGCCAGTCAGTCGCCCACTTTGTGATTTCTCGCGCCCGGAGTGCGGCGAAAGAACTGGTGCAGGAACCCCGGGTGATCCGCTTGAACCGGGAGGACTCCCGCCGCGTCATCGAAGCGCTCTTGAATCCAAAACCGCCCTCGAAAGCCTTCCTTAAGGCGATGAAAGAATATCGCGAAACGGTCATCAGCGACGTCAATCCAAACTCGGCGGCTTTACTCGCGAAGCGTGCAGCGGCAGGAAAAGGCGCCCGCCGCTGAGCTTTTCAAAGTCGTGGCGGAGATAGAATTCTTCCGCCTCCTCATTCTTCGCATCGACGACGATCAGTGGCGCGGGAATCTCCGCAGCGGCACACCGCGCGATAGCGTCAAAGAGAAGTTTTCTCCCAAAGCCTTTGCCTTTGGCCCCGCCCGCTACCGCCAGCCGGCCGAGAAGCATCGCGCCGATCTCTGAATACTTGGGAAGCTTTTTCCTGACAGCTTCAGAAATTGCGCTCAGCTCTGCCGCATCAACGGAAGTGGCCGAGAGCGTGTAATAGCCGAGAATCCTCGCCGGCTCAGTCTCATCAATCAGAACCCAGCATCCCGCCACGCGGCGTCGCATATCCTGTCCCGCTCGCTCCCGCAGATAACGATTCAGCGGCTCGACCCCGCAATCGAACGCCTCCCGGCGATGCTTCGCCGCGTCGAGCGGTTCGATGAGATAATGAGCAGCGGGCATTCCTTCAAGAGAGTTATGTCAACTTCCCCAGACCCGGTCGAGGACGCGCTGGATTTTGGCCTCGAAGCGGGGGAGCAGCGCACGCACTGCCTCCATCTGCACCGCCTCCGCGTCCAGCTCCGCCACGATCTGACGTTGCTCCGAGATGGGTGGCAGGGGGATTTCGCGCGCGCGCACGAAAGAGAGATTCGCCATGCGGAATTGGTCTTCGCCGAGATTCAAGAACTCCGGGTACAGGCCCTTCGCGGCGATGAACAAGAAGTCCGGCAGCAGCTTCGTCTCATCCAGCGGATACAAGCCCGCGATGTTCTGATTGGTGGAGCACTCGAATTCCAGTTGGGCGGTCTTCCCGATAGTCGCGCCTACGAGGGCGATGAGCGTGGTCTCTGGGCGAAACATCTTTGCACTGGAATTCTCCAGTCCGGCCTCGGTGATGAACTCCTCGGCCTTGCGCACTTTGCCGTCTTTGCACACGGTCGAGCCGACCCACGGGATTGAGCCACCCCAATACGTCTTGTTGCTGCGGCTGGGCGTGCCGCCCGATTGCACGGTGCAGACCTTGCCAAGCGAAACCATTTCCCATTCCGGGTTAGTTTCGATGCGCGGGCGGTAGCCCACGAGAATCTGGCGAGCGCCGTCAAGGACCTTCTGATAGCCCTCGATCTCCGCCACGATCCGCCGCTGTTCCTCCAGCGGCGGCAGTGGGATTTCGAGGAGCGCGAAGTTCGCCTTTGAGATTTCCTTGAACGTTCCCCCAGACGCGAACTCCAGCATCTGAGCGCGAAGCCGCGTCACAGCGAGCGCCACATATTCCGGCAATGCGCGAGACGCATCTTTGATGATGATGTTCTTGAAGCCCTGATTGGTTGCGACCGGTTTACGTGCCACGGCGACACGCCCAAGCGTGGCTCGTGTCGAAACGATGACCGTGCCGACCGGGAGCAAGACGGCAGACGAGTTTTTCAGCCCGGCGTCCGTGATAGTGCGATCGGTCTTTCCGAGATTGGTCACCAAGTCCTGAGGGGGCAAATCCACCAAAGCCGCCCATGAGTGAGGGCCGCCCCAGTATTCCGGCTTTGTCGTGCTGGGCGTGCCGCCGCTTTCGAGCCCGAACAATTCTTCGTCGCCTAACGGAATCATTGGGTGATGTTCCGAATCATTTTCCGCGACGCCGAGGAATCGTTCGGCAACGAGCGTAGCATCTTTGGTTTCGAGCACGGCGGATTTCTCCACGGCCTTCCACGCCAGCGGCATTTCGACTTTCTCGTTTAGCTTCCCCGCCAGCCAGCGTTTCACCACGCGGTCGGCTTCCGGCAGGTCGTTCGCCTCGATGGGATTTCGTTTGTCGCCGAGATCGAAGCCGTCGGCGGTGATCTTGAGGAAGAGGATTTCCTTCGCCGTCCGAGCGAGTTTTTTGTCGAGCAGGAGGATGCTGGTCTTCACGCCGGAGTAGGGCTTGAACACGCCCGCCGGAAGCGAGACGACAGCGACGAGCGAGTCTTCGACGAGGAATTTTCTCAGTTTCACGTAGGCATTCTGCGTGGTGGCGACGATGCCGTTGGGCACGATGACGCCGCCGCGGCCATCGGGCGTGAGGTGCTCGGCGATGTAGTCGGTGAAAAGCACCTCGGCTTTCTTCGCCGAGACGCGAAACTTGGTGTGCGGGCTCACTCCGCCTTTCGGCGTCATGAACGGCGGATTGGCGAGAATCAGATCAGCCTTGTCATTCCAGCGCGCGTCGTTGGTCAACGTGTCGTAAATGTGAATCGCGGGATCGGGAAAACCGTGCAGGAAGAGATTCACCTTGCTTAGCTTCACCATCAGGTCGGTAACGTCGTAGCCGGTAAGATTGGCATAGACTTTCTGACGCTCCTCGTGGGTCAGCCTGTCGCCGGGAGTAGTCGATCCGGGCGATGTGTATTTGGCCAGAATGTGCTTGTAGCACGAGACCAGAAAGCCGGCGGTGCCGCAGGCAGGGTCGAGGATGCGATCGTCCGGCGTCGGATCGAGACAGGCCACCATGAAATCAATGATGTGCCGCGGGGTGCGGAATTGGCCGTTCTCGGCCTGGATCCCCATCGTCTTGAGCAGATACTCGAAGGCGTTGCCGAGTTCCTCACTGTGCGAGTAGGCAAAACCATTTACCTCATTGAGAAAAAGCGTGAGGATGCGTCCGTCGCGGAACTTCAGGAACGAGTTACGGAAAATATCGCGGAAGAGCGCGGGCAGATGCTCTGCC
>JAICMR010000084.1 GCA_025929155.1 Chthoniobacterales bacterium | reverse complement strand
GTAATATTTCCCGATAAACCCCTCGGCCAGAATCGCGCCGAAGATGGGCAGGAAATAGACCGCCGCGACAAAGAGCGCGAAATATTGCCGCGCCTCCGCCTCGCCCATGTGATCCGGCGCGCCGCTGCTCGTGATCAGATACTGCGTCATGAACACGATCAGGATCGAGCGCATGCCGTAGAACGAGAAGCGCTCCGCGGCCTCGTTCCCGATGATGTAGGGTACGCCCGGCGGCATCGTCTTAATGTTCGGCGGAACGGTGGCGAAGGCGGTTTTGGCCATGGCAGCGATTCGTTAGGCTAGCAGACGGCGACGAGAGGCGCAGTCGTTAGGGCTTTTCTTTTTCGAAAAAATTCGCAGGCGTCGGCGTCGCGCTGGCGGCCGGTGTCGGGACCGCGCTGCCGGGTCGCTCCGTCTCCGCATGGAGCGGATGGAGATGTTCCTTTTGCAGCTCCGGCCATTCGCCGGGGTGATGCCGTTCGCAGGAAGTGAAGACGAGCAGGAGACCGGCAAAGACGCAGACGGGTAGCAGGCGAAACATGCGCGGAAAGATTAAGTGGCGGGGAGCGCGCGGCGCAACAAAAAGATTGGCGCGGGATCAAAGCTTCCTAGCCTGCGCCCCAAGGTGCGACCAGTCCGCTTCATTCTCCTCGTTACCGCACTTTTCCTCGCCTCCTGCCGGTCGACACCGGAATGGCCGAAGACAACGCCGGCGACGGGCGCCAATTACAAGAAGGTTGTCGAAGACCGCCTCGGCCCGCTCCGGTATCACGAGGTAAAGAACAATCTGTCCGCTGCACAGGCGGGGGTGGTGAAACTGACTTTCGAGATTCCCGCTGCAGGCGGCCACGTCACGAATCTAAAAGTCGTTTCAAACACGGGCGGGAAAATCGACGAACACATCGCGGGGACCGCGGTGAATCGACTCCGCGCGCCCCCGATCCCGCAGGCGATTCTCGAGTCGGAAAAGTCGGATTACTTGAAGTTCGAGGAGTCTTTCACAATTTTTGAGGACTCCTCCCCAACGCCGACTCCAATTCCGCCGAACCGTGAGGGCGATGCTTGCCTAACGACGGGGCAACAGTTTGCCTCAGCTACCCGCCGCCGACGCTGTGCTGCGCGAGACCCAAGCAACCGGTCATCCTGAGCGGAGCGCAGCGGAGTCGAAGGATCCCGTCGAATTTCCTTTTGGTCGTCGCGGCATGGAAACCCGAACGGGATCCTTCGACTGCGTTCCGCTCCGCTCCACTTCGCTTAGGATGACCGGCTTCGTTTGGAGCTATTGCACCGCAGCCTAACGAATTGCACAAGCGACAGCTGCTGTCAGTTTAGCGGCATGTTGCATCGCATTCTGCGGGTCGCGGGTTTTCTTGTTCTTTGCCTAACGATCGCGCCGTCGGCCCGGGCCGCGGAGACGAAGCAGCGCAACATCACCGAGAAGGATCTCTTCGATTTTGTCTGGATTGGAAACCCGCAAATCTCGCCCAACGGCTCCCAGGTGGCCTACGTGCGCGTGGTCGTGAACGACAAGAAAGAGGGCTACAACACCTCCATCTGGTTGGTGCCGGCCGACGGCAGTGCCGAGCCGCGGCAGATCACAACCGGCCCGCACGATGGCGGCGAAAGCTGGTCGCCGGACGGGAAATCACTTCTCTTCTCCCGCGCGCTCGAGAAAGATGGAAAGCCGCAGCCGCCGCAACTGGCGCTCCTCCCGATGTCCGGCGGAGACGCGTTCGTTTTCACCGACCTGCCAAAAGGCGCGGGCGATCCGAAGTGGTCGCCGGATGGAAAAGCGATCGTTTTCACGAGCAGCTCGAATCCCGAAGACCTCGCGAAACAGGCCGCCAAAAAGGAGGACCCGAAAGCTGGCGAGAAAGAGCACGAGAGCGATGTGCACGTCATCACTCGCGCGGTGTATCGGAACAATGACGAGGGTTATCTGGACCCGAAGCGTCCGGATCATCTCTGGGTTATTCAGACGCCGTCGACTTCGGAGGAAAAACCGGAGCCGCGGCAACTGACGAACGGTCGTTTCGATGAAGGCAACGCCTTCTGGTCGAAAGACGGTACGCAAATTTATTTCACCTCCGAGCGCGTCGATGAGCCGTATTACGAGCTGCCGAAGACGGAGCTTTACGTCATCCCCGTTCAGGGCGACGACGCAAAATTGCTCACGACGATTCCGATGGATACCGGCCCGCTCGTACTCAGCCCGGACGGCAAACGAGCGGCCTTCATCGCTTCGACCGTTCAGCCCGTGAACTCCTACACGCAGCCTGATCTTTGGACGCTCGACCTGACCGCCAATGCAAAGCCGCGCAACCTGACGAGTGATTTCGATTTTGCGGCCGGCGCGAGCGTTTTCGGCGATAACTCCGCGCCGCGCGCGCTGGGCCGGAACGCTCCGGTCTGGTCTGGGGATGGGAAAAGCATCTTCGAGATCTATGCGCGAGAAGGCAAAACCCAGCTTGCATCCTTCGACCTAACGAGTGGCGCGGCGACCGATCTGACGCATGGGAAGCAGGCGGTGATGCGTTATTCCTTCGCCGCCGATGGCAGCAAATTTGTTTATCTTGTCTCCACGCCGACGCGGATCAACGACCTCGTCTGTCGCGATCGACCCGGCGCCCAGCCGCGCCAGCTCACCCATTCGAACGACAAGTTATTCCGGCAACTCAAGCTGACCGAGCCGGAGGAAATCTGGTACGAGAGCTTCGACGGGCAACGCATCCAATGCTGGGTCCAGCGTCCGCCTGATTTCTCCCCGTCGAAAAAATATCCGCTCATTCTCGACATCCATGGCGGCCCGCACGCCGCCTACGGCTACATTTTCGAGCACGAGTTCCAATGGGTGGCCGCGAAAGGCTACGTCGTGCTCTACCCGAATCCGCGCGGGAGCACGAGTTACGGCCAGGCCTTTGGCAACATCATTCAATACAAATATCCCGGGGACGATTTCAAAGACCTGATGGCGGGCGTGGACGAACTCGTCAGGCGCGGCGGGATCGACGACAAAAAACTCGGGGTGACGGGCGGCAGCGGCGGCGGTTTGCTCACCGACTGGGTCGTCGGCCACACCGATCGCTTCGCGGCCGCGGTCGCACAGCGTGACATCGCGAGCTGGGCGGATTGGTGGTACACGGCGGATTTCACTCTCTTCCAGCAGAATTGGTTCAAGACTCCACCGTTCCTCGACAAGGATGGCGATTACACGGCGCGATCGCCGATCACTTACATCAATAACGTCAAGACGCCGCTCATGCTCGTGCTCGGCGAAAACGACACGCGCACGCCACCGGGTGCCGGCGGGGAACAGATGTTTCGTGCTCTGAAATTCCGCCATATCCCAACCGTGATGGTGAAGTTCCCCGGCGAAACCCACGAGCTCTCGCGCTCGGGGAAACCGTGGCACCGGATCGAGCGCCTCGAGCACATCGTCGGTTGGTTCGACCATTGGTTGAAGGGCGTTGCGAAGCCGGAATACGAGGTCGCACCTAACGAGAAGATTTCAGGCGGAACGAAACCACCCGACGAGAAAAAGCCCTAACGAACCACCCCCTTTCGTCATTCGAGGGAAGCAGAGCGAAGTCGACGAATTTCGTGGAGATTCCAAGAACTCTTCCACCATTACAGCGACGCTTTTCCGTTACCGGCCCCGACCCTTCGACTCCACGGAGCTGTGCGCAGGATGACGCGCAGAACCACCGCTTGTCACATTCGCGCGGTTTTGCGAACCTTGCTCGATGCGCATCCCGAAGCAGAACTATGACGACATTGAACGCATCATTGAATTTGATTTCGTCCGCGCAACGGAAGCGGCGGCCCTGAACGCGCTCCCGTGGCTGGGTCGCGGGGAGAAGGAAAAAGCGGATGCGGCCGCCTGCGATGCCATCCGCGGGATGTTCGACCTCATGAACATCTGCGGCGAAGTCGTGATCGGCGAGGGGATCAAGGACGAAGCGCCGGGGATTTTTAAAGGGGAGCAACTGGGGATGTGGCTGCCGGGCGCGCCAAAATTCGACATTGCGCTCGACCCGATCGACGGCACGACCAACATCTCCAAGGGCATGCCGAACTCGATTGCCTGCATCGCCGCGGCCAGCCCGGAAAAAGATGTCGAGGTCGCGCTCCGGGATATCCCCTCTTTCTACATGATGAAGCTCGCCTACGGGCCCGGCGTGATCCGGAGCATGAAGATCGCCGGCATCGAGACCATCAAGCTTGAGAGCCCGATCGAGGAGACGCTCATGACCGTCGCGCAGGCGTTCAACAAGCGCGTGCAGGATGTGGTCGTGATGATGCTCGATCGGCCGCGGCACAAGAAGATCGTCGCCGAGATCCGGCGGGTTGGAGCTTCCTTGCGCATGATCAGCGACGGCGATATCGCAGCCGCGATGGCGCCGGCTTACCCCGAAAGCGGGATCGACCTTTACGTCGGTATCGGCGGCGCCCCCGAGGCAGTACTGGCCGCGGCGGGCATCAAATGTCTTGGCGGCGACATGCAGTGCCAGATGTGGCCACGCGACGAAGAGGAGCGCCGCGAACTCGTCGCGGCCGGGCACGAAGCCGATCTCAAGCGGGTCTTTTTCGCCGACGATCTCGCGAAAGGGAAGAACATCATTTTTGCCGCCACCGGAATCAGCGACAGCGCGCTTTTGCGCGGCGTGAAGTCTCAGGGCGCCAATGCCATTACCCACTCCGTCCTGATGCGCGCGAAGAGCAAAACGGTTCGTTTCATCCGTGCGTCGCACGATCTGCAGAGCAAAACGATTCGGCTTCGCTCGGACAACCGCGAGCACGGACTCTAGGCAAATCTGACGCGCAAACATGAAGTCCGAAGGAGTCTCGAAACCGCGAATACCGAGTGCTGTTAACGGACGATCTCTCGTCTTTTCGAACGTTTAAACTTTGCGGATTGGCGTTCTTTCGAATTCCGGGCGTTTCTTCCTCCATCTTCCGCTCGACACGCGCCGCTCCTGCTGTTCAACTCCCGGAAAACCAAAGCCGCTTATGAGACAAATACCCAAAACCGAGCTGTCGCCAGACAATGGCGCGATCATCGACACGAAGTGGAAAGTCGGACCGTTAAGTTATCACGCCTGCGCGGCGGGCCCCTCGCACGAGAAGCCACCCGAAGGTGGGTTTCGGCTGCCGGAGGTGATCATTTACGACCACACCGGATTTAGAGGCGCTTACGCGCGCACCAACCTGAGCTTCCATTACCTCGGCGATTTCTGGAACGACAAGATCAGCTCACTGATCGTGGTGAGCGGCGTTTGGCGTTTCTATCGCGATGAATATTACAAAGGCGATCATTGGGATCTTGGCCCGGGCTTTTACGAATGTTTTTTCACTGCAGCCGGACCGGATGATGTAGTCAGCTCCTTTCAGGCGATCTCGTTGACCTGACAAGAGGCAGCCGGCCGCCGGCTAATCTCGCGGTCCTTGGGCGAGAGGGCCGGCGTCGCCGGTTGCCCGAAACGTTGAGGACGCCGGCGCCCGCAATGAGCGGCGGCGCGGCTTCGTCTCCGCCCAACTTTCTTTGGTTTCCTGCCTTGACGTTGCCGCCCGCAATACCCATCTAATACGCCAATTCTCGGTTCGGCCGGCGTGGCGGTCGCTTTTTCTATGAAACAACTCTTCTCGTTAGGCCGGGCTGCGGCCCTTTTGCTTTCGTTAGGCTTGCTCCTGCTCTGCGCGCCAAGTGGACGAGCCCAGGGTGTCGAGGGCGTCACCGTCAACGGGATCGATGTAAACTACGTTGGCCCACAGACTCTCAGCCGGGATCGCGTTCTAGCCAACATGCGGACAAAAGTCGGTGCTCCCTATTCCGAGACGACGGTCGAAGAAGACATCCGCGGCCTTTATGCGACCGGAAAAGTGCAAAACGTGCGCATCTTCGGCACGCCTTCCGGGAATGGTGTGCGCGTGCAGGTCATTCTCGCGACCCGGGCGCTCGTCACGGAAATTGAGATCGACGGCGCACAGCAATTGCGGGCGAGCTCGGTGCGCAAGCGAGTCAAGTTCAAGCTGCCCGGCGAGGTCGATGCCGAGAAGCTCGAAGAAGGTCGGCAGGCGATCAACGATTACTACCAAAGTAAGGGTTTCACCGACGTGAAGGTCGATCTGCAAGTGGTGAACAACCAGGAGAAGGGAACAGCGCGCGCGGTGTACACAATCAACGAAGGAGAGAAAGGCGCTGTCCGCTCGATCGTTTTTCAGGGCAACAACCATTTTAGCGATAGGACGCTGCGGAAGAAGATGAAAACCAAGCCGAAGGGTATTTTCTCCTTCGTCGATAAGTCCGGCCGGCTGGATCAATCGCAACTGCAGCAGGATCTCGATAGCGTCCGCGAATTTTACCAAAACAAAGGCTACATCGACGTAGCAATCCCGGAGGTGCGGCAGGAGCGTACGGACAAGGGCCTGCGGATCACGATCGTCATCGACGAAGGTGCACAGTATCATGTCCACAAACTGACCTTTTCCGGGGAACAGGTGACGAACGAGGAAAAGCTGCGCGGCATCCTGAAGATGAAGGAGGGCTCGGTTTATAGCCCCGAAGCACTCACCACCGACGTTAAGACGATGACCGATGGCTACGGCAGCGGCGGTTATGTTGACGTGGATATCCGGCCTGAAGGAGTCCCGGCGGGCACCGGCCTCGTCGATCTCCATTACACGATCCAGGAAGGCGAACGCTCCTTTGTTGAGCGGGTGAACATCGTCGGAAACTCGCGCACCAAAGACAAAGTAATCCGCCGTGAAATTCTGGTTCTGCCCGGCGATGTCTACAATACCGTTCGGGTCGACGTATCGAAGCAGCGCCTCGAAAATCTCGGTTACTTCGAAAAAGTGGACACTTTTCCGGAAGACAGCGGGATCCCGAGCCGCAAGAATCTGCTCGTCCAGGTGCAGGAAAAACGGACCGGTTCGCTTCAGTTTGGCGCCGGCTACAGCACGATCGACAGCATCATCGGGTTCGTGGAATTTTCGCAGGGGAACTTCGATGTCTTGAACTGGCCGACCTTCACCGGGGCCGGGCAGAAATTCCGGGCGCGGGCGCAGTTTGGTTCTTTACGTCAGGATTATGAAGTCTCGCTGACGGAGCCGTATTTTCTTGGCAAACAGTTGTCGTTAGGCGGCGATGTTTTCTATCACGGGGCAAGTTTTCTCAGCTCTGTTTACGACCAACGCGCCTACGGTTTCTCGCTTAGTTCGCGCTTCCCGCTCACGGCTTACTCTTACGCCAGCCTGACCTACGGACTCCAGGAGGTGGAAATCTTCAACGTCGACGAGACGGCTTCTCCGGAGATCAAGGCGCAGGCTGGGACGCTCCTAAATAGCGAGCTCACGCCCTCCTATACCTACGACACCCGCGATAGCGTTTTCCTCACCCGACACGGCCATCGTTTCATCTTCACTCCACATGTCTCGGGCGGTTTTCTGGGCGGTGATGTGCAGACTTACGGGTTCGACTTTCAGGCTTCGCAATATTTCCTCCTGCCGCTTGATAACATCCTGCTCTTGAATGGTGAAATCGCGACCGTCGATGGCTGGGGCGGCAGCACCAACGTGCCGCTTTTCGATCGTCTTTTCCTCGGCGGCGCGAATGACCTGCGCGGTTACAGCTACCGCGACGTCTCGCCGCGCGATGTGAACGGCGAGCCACTCGGGGGCAATACTCTCGTGCGCTTCACGATCGAAGACACGTTCCCGATCATCCCCAAAGTTCGCTTCGCGATGTTCTATGACACCGGCTTCGTGCACAGCGACGCCTACGATTTCAGCACCGATGATCTCTCCGGCGACGTCGGCATCGGCCTGCGCCTCGATCTTCCGGTCGGCCCGCTACGCCTCGATTACGGCTTTCCCATTCAAGGTCCGTACGGATCCAGCAGCGGCCAATTTAACTTCAGCGTCGGCTATCAATTTTGAACACGACCCGGCACTTGCAGTCTAACGACTTCCCGACTACCAGTCTGACCCTACATCTATGAAAAAACTCACCCTCGTGGCTCTTTTCGCCGCTTTTGCACTACCCGTCGCCGGCTACGCGCAAGGCTTGAAAATTGGCACCATCGACATGAATCGCGCCTTCAAGGAATACAACAAAACCAAGGACGCCGAAGGCAAGATCAATGACGCCAAGAACGCTGCGAAAAAGGAATACGATGATCGGGCGGACGCCTACAAAAAAGCCTTGGATGAAATCAACAAGCTCAATCAGCAACTCGAAGCACCAGCCCTGAGCGCCGACGCCAAGACGAAAAAGGCGAAGGATCGCGATGACAAAATTGCCAGCATCAAGAACATGGAGCGCGAGATCAACGAATTCCGTCAGACGCGCGAGAAACAGCTTCAGGATCAGGCCGTCCGGATGCGCGACGGCATCGTAAAGGAAATCACCGATGTGGTGATGACGAAGGTGAAAGCCGACAACATGGACCTCGTCTTCGACAAATCCGGCGTGAGCCTGAACGGTGTTCCTATCGTCATGTATGCCAAGGACAGCTACGATTTTACTACCGACGTCGTGACGCAGTTGAACAAGGCCGCCGCGACCGCAGCCACTCCCGCGAAGAAATAACAGCGCGGATTTCCGAAAATTGTGAGAACGCACGCTCCACGGCGTGCGTTCTTTTTTTCGCCGGCGCGCGTGCGAGAATTCACGCCATGGGTGCACGATTTTTCCTTGCCATCGGTTTGCTCCCCGCATTGTTAGGCGGCACCGCGCTGGCCGCCGCCGCTCCCTGGGAAAAGACCGTTCCTCTTTCCAAGCGCGGAGCTTTTCCCAACCCGCGCCCCATGCGCGCGACCTACCAGTTCGGCTGGAACGATCTGGTCGCCGCGACTGCCGAGATCAGCTTCGGGGAAAAAGATGGGCAACTGCAATTGACCGGCACCGGCGGCACGATCGGCCTCGTGCGCACGCTCTGGCGCTTCGACGTGCAACATCTGGCAAAGGCGGATCCAGCAACTTTGCGTCCGATCTCCATGCACCAGGTCGATGAGCTGCGGCACAAGACAGTCACGACCGATCTCGCTTTCAATCCGGGCGGCGTCACCCGCACTCGCACCGACACGAAAGCGAAAAAACCGCCCACGCCAAAGAGTTTCGAGTTCCCCGGACTGCTTGATCTCCATTCCGCGCTGCTCATGATTCGAAGTCAGCCGCTCACCGACGGCAGCGTCCAGCGACTCGTCGTTTATCCGGCGACGAATGCCTATCTTGCCACCATCACCGTCGCCGCCCACGAAAGCGTTACGGTCGGCGCCGGCACCTACAAAGCGATCAAGCTCGACCTGCAGCTCAGCAAGGTGAACAAGAAACGCGAGCTCGAGCCGCACAAGAAATTCCGCCAGGCGAGCGTCTGGATCTCCGATGACGCGGATCGATTGCTCCTCCGGATCGAAGCCCGGGTTTTTGTCGGCACGGTCTTCGCCGAAATGCAGTCGGTCCACTTTACTGGAGCACGCTAGTGCGGTGATCTTCGCCTAACGAAAGGCGTCGCCAAATGTCCTGTAGGCAAGGCCGCTGCTCCTCGCGGATAGGGTGAACGTCTCGCCCGCCAGTTTCGGCTTCTCGCCGAAACGAACTTCACGAGCTTCAACAGGAGAAAAAGTTCGCAAAGGCAGGATGCCTTCGTCGGCGGGCGAGATGCCCTCCCCTGCCCGCGAGAAAAAGCGGTTAGCGGCTCCACATTAAGTGAAACCGCTTTACCCCGGGATCCACTCGCCGCGATAGATCGGCTGCCGGAGAAACGGGCGGCGGCGCGGGTGAAGACGCGGGCCGTGTTGACCCGGCAAGAGGCCGAGCGCGCCGAGCGTATCCATGTTCAGTCGCCCGTCGGCCGGCAAATCCGATTGCGTTTGGAAGGCGCGCACCGCGGCGGCCGTTCCTGGCCCAAAGACTCCATCCACACCGCTTCGATAAAAGCCCGCCCGGGCGAGCAAAAGCTGCGCGCCGACGATCACGTGCCGTTGCAAATCCGGAGGTGCCATCTCATAAGGTGTCCCGGCGAAAACCCCACGCGCCGCCGGCAAGCCTCGCATATCAGGCCCGGCAAATCCCGGTTGCGCTGCCGCGGGGGGGGAAACCCTTCCGCGTTGCGGCGCATCGTTCTCGGGCTCCGGTTGAGCGTCCGCGGGCGGCACCGCCGGTGCGGCCGGCGCCTGACGCACCGACGGCGGCGTGGCCGAGCTTCTGCCACTTCCCAAACCTAACGAACGGAGCGTCTCCGCATCGATCTCGCCGGTGATCTGCAATCCGTTGCGAATCTGGTAGCGCCGGAGTGCGGCCGTCGTATCCGCGCTCTTTTGGCCGGTGACCTGGCCGTAGTAAAACCCGCCGTCTTTCAACGCCTGCTGCACCGCCGACGTCGTTTGATCTGCGCCCGCCGTCGCGAGACCGGCGAAGAGCAGGACGAAAAACGCGCAGCGGATCTGTTTCATGAGCACGTTCCGACGCTTCATTTCTGGTGATTATTCAGCTGCGCCGGCCAGGGCGAGTTTCGGGTCGTTTGGCCGGAGCACCTCCCGGTAACGGTGAATCCCTTCCGTGATGGCAAAGGCGATCTGCTGGCGATACTCCGCCGTCGTCAGCTTTGTCACATCCGCCGGATTCGTGATGAAGCCGCCTTCCACCAGCGCCGCCGGATGCCGAACATTTCTGATCACGTAAAACTGGGCGGCCTTCGTTCCGCGATTCACCGCCTGCGTGTGTTCGACCAGCGCCGTCTGCAAAAAACGCGCGAGAGACTCGCTCTTCGTGAGGAGCGGTTGTGCTTCCGTCGCCGAGCGGAAAAAGCCCAGCCAACTCAGCAGGCCGGGATTGGCCGTTCGCTGGCGCTCCGCGAAATAGGTTTCCACGCCGGAGGCCGCGGCGCGTTCGCCGTCGTTGAAGTGGATGCTGATGAAAAGCGAATCGTCTTCATCATTGCCGGCCGCGGCGCGCTCGGGCAGAGAAAGATAATGGTCGGAATCGCGCGTCAGCACGGTCCGATACCCGGAGGCGCGCAGCAGCATCTCGGCCCGGCGGGCAACATCGAGGGTGAGATCCTTTTCCATCACGTTGCCGCACATGGCACCCGAATCGCGTCCGCCATGTCCCGGATCGAGCACGACAACAAAGGGTTTGGTTGCTCCGTGCGTCGGCGCCCGAGGTTCCTGGACTTCCTGTC
This sequence comes from Chthoniobacterales bacterium, assembly GCA_025929155.1. Lineage (GTDB taxonomy): Bacteria > Verrucomicrobiota > Verrucomicrobiia > Chthoniobacterales > UBA10450 > Palsa-1392. Next base: position 4,669 of record JAICMR010000084.1, on the reverse strand, counting down.
GCACCGGCGGCGCGATTACGAGGAAAGTAAGAAACGAAGTCGCCAGAAGGAGCAGGCCGATCCAGGGAAGAATGCGCCGCAGCATGTCACCTCTCCGATCGTTAGGCGGCGAGCGTTTTCAGCTCGTCGCCCGTCAGTTGCCGGTAGCGAATCGCAGTCGCGCCAGCGCGTTCCAGGACGCAGGCTTCGATCGTCGCATTCCGCAGTTTTTCCTCGCGCAGTTCGAGCAATTTCGGGTGCGACGGCAATTCGGCGGATTCCTGGCTCGCCTGGAGGCTGCCCACAGTCCAGGCATCGAGCGCGACTTTCATCGCCTGGCGTAGAGTCGCGCCAGCATCGTGATCGCGTGCCAGCTGTTCCTCCATCGCCTCGGTCCCGCGTGTCGTGCCGCTGATCGCGCAAAAGCTCGGCTGTTTCGGCCCATGCGCCGCGATCGCGCCATCGTATTCCACCCGCAGAAAAAGATCGTCCGCCGGAGTCGCGCCCACTTCCGCGAAAATCATCCGCGCCAGATAAGGCGCGCCATATACCTGCTCGAAAGCCGTTTTCAAAAGCGGGCTGAGCGAATAAAACGCCAGCCGCCGCAGCGAAACATCCGCAGCCGAGCGGGTGAATCCTTCCGTGCTCGCGAGCTCGATCGCCGCCATCCGCAGCCGCTCGATGTCGCCCGGATGTCCGATCGCGCCGAGCGCGATCCGGTCGTAAATCTCGAACAGTTTCTGCCGCGCCTGCCCGACCGTCACGAGCAAAATCCCATCCTGGTAAGTCAACGCCGCGATCGGACTTCCGGGCGCGAGCTGCGTCTCGATGTATTCGCGGCGGTTCGCGATCGCCTCGACCCAACGGTAAGGCTCTTCCGTCATGCCACGGTTTTCTTAAAGCGCTCGGCGATCTGTTCCTCGCCAAGGGTCTTGATTCCGTCGCGCGAGATGATTTTGATGACCGGAAAAATCCGCCCCTGCCGATCCACTCCGCCGGTTGCCGTGTCGGCTTCCGCCGCCGTGTCGAGCGCACGGAGCGCGAGCGTCACCGCATCTTCTTCGCGCAACTTGTTCAGCGACTTTTTCCCCCACCGATTCTCGTAAAATAGAACCCCGCGCACCGCCGGTGAACCCGATCCGGTCGCGGCGTATTCCGTCACTTCGAAATTCGCGCCCATCGCGTCGTAAAAATAGAGCCGTGGCTGTCCGTCGCCAGCGAAGTCGAAGGTCGCGAAAATCGGCACGACGACGCCGACGCCTTGCATGACGAAGCCAAAGTTGTCGCGCAACAGCTTCGAGAGCGCCCGGACTTTTCCGTCGACGCTCATCTCCTGTAATTGCGTGCGACGAAAATACTGGAGCGAATGTTCAAGCACGCGCGCCATTTCCCAAGCGGTCGCCGGAACTCCTGCGATCGCCATAATCGAGTGGCGATCGATCTCGAGCACCTTGTCGGCGCGATCGTAAACGACGGTGTTACCCGCCGTCGCACGACGATCGCCCGCGACGAGAACGCCGCCGGTAAATTTGAACGCCAGAATCGTCGTCGCCTGCGTCGGCGTGAAATGGGCCGGCGCGGAATGCACGCCTAACGACCGCGCGATGGGAGCTTCGTTCAATAACCCGTGCCGCCGCAAAAGCGCGGGGAAATCCATGGAAACCGCCGCGCCTAACGAATCCGGCGTCACTGCCCGGTGCGCTGCCGATAGCGCTTGGATTGGTTGGGATCCACCTTGCGCATTTTCTTCAGCAAATCGCGCGTGTCGGGTCGTGACACATCAGGTGATTTCGGCCCGCCGCCGTCTCCTTGTTGCGGTCCCCACGGCACAGGCGCCACCGGTTTTTCCGTCCGCTCAGGCATGGTAAAACGCTACGGCGAAAGTGCCGAAACGCAAGCTGGGCCGGCTTGCCAGCCCCGGGGAAGGATGCCAAGCTTTGGCCCATGATGCGCCTTCGCTTTCTGTGTCTCGTGCTGGTTTCCTGCACGCTCCTGGCCGCGCCTGCACCGGCTCAGACGCCAGCAAATTCCGAGGCCGCGGAGCTCGCAGCCCTGAGCAAAAAAATCGACGAGCAGAACGTGAAAATCGACGCGCTTTCGCAGCAAATCCTGAAGCTCCAGCAGGAAGTCACGCGCGCGAAAGCCGGCGCGAATCCTGCCCTGGTCGGCGTGCCAGAGGAAACCGCGGCGACCCCGATTCCCGCCGGCAATGGCAATTCCCATGTGGTGACGAAGGGAGAAACTCTCACTTCGATCGCGAAGCAATACCACGTCGGGATCGCCGATTTGCAGAAATTCAACCACATCGAGAACGACCGGAAACTGCAGATCGGGCAAACGCTTGCCATCCCTGGCGCGCCCGGCTCCTCCCCGGTGGCCACGTCCCCGACCGCTACGCCTAACGGATAATCGAGACGATCATCCGTTAATTCTCCCGCAGCAGCGCCAGACACCGGGCGACTCTTCGCGCGTCTCCTTAGCCTAACAAGATCGCTTATCTGGCTCTCGCATTCTTCTTTCGCGCCGAGTTAAGCTGCTGCCGATTCCTGAAGAGGAGAACGAACCGTCTTGAGATCGCCCAGGTTCTCTTGCAGACGGTCGTCGGCTGCTCCCAACTGGTCTAGTTTGTTAGGTCGCCGCCAGTTCCACTTCCGCCTCGCCACTGTCGCCGGGCGCGTCGAGAAAACTCTGCTCACAGAGCCGCGCGTATTTTCCGCCTAACGACAGTAACTCCTCGTGAGTTCCACGTTCGATGATCCGGCCGTGATCGAGGACCAGGATCTGGTTGGCCCTCACGATCGTCGAAAGTCGGTGCGCGATTACGATGCAGGTGCGATGGAACATCAGGTTCTCGAGAGCTTCCTGGATGAGCCGTTCCGTCGCCGTGTCCACGCTCGCGGTCGCTTCGTCCAGAATCAGAATCGGCGGATCTTTTAAAAGCGCGCGCGCAATCGAGAGCCGCTGCTTTTCGCCTACGCTCAGCTTCACTCCGCGCTCGCCCACCACACTCCCCAATCCGTTAGGCAGGCGATCGATGAAAGCCCGCGCCCTGGCGGCTTCGACCGCTTCGAAGAGTTCTTCGTCGGTCGCGTCCGGTCGTCCCAAAAGCAGGTTTTCGCGGATTGTGCCGTTGAACAAAAAACTCTCCTGTGTCACGACGCCGATCATTTCCCGGAGGGCCTGCACTTGGAAATCGCGGATCGGTTTTCCATCGATCGTGATTGAGCCCGAGGTGAATTCGTAGAAACGAGTGAGCAGGTTTACGAGGGTCGATTTGCCCGCTCCCGTCGCGCCGACGAGCGCGATGGTCTCACCTGGCTCCGCTCGAAAGCTCACGTTGCTGAGTGCGGGCAAGTTTTCGCCATAGCTGAAGCTGACGTCGTCATAGCGGATTTCCCCCGCGATCCGCTCGACCGTTCCCCCTCCGCCGAGCCCAGGCTCTTCCGGCTGGTCAAGGATTTCGAAGACGCGCTCGCCCGCCGCGCGACCCGCCTGGATAAGTTGATTCAACTGGTGCAAGCGCGTGATCGGTTCATAGAGAAAGCGCGTCAGCGTAATGAACGCGACGAGCGAACCGACTTGCATTTCTCCGTGCAAAACCGCGCGCCCGCCGAAGCCAATCGCGAGGACCAGGCCTAACGAATTCACAAAATCCATCGAGGGACTGTAGAGCGCCCACGCTTTCATGACCCGGAGCGTTGTTTCCCGGAGGGCGTTGCTGGCGCGGTTGAAACGCGCGTGCTCGGTTTCTTCCCTAACGAATGATTTGATTTGCCGAATCCCGGCGAGATCGTCGAGCAGGAGCGCATTCAGCGCCGAAGCCGCGCGCCGCTGCGGACGATACCGTTTCGGTCCAGTCAGCGTAAAAGTGAGCGCGCCCCCGAGGAGCAACGGCACCGGCACGAGCACGCACCAAGCCAGCGTGCCGCTGAAATAAAAGAGCGTCGCGACCACAATCACGACCTGCAAGACGGCGACCACACCCTGCTCGATTCCGTCAATCAGCACGCGCTCAACAGAATTCACATCCTCGACCACGCGGGTGATCAGGTCGCCGGTCGCGCGGTTATCGAACCAGCGCAACGGGAGCCGCTCAATGTGCCGGAAGAGATCGCTCCGTAGATCGAAAATCACTTTTTGCTCGAAGCTGTTGTTGAGCAAGATGCGGAGCGCGTTCAACCCATCCTGGAGGAAAAAGGCGAGCAGGGCGATGCCCACCATGGGCAGAAGCAACTCCGGCCGGTGCCCCGCGATCACATCGTCGATCAGGAACTTCGTGACCGCCGGGAAGACGATTACCATTACGGTGCTGACAACGGCGCAGGCCAGCGTGCCGGCCGCCATCCAGGGATAGCGGCGCAGATAAGCGAAGACGCGCCAAACGGTTCTCATGCGGAAGAACAAGGTCCGTGGAGCAGGAAGCGAGTGCAAGCGTCTGGGGAGCGCAGGAGCACTCCAGGGCTCTTTGCGGCAGCCTCGCCGCAAAGCCGGCGAACTTTGCTTCACCTGCGAGCTAAGAAATGAAATTCGTTTTGGCGAGGCACCAAAACCAGCACGCGAGGCGCCGGTCCCAACAGGGTTTGCTCCGTTGCCCGCGCCTCACTAGCTTGAGCGCGTGATCATTGAGCAAATTTTCACCTCTCCCGGCCACAACTACTTCGGGCATTACGGCGGACCGCCGGGCGAGTCT
>JAICMR010000043.1 GCA_025929155.1 Chthoniobacterales bacterium | reverse complement strand
TTTGCGGAGGAAGATCTAGATCCCTCGGGCCGCGGGTTATCTTGGGCAACGCGCACACGAGTTGTCATCCCGAGCCGCGTAGACGGCGAGTGATTCGCAAGGCGTTAGGCGATTTCGTTAGGCAACATCCGGTCGACTCATGCTTCAAGGTTTCTTGTCACGCTATCGTCGGTTCCGGATGAAAATCCGAACGCAACGTATTGACGCGGCGCTTTCGCAGCCGGAGGAGGGCGCGACAAGCAATGTCGCGGTGAGATAGTCCTCCGCGCGCCTACTCTTCCGTCTCGTCCTCGATGTCCTTGTCAGGCTCGAGCTCTTCGTCGGGCAACGAGTAACGACGCTTGCGTTTGTTCGTCGGCAAGGGCGAGAGCGTCATCGTGATGTTGCGGCCGGCCGCTTTCGGTTCCATCTCGACCTGCGCCATCGTCGCGAGATCGTCCCGCACTTTGTGCATGAGTTGCATTCCAAATTCCTGGTGCGCCATTTCCCGGCCGCGGAACTGCAGTTGCACGCGCACCTTGTTTCCCTTGTCGAGGAAGTTCTCGCCGTGCCGGATCTTCGTCAGGTAATCGTTGTCGTCGATATTGACCCGAAATTTAATTTCCTTCAGTTTCGTGCCCGACGCCTTTTTGTCCTTGATCTGCTTCGAGATGTCGTAACGGAATTTTCCGAAATCGACGATTTTGCAAACAGGCGGATTGGCCGTGGGCGCGACTTCCACCAGGTCCATTCCCATGCCCTGGGCCCGCTTGATGGCCTCGGAGAGTTTCATCACTCCGAGTTGCTCGCTGGTCGCGCCTAAAATGACCCGGACTTCGCGCGCGCGAATCCGGCCGTTAACACGAATTTGTTGTTGCAGAATTAATTATCTCCCGGCCGGCGACATCGAGTGAATTTGGCGCCGTCGTTCTTGTTTTGCTCGCACCTTCCGTCGGCTCCCTGGGGAGACGGCGCACTCGGAAAATCGGCGCGCTTGCGAGCAGCGTGCTGATCGGCCCGCGGCAACGCCCGGGCCGAGGGGAAGTTGTATCCGACATCACGGAAGTCGCAAGGCGTTTCCTCTGAAATCCGAATCGTGAAAGTCGGAAGCTGAAAGAGGTTTAAATCGGCGAAATTCAAATCTTCGACAGTTCAAACGTCGAATAATGTTTCGATCCGGATTCCAAACCTGGCTTCACGATGGCGGCTCTCCGAAATGCGCCGCGTGCGCTTCGTAGCCGACGAGATCCTCGATCATCGCATCGAGCGTCGCGGAGAGGGGCGCAAATCTGGCGAAGCCGGAGAAGATCGCTCGATCGCCGATCGGGCTATCGATCACAAAGGTGGGGCGCTGGGTCACCTGGAGGTCGTGAAACTCCTGCGTCGTTAGGCGAATGCGCGCTTCGATCTCCGGGGATTTGGCGCGCTCGAGCAGTTTTGTCTGGTCGAGACCGGCAGCCTGCGCGGCAATCTCCGCAGCCACCTGCCATTCCGAAATTTTCTTCCCATCGAGCAGCTCGGCGCGCGAGAGTGCGAGCCAGACGCGATCATCTTCCACGCCAAATTCCCGCGCGGCTTCCGCGACACAATTCGGCTCCGGATATTCCTCGCGGTCGAATTCCGGCCAGTCGGAGCGCAACCGCACCGGCGAGCGCATCAACATCCCGCTCCGCCGATAATACCAGTCCATCGCCTCGCGTGTGGGCGGCAGGCCGCTCTTATCCATCAGCGCGATTTTCCAGCGAAAATCAACCCGCTCGCCGTAACGCTCCTGCAATTTCCGCCAGGCCGGCACGGCCCAGAAACACCAGGATGAAATCACATCAAGATAGTTGGTCATGAGCAGGCGCATCGGTTCCATTTCGCCTTTATGAACCGGCGGGGGGCAATTGACAAACCCGCTCTCGATAACCGACTTCCTTCCCGGTTTTGCTCGACCTGAATTTCATTCTGCTCTTCATCGCGACCGCGTCGCCGCTTGTCCTGATCTGGCGGCTCGCGCGGCTCGGGCGGGACCGACCCGCCGGCTGGATGACGGCGGCGATTACCGTGCTGCTCGTAGGTGGCATCAGCTATCTGCTTCTGCCGGCAATCGCAGGGTATGTCGCGGGGGTCGCGTGGGCGTTGCTCCTGCTCGCGCCTTCCGTCGCAGAACGTCAGGCCGCGAATCTGCTGATCAACAAACGCTATTGGGCCGCCAAGCAACTTGCGATCGTTAGGCAGACGCTCCATCCGTGGCATCAGTCGGATGAACTGTTGCGTCTGACTTCTGCGTTGGAACTCGCCCGGAACGGCCACCTCTCAGTCGCGCTCACGTCCCTCGCCGCGCATTCCGATTCAATCGCGGCCGGACGCGCGGCGACTGCGGTGCGCTTCGCGCTACAAGAAGATTGGGACGGCCTCCTCTCGTGGTCTCGTCGCGATTTGAAGGTGACAAGCGACCCGACGGTGCGGGCACTCTACCTGCGCGCATTGGGCGAGATGGGCGCCTTGGAAGATTTAGCATGGAGCTTCGCGATGCGCAATCAGATGCTCGAGCATCGTTCTGTTGTCTCGCTCAGCTTTGCGCAGGAGCTGCTTTATCTCTTCGCCTTTTGCGGACGCCAGGACGGCGTCGTTAGGCTGATGCGAGGGCCGCTCAAACGCTGGCCGCGATCGCACCAGGACTTTTGGATCGGGACGGCGGAGTTGACTGCCGGAAAAACGGATCCCGCGATCGCGCGCCTAACGAGGCTCCGCGGTCAGACCAGTGACGCGATTCTGGACCGCGCGCTGGAGCAGCGGCTGGCGCGGGCAAAGGAAATGCCGGTCGCACGGCCCAGCGCCGCGACCGCGAGGCTGCTCGACCGTCTCGTGGCTGAAACCGGCGGCGAACACAACCTGCCCGCAAAGCGTCCGACGCGGCCGGTTGCCGTTTGGATCCTGATCGGCTTGAACATCGCGATGTTCTGCGCGGAACTGGCGCTGGGCGGCTCGACCAACGACCGGGTGCTCCGTCGCCTCGGGGCGCTCGAAACCAACGTCGTCGCGGCAGGTCACCAATATTGGCGTCTGCCCACTTCTCTCTTCCTGCATTACGGGTTCCTGCACATTTCCGTGAACCTCTATGCGCTCTACCTTCTCGGCCCGGCGCTGGAACGGATGATTGGTTCCATCCGGTTTGCGATCGGCTATCTCATCAGTGGCCTCGGCTCCGGTGGCGGCGTAGTGCTTTTCTATGCAATCGGCCTGACACGGGCGCAGGAGTTAGTCGGCGCGTCGGGTTGCGTCATGGGTGTGATCGGCATGTCCGCCGGGCTGCTTTTGCGACATCGGCAATCACCGCTCGCAGGCCGCCGGCTGCTGGAGATTCTGGCGATCGTCTTCTTTCAAACCATCTTCGACCTGCTGGTGCCGCAGGTCAGTTTGGGCGCGCATCTTTGCGGCTTTCTGACCGGCCTTCTGGTCGGGATAATCTTTGCAAACCGCTGCACCGTCCAATGAAGGAACGTTTGCTGCTATTCTTCCTCCTAAACGAATTTTCTCTTTTGCCTGCCTAGCCGTCTCCTTATGCCAAACATTCAGACTTACAACGTCGTTCCTAATTTACCCGCGCAGCTCGAGCCGCTCCGCGAGATCGTCTTCAATCTTTGGTGGACCTGGGAACCTTCCGCGCGCCGGCTTTTCCGCCACCTTAATCCGGAGCTTTGGGATGTGACCAATCATAACCCGTTGCGCATGCTCCAGCTCTCACGCCAGGCGCGGCTGATCGAAGTGGCCAAGGATGAAACTTTCCTGCGCGATCTGGCCGAAGTGCACGGCGCTTTCCGAAAGTATCTCGCGCGGAAGGATACCTATGGGAAAAAAGGCGCGGGGCGCGCGTTCAGCAAACCGATTGCCTACTTCTCGGCTGAGTTCGGTTTTCACGAATCAATCCCAAACTACTCGGGCGGCCTGGGCATTCTCTCCGGCGATCATTGTAAGTCGGCGAGCGATCTTGATCTCAATTTCGTCGCGGTCGGGCTGCTTTACCGGCACGGTTATTTCAAGCAGCAGATCAATAAGGACGGTTGGCAGGAAGCAATCAGTCTCAACCAAAACTTTCATCATCTCCCGATCCAGGAAGTGCGAAAGGACGATCAGGCGTTGCTGGTCGCTGTGCCGCTGCTCGACCGTGAAGTCTGTGCGAAGATCTGGCGGCTCCACGTTGGCCGGATCGATCTCTATCTGCTCGATACCGATATTCCCGAGAACTCAGCGGAAGATCGCCTGATCACGGCGGAGCTATATGGCGGCGATCTGGAAATGCGAATGCGCCAGGAGATCGTGCTCGGGGTCGGCGGCGTAAAAGCTCTCAATGCGCTGGAGCTGTCGCCGGAAGTCTTTCACATGAATGAAGGTCACTCGGCCTTCCTTTCGCTGGAGAGAATCCGGCGGCAAGTCACGGAAAGAAACCTGGATTTCTACTCGGCGCTACAGTTGGTCGCTTCGGCGAACGTCTTTACCACCCATACGCCGGTTCCAGCCGGGAATGATGCCTTTCCGCGCGAGATGATGGTGCGCTATTTCGATACACTCGCGGCGCACCTGAATATCTCGTTCGATGAGCTGTTTCACTTCGGCCAAACTTCGGTCGATCCCGTCGCGAATTTCAGCATGACCATCCTTGCGCTGCGCACGAGCCGACATGCGAACGGAGTTAGCAAATTGCACGGCGAAGTGAGCCAGGGGCTCTGGAAAGATGTCTGGGCGGGTGTCCCCACTCATGAAGTGCCGATTACCAGCATCACAAATGGCATTCACACCAAGACTTGGATGGCTCCGGAGTTTTCCACTCTTTACACCAACTACCTCGGGGACTGGGAAGAACATCTGACGGAGCCAGACTTCTGGCGCGGAGTCATCGACATTCCGGACGCGGAGCTGTGGGAGACTCACCAGAAGTTAAAGCTGCGGCTGATTAACTTCGTGCGCAATCGCGTGCGAGTGCGGCGCGAGCGGTTGGGCCAATCGCCCGAGGATATCCGTGCGGTGCACGCGATGCTCGATCCGGAGATCCTGACGATTGGCTTTGCCCGCCGCTTCGCGACTTATAAGCGCGGCGCGCTGCTTTTTAGCGATCCGGATCGTTTGCATCGCCTGCTCAATGATAGCGCGCGACCCGTCCAATTTATCTTTGCGGGTAAATCCCATCCGCGCGACGAGGGCGGGAAGGCCTTGATTCAGGAAGTCTACAGCCTGACGCGCCAGTCCCGCTTCCATAATCGGATCGTCTTCGTGGAAGACTACGATACTTATATCGCGCGCCGGCTCGTCCAGGGAGTTGATCTCTGGCTAAATAACCCTTTACGGCCGCTTGAGGCCAGTGGGACGAGTGGAATGAAGCTGCCGCCGAACGGTGGACTGAACCTCAGCGTGCTCGATGGCTGGTGGCGCGAAAGTTACAACGGCAAGAATGGCTGGGCGATCGGCGCGGAAATCGATGACGGCACAATCGATTTCCAGAATGAGGTGGACGCTTCGAGTCTTTATCAATTACTCGAAAACCAAATTGTTCCGCTGTATTACGCAAAGCCGGATGGCAAATTGCCTCTCGCCTGGCTTCAGCTCATGCGCGAATCGATCCGAAGCGTTACTTCCACTTTCAACACTCACCGGATGGTGAAGGAATACGCCGAACGGCTCTACCTTCCGGCGGCCAAAGCGCACATGGAATTCTCCCGCGATGACCGGCGCGCGGCGACGGAGCTGAGTCGTTTCAAAGCACAGATGCGAAAGGATTGGCCGCAAGTGCAAATTACCGACATAGAGGTTGGGAATCCGGATCGTCAGAATATTCACGTCGGTGAAGCACTGCGCCTCGCGGCTCGCATCCACCTTGGCGCAGTCAGTCCCAAACATGTGCGGGTGGAAGCGTACCACGGGGAAGCCGAGAACGACGCTCTTCGGAACGCAACTGCCACGGTTCTGACCCAGACAGAAGCGATCGGTGAAAACGGAGATTACCTTTACGAAGGCTCCATTCCAGCGACTGAGAGCGGCACGTATGGATTCAGCGTGCGTGTCGTGCCCACCTATCCTCACCTGATGCAAACGCACGAATTACGCCTGATCGCGTGGAGTTGAGCTGGGAAAATCCTTGGCCCGTTAGTCGTTAGGTTCTGGTAAAAATTAGGGCGCCGACTGGCAGCTAAGGCGTTCTTGGAAAGTTATTGTTCGAGTTACAAAATCTTGCTGAGTCAGTGAAATCATCACTTGCTCTATCTTCAGCTTGGCTTATAACTCGCCATGGACTTATCTGTTAACCAATTGGAAGAAGCAGTGGCCGTAAGACGGCAAATCGACCAACTGCAAAATCGGCTCAATAGCTTGCTGGGCGGTTCCGGCCGCTCCAGTAGCAGTTCCGCTGCGACGACCAGTGGCAGCTCAACAGCAACGAAGAAACGGGGAGGTCGGCGCGGGTCGATGTCTCCAGAAGGACGGGAGCGAATCGCCGCGGCGGCGCGTGCGCGTTGGGCCCGGGCCAAAGCGGCTAGTGCCGGGAATAGCGGCGGCAGTCAAACAAGCTCCGGTAACACCAGCTCGAGCAAGAAGAGCGCAAAGAGTGCCTCCTCCAAGAAGGGCGGAGGCATCAGCGACGCCGGTCGCAAAAAGCTCTCCCAAATGATGAAAGCCCGCTGGGCCGCGCGCCGGAAAGCTCAAGGCAAGTAATCGTGTCAATTTCGCTTCGGGGCCGCTTTGTAAGTTATCTTACAAAGCGGCTGCCGAGCTGATAAAGTCGGGATAACTCGCCGCATCCCGCACCGCCGCGCTCAGCTTCTCGAGCCGGTCATCGATCGCTACTTCAGGCAGGGCGATCGTCCGCATCTCCCCTTCCTCCTCGAACACGATCTCATCCCATTGGATCGTTTTGATCCGGTCGTTGAACCGCGCCACGGCTCGACCGCGGAAGTAGGCTCGCGTCTCTACTGGAGGCGCGAAGATCGCCTGCTTGATTTCCTCCTCTGTCACGAAGCGGCGCATCGTGCCCTGCCGCACAAATTCGTGATAAAGTCCCGCTTCGGGCCGAATATTGTGGTACTCCAGATCGATCGACTGCAGCCAGGGATCGCTCCACGTTAAGTCTTCCTCCTGCTGCAGGGCAGTCAGCAGTTCCTTCTTGGCCACCCAGTCAATTCGGTCCCGGCAAAGGGTGATGTCGCGTTCCAGATCGTTCAAGACCGTCTCCCATTCCTGTAAAAGCCAGGCAGTTTCCGAGTCGTCATCCGCCAGCGCCTGCTGCGCGGCGACGAGGTAGAGACGCTGCACTTCGATTGCAGAAATCTTCCGCCCATCGCGAAGCTCAATGATCCAGTCATAAGTCTGATCGCGACTGATTGACTTGATCGCCTCGATCGGTTGGGCCAGCTCAATCTGCGGGGCCAAGTCGCGTTCAATCAAGTCGAGGATGAGGGCCGTCGTTCCGACTTTCATCGCGGTCGCCCACTCACTCATGTTCGCGTCACCTATGATGACGTGAAATCGGCGGTAGCGTCGGGCATCGGCGTGCGGTTCGTCGCGGGTGTTGACCAGCGGCCGCCGATTCATCGTATCGATGCTTACAAGCACCGCAAAGAAGTCCGCGCGCTGTGATATCTGATAGATACCCGGCTGACCGGCCGCGCTTTCTGCTTCGATCCCCATCTTACCCGCCCCGGCGAAAATCTGCCGGCTCACCAGAAAGGGCAGCACGCCGGAAACGATCCTTTCCCACGGCACCTTGCGGTCCATGAGATAGTTGTCATGACAACCATAGCTGTGACCCGAGAAGTCAGTGTTGTTCTTGTAGAGCTGCACCTCCTGATCGTTAGGCAACTTCAGGCTGCGACGCCGCGCGCATTCCATCAGGATTCGTTCGCCGGCCTTATCCTGCGCCACGAGCGAACGGAGGCTGGTGCATTCCGGCGTTGAGTACTCAGGATGCGCGTGGTCGTTGTACAAGCGCGCGCCGTTGCTCAGCACCAGATCACTTTTTATTTCCTCGAAACTCAGCGGCCGTTTCCGGTCGATCTCGAAATAGGCCGATTCATCCGTGTCCTGAAGCAACTCTTTCGCGCGAAATCCGCGCGCGTCGCGATGCGGATCCTCCAGCTCATAATCCCACTTCATATGTGCGCCATGTTCGGTGTAGCCGCGCACCAGTTCGATCGAGTCCGCAACCACATCGAGCGATTCGGCGCCATCCAGAGTGATGCCGTACTCTGTTTCCAATCCGAAAACGCGTTTCATCCTGCCCCTAACATACACATGTGTGTTCCGCTTCTCCGTCGTTCCGGGTGGAGCGGAACGGGGGATCCCGTGAAGCAGCAAGGGAAGGACATATGCAAAGAAGTGACTAATTCGCCGTGGCTCCACGGCATCTCTAGACTCCGCCCACGAGGTGGGACTCCGCTCAGGAGGGCGCGGGAGGTGGCCCTAACAAATCCGCGGCAACTGCTCGCCCGTCAGCATATCGACCACCCGCGTCCCGCCGACGCGCGTCTTCATCGTGACAAAGCCCGGATGCTCCGCGACGACTTTACCGATGATTGCCGCCTCTGTGCCTAACGGATGGGCGCGCATCGCTCCCAGCACTTTATCGGCTTCTCCGGCCGGCACGAGCGCGATCAATTTTCCTTCGTTCGCAACATAGAGTGGATCGAGCCCGAGGATCTCACACGCGCCCTTTACTTCTTCGCTGATCGGAACGGCGGCTTCATCCAGATGAATGCCGACCTGTGCGGAAAGCGCGATCTCGGTCATCGAACTGGTGACGCCGCCGCGGGTCGGGTCGCGCAGCACATGCACGTTCGGACACACGCGCAGGATTTCGTGGACCAGTCCATTCAATGCCGCCGAATCACTTGCGATCTCGGTTTCAAATTCCAATCCCTCACGGACCGACATGATCGCAATGCCATGCACCGCAACCTGGCCGCTGAGCAAAATCCTGTCGCCGACTTCTGCGCGCGTGGGATGAATCTCGACGCCCTCAGGCACGACTCCGACACCGGCAGTGTTGATGAAAATCTTGTCGGCCTTTCCGCGATCAACGACTTTCGTGTCGCCGGTCACAAGTTGCACACCGGCTCCGTCGGCCGCGGTGCGCATCGATTGCACGACCCGCCAGAAATCTTCCATCGGCAATCCTTCTTCGAGAATGAAACCGACCGAGAGGTAACGAGGCCGAGCCCCGCACATCGCGAGATCGTTGACTGTGCCGTGCACGGCGAGTTTACCGATATCGCCGCCGGGAAAGAAGATTGGATTAACGACATAGGAATCCGTGCTGAAAGCAACGCGTGCGCTGCCTAACGAAAAGATCGCACCGTCATGCAGCGGCGCGAGCAGGTCATTCCGAAATGCTGGCAGGATAACCTGATCGATCAGCCGGTGACTGAGTCTTCCACCGCTCCCGTGCGCAAGGACGATTTCCTTGTAATCGCTGATCGGGAGCGGACAGCTTGCAGCTAGCAAATTCGCGCCCGCCGCCGCCGCCGGTTCGTCAGGTGACATCCTCTGCACCTAACGCGATGTGAACCAAATCCCAAATAATATGCACCGCGATGGCGTGCGATTCCTGAATCCGATGGATGCTGTAGGAAGGAACGATGTAGCAATAGTCGGAGACGTCGGGGAAACGTCCGCCATCTTTTCCGGAGAAGGCGACGCTCAGCATCTTTTTCTCGCGCGCGGTCTCGAGCGCGTAGATCAGGTTGGGCGATTTGCCGCTCGAGCTGAAGACCATCGCGATGTCGTTAGGCTTGGCGTGCAGGCGGAGTTGGTTCACGTAAACCCGAGTAAAATCCAGGTCGTTGCTAATCGCGGTCATGGCCGCGATATCGGTCATGAGCGGGATCGCGGGAAACGCGAGACGCTTCTCGATGATCGGGTGGTTGAACTCCACCGCAATGTGCAGTGCGTCGCAGAGACTGCCGCCGTTCCCCATCACAAAAAGCCGGCCGCCGTTCTGGAAGCGCTCCGCCAGGGCGCGCGACATCTCGTCGAAGGAGTCCGCATATTGGGTGAAGAACTTCTGGTTCGTCTCCATGCTCTCCGCCGATTTGCGGATGACTTTTTCCCGGAACCGCTCGGTCAGCCGGTCGGCGATTGTCTCGGCTGTCTCGGGCATGACCTAGCTCGCCTGAGCCAGCGACGGCTCCTGCAAATGTCTGCCATAAGCGTAGTAGGCGGCGCAAGCACCTTCGGCCGAAACCATGGTCGCGCCTAACGGATGTTCCGGATTGCAAATCGTTCCAAAAGCCGGGCAATCGTGCGGCTTTTTCACCCCGCGCAATACGAGGCCGCTGATGCACTCCTCCGGTTCTTTCGTGTCGATCTCGCGCGTGTCGAAAATCCGATCCGCGTCGTGATCGCGAAACTCGAAGCGCAGCTTGTAGCCGCTCTTCGGAATCGAACCAACGCCGCGCCATTTGCGATCGCCCACTTCGAAAACTTTGTTGATCAAATTCTGCGCGACTTTGTTTCCGTCGCGACTGACGACGCGCGGGTATTGATTCTCCACCTTCGCTTCGCCGGCTTCGAGCTGGCGGATGGTCATGAGCGTACCTTGCAAAATATCGATCGGCTCGAAACCGCTGATCACGATCGGGACTTTGTAGCGGGCCGAGAGCGGCTCGTATTCCCGGTAACCCATGACGACGCAGACATGCCCTGGCCCGAGAAATCCCTGCACGCGATTCAGCGGCGATTGCAAAATCGAGCTGATCGATGGCGGCACGAGGACATGCGAGACGAGGATCGAGAAATTCGTTAGGCCCTGCTTTTGCGCCTGCCAGACAGCCATCGCATTCGCCGGCGCGGTCGTTTCAAACCCGATCGCGAAGAAGACGACCTTCCTATCAGGATTTGCGCGCGCGATTTTCAGACAATCAATCGGCGAATAAACTACCCGCACATCGGCGCCTCGGGATTTGAGGATCAAGAGATCGCATTCCGATCCGGGCACACGCAGCATGTCGCCGAAGGAACAGAAAATGACTTCAGGCCGGCGGGCGATCTCGAGCGCTTTGTCGATCATCTCGAGAGACGTGACGCAGACCGGGCAGCCGGGACCATGAACGAGCTCGACGCCCTCGGGCAGCAGCCGATCGATACCGTATTTTACGATCGAATGTGTCTGCCCGCCGCAGACCTCCATCAATACCCATGGTTTGGTGACAATACGGCGAATTTCTTCGACGATGGTTTTGGCCAGCGCTTCGTCGCGATATTCGTCGAGATACTTCATGCAGCCGCCTCGTTGCCGGTCTCGGAGAAAGCGTCGTGCGCATCCGGCACGTCCGGTGTTTCGAGCTCGCCGAGTTGCTGCATCTGTTCGAGCGCCTTGTAGGTGCGCGCCGCTTCTTCCTCGTCGACCTTGCTCAGCGCGAACCCGACGTGAACCAAAACGTAATCGCCCATCCCGACCTCAGGCGTGTACTCGAGGCAAACTTGTTTTATGATCCCGCCGAAGTTCGCTTTTCCCATCCGGACGCCGTTGGCGTCGGTGGTGATTTCAGTGAGTTTTCCGGGAATCGCCAGGCACATGATTGCTCCCTCGTTCGGCTTGCTATCTTATCACTTTAGAGGGCATTCGTCAGGGTGCGCGCATGAATTTTTTCGGCGAGATAAATCTGACCGGGAGCGATTCCGCCGTCGTTAGGCGGGATGCGCTGGTGCCAGTAAGGTTGAAATTCATTGGCGCGAAGTTGATCGATCACTCGCTCGGTCAGGTAACGATTTTGAAAGCAGCCGCCGCTCAACGCCACCTGCTTTTCCCCGGCGCGGCGCGCGACGGCGACGATGGCATCGCCCAGCATATGGTGGAAGCGGGCGGCGATTCGTCCGACCGGAAGTTGGTTGCGCCGATCCACGAGCAACGCGCGCAAGGCCGGCGCCCAATCGATTAGACAGGGCACGTCCTCGCCTAACGAGAAGGGATAACTTTCCTCGACCATGGGATCAATCGCGAATTCCAGCTCCATCGCCGCCTGACCCTCGAAGGAAGAGCGATCGCGCAAACCGGCCAGCGCCGCCACGCCGTCAAACAAACGGCCGGCGCTGGAGGTGATGGGCGCGTTGATTCGTTTTGTCAGCATACGGCGAAGCGTTTTTTGCTCACTCGCGCTGAACGCTGTGAGCAACTCTGGTTGGTCCCAAAGTTCTTCGCCGAAAATTTCGTAGAGCAGCCCGAGCGCACTGCGTCGCGGTTCTTTTACCGCTGCGTCACCGCCCGGGAGAAGAAACGTCCGGAAATGAGCGAAGCGTTGCCAGCACGCTTCTTTCACGAGAAAAAATTCGCCGCCCCAAATGGTCCCATCGTAACCATAGCCCGTCCCGTCCCACGCCACGCCGAGGAGCGGCGGCTCAAGATCGTTCTCGGCCATGCAAGCCGCGACATGAGCCCAGTGGTGCTGGACCGCGACTTTCGGCGCGGCGAGCTGGACGGCGAATCTGGTGGAGAGATATTCAGGATGGAGATCGTGCGCGACGAGATCGGGTTTCACGTCGTAAAGAGCCGGAAGATCGGCGACCGCTCGCGCGAAAGCATCGTAGGCCGGCTGCGTGCTGAGATCGCCAATGTGCTGACTGACAAAAATGTTCCGCTTGACGCTCAGCGCCACCGTACTTTTGAGGTGCGCGCCGAGCGCGAGCACGTTCGGCTGGGCTTGCCGGAGCGCGATCGGCAGCGGCGCAAAGCCGCGCGCGCGCCGCAGGATCATTTCGCGACCATGCACCACCCGCACGATCGAGTCGTCCACGTGCCTGACGATCGGCCGATCATGAATCAGGTAGAAATCGGCAATGCCGCCGAGACGTTCGAGCGCTTCGGATTCGTCGATGCAGATCGGCTCGTCACTTAAGTTGCCGCTCGTCGCGACGACTGGGAAACCCAGGTCGCGCAAGAGAAGATGATGCAACGGCGTGTAAGGCAGCATCACGCCGAGGTTGGGATTGTTAGGCGCAACGGCGCCATCGAGGAGCGGAACAGGCGAGGCCAGTTTCTGCATGAGCACGATAGGCGATTCCGAAGAAAGCAGGAGCCGCTCTTCCAGATCGTCGACCCGACATTGGGAGCGAAGCGCCTCCAGCGACGGAAACATGACCCCAAAAGGTTTCTCGGCGCGATGTTTTCGCGCCCGCAGGCGCGCGATCGCGCCGTGCGCCCGCGCGTCGACGAGCAACTGAAAGCCACCCAAACCTTTCAACGCGAGAATTTTCCCCGCACGGATCTGTCCGGCCGCGCGATGGAGTGCCGCATCGTCCGCCGCAAGCGTTTTCCCTAGCGAATCCCAAAGTTGCAAGCGCGGTCCGCAGCGTGGGCAGGCGATCGGTTCGGCGTGAAAACGGCGGTTGGCCGGATCTCGGTACTCACGCTCACAATCCGTGCACATCGTGAACTTTTTCATCGAGGTGTGAACGCGATCGTAGGGAAGCGCTTCGATGATGGAAAAGCGCGGGCCGCAGTGTGTGCAGTTGTTAAAGGGATAGCGATACCGCCGGTCGGTGGGATCGAGGACCTCAGAGACGCATTCGGCGCAGGTTGCGAGATCCGGCAGGATCAGAGCGGTTTTCCCGCCGCCCTGATCGCTCTCGCGAATCTCGAAATGTTTCTCATCGATCGGAGGGAGGTTGGTCGAAGCCAGGCTTTGAATGATGGCATGCGCCGGTTTCTCCTTTTGGAGCCGAAGGCAAAAATGCTCAAGCACTTCGGGCAAACCTTCGGCCTCGATCAAGACGCCTTGGGCGCAATTCACAATCCAGCCGCCGAGGCTCAATTCCGTCGCCAGATGATAAATGAACGGCCGAAACCCGACTCCCTGAACGGCGCCGCGAATCGTGATCCTGATTCGGTCACGTTTCATTTGGAGACATCGGCAGCATTTTTTCTGACAGATGTGTAAAATACCACAACACAAGACGGTACCGATCAGATTTTTCGCTCCCGGCAAGAATTAGAAACCACACTGGCCCACGACCTGCTATAAAAGGGGTATGTTCGTTACTGCAGGTGCCATCACTTTGGGGTTGCTCGGTCTCGCCGCCATCGCGCGCGAACTGCACAACGCGCCGGAAGGTTACGAAGATGAATCTGGTTTTCACCTGGTCCAACCACAGAACCACCGCAATCTTCGCTCCGCCGGCGTCAGACAACACCGTCGATCGGGGTCGAAATCACAAGGCGGCCGGCCGGTCCCGAGGCACGCTTAAGGGCTGGCTCGGCTTGAACCGAATCGAGCGGACTGAACATTCTTCGCCTTCCGTCGCGACGGCTGCCTTGCCGCAACCGGGACACTGCAAAGTGATCAGCGGCACTCCCGGCAAAATTCCTTCCCAATATTTCGGCGAACCGCTGTAGGAGCAGTGCGGGCAGGCTACTTTGCCAGGCACCCGCTCAATCACCAGGCGCGAACCGGCGATGGGCATCTCGGTGATAATGGAATCGTAGCAGAAGCGAAGTTGTTCCTCCTCGACCTGGGTAAATTCCCCGATCGCAACTCGGACTTCGACGATCTTTTTCTCTGGATTTTCCTCGGCAAATTCAAGCAACTTTTCGACCAGCCCGGACGCAATCGAAAACTCGTGCATCCGCGGCCGCTAAATCGCCAGTAGCGTCTCGACCACTTCTTCGAGGCCGATCCCATTTTTGCAGCTGGTTGGAATGACCTTGATGTCGGGCTTCAGCGCGTGAACGTCCGCGCTGAGTTGCTCAACGCTGACCTCCATCGCTTCCGCGAGATCGATCTTGTTGATCACCACAACCTGCGAGCCGAGAAACATGTGCGGATGTTTCCGCACCATCCACGGTCCTTCCGTTACACTCACGACGACGACGCGAGCTTTCGAACCGAGCGGGAATTCCGCCGGGCAGATGAGGTTGCCGATGTTTTCGATGAAAATCATCTTCAACTTCTCCAGATCGATCTTCTTCAGACCTTTGCCGACAAGATTCGCGTCCAGATGACACCCATTGACAGTCGCGATCTGCACAACTGGCACGTTCTGAGCGGAGATCGCGTCCGCGTCACTGCTGGTCGTGGCGTCGCCGTTAAAAACCGCTACGCCGAAGCGATCCTTCAGCTTCTCTACCAGCTTGCTAATAAGCGTTGTCTTGCCCGAACCAATCGCGCCCATAAAGTCAATCGCCGTGATGCCCTTGCGATCGAGAAGCGCTCGGTTTTCGACCGCAAGTTTCTCGTTAGCCTCGAGCAGGCTGTGCTCGAGCTCGATGTCGTAGATTTCGTCCGGTGATGCCTCGAGCATCACCTGCGTCGCACCGGGATTAGCCATGACTTACTTCGCCAGACCCATTAAGGCGGTCGGAGTATGCATTTGCTTCAAAAGCTTCCCGCCGCCGAGATACATGTGCACACCGCACGGCAGACAAGGATCAAAGCTGCGTACTGTTCGCATGATGTCGATCCCTTTGAAGTTATCCGGTCCGTTCTCTTCAAATATCGGGCAACCTTGCACCGCATCCTCGTACGGTCCTGGAGTACCATAGGTGTCGCGTGGATTGGCGTTCCACGGCGTGGGCGGATAAGGGTGGTAGTTTGCGATCTTGCCGTTGCGGATGACCATGTGATGAGAGAGAACACCGCGCACCGCTTCGTGGAAGCCGCAGCCGATCGCTTCGTCCGGCACCTTGAACGGGGTAAAGGTCTGCGTCCTGCCCGCGTGGACTTCTGCCATTGCCTTCTCGACGAAGTAATAGGCGCAAGCACAGGCATAAGCTTGGAAGTAAGTCCGCGCTCGATCGCGTTCGATTGTGTTCGCCCATTTCGGAATGTTCCAAGTGAATGTCGTGTCAGGCTTAGTCGCTGTCTTCGGCAGGCGAATCGAGACGCTGCCGTCTCCGGGAGCTTTAACGTAGCCAACATCCACCAAACCGGAAAGTGCAGTCGACCAGAGTCGCGCGAGCGGACCGCCGCCCGTGTCGAGCGCAAGGTGATCGCCGGTGCGCTTGTCAAGCCAGCGAGGTGACATGACCCAGCTATAGTTATCGGAAAATTCCGCTTCTGCGGTTTCGGGATCGTCGTCTGATTCCATGGATGCCGTTTGTCGATCGGGTTGCCGAGCGGATCGGTTTTGACAAAGGTCTCACCGCTATCAGCCCAGTCTTCATAGTAAGAAGATCCGAGCAGAATCCGCATGTTGACGTTGATATCGACCAGGTCATTCGTCACTAACTGGCCATCAACCACTACGCCGGGCGTCACGAACATGTTGCGGCCCCAATTGCCCATCGTTTTATAATTATAGTCACAGCTATCCGGATCCTGAAAAGAGCCCCAGCAACCCAGGAGCACCCGGCGATTGCCCACTTCTTCGTAGCCGGGCAGCGCTTCGTAGAAGAAATCAAAGAGATCGTCATGCAACGGCAGACAGCGTTTCATGAACTCCGCGTAACGGGTCAGGCGCACGAGGTAATCTGTGAAGACCTGAATGGAAGGTACGGTTCCCACTCCGCCGGGGTATAACGTCGAAGGATGAACGTGTCGGCCTTCCATTAAACAAAACATCTCGCGGGTGTATCGACTGACTTGAAGAGTCTCGCGATAGAACTCGCCTTCGAAGGGATTCAAGGCGTGCATGATATCCGCGATCGTCCGGTAACCATGATCCTGCGCGTGCGGGGCCTCCGTCCTTTGCGCCTTTTCCCAGACGCCCGGGTTAGTCTCTTTCACCATCGTCTCGCAAAAGTCGACCCCGACAAGGTTATCCTGGAAGATGTTGTGATCGAACATATACTCAGCCGCTTCGCCGAGGTTGACGATCCATTCCGCCAGAGCCGGCGGCTTAATTCCATACGCCATCTGCTGCGCGTAAACCGAGCAGGTCGCATGGTTATCTCCGCAAATTCCGCAGATGCGGCTGGTGATGAAATGTGAGTCGCGCGGATCCTTATTCTGCATAAAGATCGAGTAACCGCGAAAGATGGAGGAAGTGCTGAAACACTCGGCCACCTTTTTCGCGCCGAAGTCGATCTTGGTATAGATCCCAAGACTGCCGACGATTCGAGTGACTGGATCCCAGGACATCTCCACCAGGTCGCCGGATTCGACCGACTTCATGGCGGCGGGGGCTGTTTCAATTTCTGCTGGCATAAGTGTTCCCTGGTTTAGTTGTGACCGTAATATTTTGCTTCATAACCGGTCGTAAGTTGTCGGCCGGTGTGACGCCACTTCGGCTCCTTGTTGACGGTTCGATTCGTGATCCCACGAAGAGCACGAATCATCTTGCCGTAAGTACCGATGATCCCGGATGAAAGGCTTCCGCCCGGTGGCTCATCCATGAAGGGCATGAACTTATCGGGGAAGCCGGGCATGGTGCAGCCGATGCAGATCCCGCCGACATTTGGGCAGCCTCCGACGCCGTCCATCCAGCCGCGTTTGGTGACATTGCAGTTAACAACCGGGCCCCAGCACCCGATTTTCACCAGACACTTCGGTGAACCGTACTCGTAAGCGAAGTCGCCTTGTTCGTAGTAACCGCCGCGGTCGCAGCCTTCATGGACCGTCTTGCCGAAAAGCCAGGTCGGCCGAAGCTGATCGTCCAAAGGAATGACGGGCGCCAGTCCGGCCACTTGATAGAGAAGATAGAGCAGCGTCTCCATCATGTTATCCGGCTGCACCGGACAACCGGGGACGTTGACGATCGGCAGGCCGGCTTTTGAGCGCCAGCCCCACCCGAGGTAATCGGCCAAACCCATCGCGCCAGTGGGATTGCCCTGCATCGCATGGATTCCGCCGTAGGTGGCGCAGGTGCCAGCCGCAATCACCGCGGTCGCTTTTGGCGCGAGCCGATCGATCCACTCGTTGGTCGTGATTGGCTGACCGGTGTCCGGATCGGTTCCCATCGCCGCCCAATACCCTTCCGACTTGATACTCTCGTTAGGTAAAGAACCTTCCAAAACAAGAACAAACGGCTCGAGCTTGCCGGCGGCCGCATCGAACCAATGCTGCATGAAATCATCTCCGACTTCATAGGCCAGGACCGGGTTATGAAGGTGCACCTTAGGCAGGCCGGGAATAGCGCCCATCACCACGTCTTCAATACTTGGCAGGGACGCCGCGGTGATCGAGACGCTGTCCCCATCGCAGCTAAGACCGGTTGTCATCCAAACGACGTGAATCTCTTTAATGTCTGGCGGCCGATCGGCCATGATCATGTCAGGTGCATTCATACTGGTCCTCTCGTTCTGCTGGCGCCGGAGGCGCGGCAACCTCGTCGCGCACCCGCCAAGATTCCTACGTTAACTTTTCACTCGTCGATTTGACTCCTTATCGAAACTTTCGGGGAACAGCATGGCTTGCAGGCGAGCCTCTTACATTCGTTTAATCTTAAGATAGCGCATCATCTCTGGCATCATGTTCAATGTGAGCGCGACGCCGAACAACACGACCAAGCCGCCCATGATTTGCCACGCCAGGATTGCGGTCTCTCCAGCTCCTTCGTTCCCACGGACATGGTCACGCAGTTCGTGCTGCCAATCTCTCGCTGTGTTTTTAATGGTTTTGAGTTTCATGGAGAACCTTTTCTAAAAGTCGCCGGATCATATCGAGCGCGAGAGGCACGGCAGATTGCACGATTTTACTCAGGCCGAGTTCGTTCGTTTCCAAGACCGCCGGTTCGCAGCCGACGAGGTATAGTTCGCGGGGAGATCCGCCAAAGGAGCGGACCAGTTGCAGGACAGCAACCGGATTCATCGCATGGGCATTTACGGACTCAATCGCCGCGTTGTCCAATTTATTTAGGTCCAGCTCCAACAAAAAAAGCGTTCCTGGTTCCTCGCCTCGAGGAACGGCATCCACCAGGATGATGGCGTCGTGAGGATCGAGCATGGCATAGGCGAGGTCGTAACTGCGAATTCCATAGTCGATGACGCGCACACCCTCAGGCAGCCGCTCAGACGACAATCGCCGCGCCACTTCACAGCCGAACGCGTCGTCGCCGAAGAAAATGTTTCCAATGCCCGCGACGAGAATGCTCATGTGAAGGATGACTTGACCCGAGCAACGCGTCCAACCGAAACTGGCTGGAGCCCGCGGCCTGCTCTCCCCCGCTGCCCTTTGAGCGAAGGAGAGCGACTCCCAACCGTGTCGGCCGGAGCTATTGGCCGCAACTGCCGGTTAACTCACCATGGTTATAGGCACTCAGGACCTTGATTTCACCCAGCATCGTCCGGCCGTCCGGCGATCCGGGATCGACGTTGTAAGGCAACTTTCCGGAATAACCGCTCAAGAGAGCGTCGGCTTCCTCGATCGTGCTCGCGACGGGTGTTGAATCGGATCCATTGGCAATATTCAACTTCGCCGCGATCAGTTGGTGGGCGAGAGCCAGGCTTGCATCGCCCGGACCGGGGGTGCGAGCGCGCGTGTTCAAGATCGTGCTCAGCTCCGCTTTCTCATAGGTCTGACTACCAAGGGTCAGACTCTCCACCGGCCATTGCTCCGGGTGATTCCTCCAGCGTGGGAGCGGAAGTGGACAGCTGGCTGTGGCCGTCGATGTAACACTCCGGAAGACCCCGCCGCCGGCCGTCCCGGCCAGAGCGAATCCTTTCTGATCGATGGCCAGCGCCCAAACATTGCCCGCGAGGGGAATAAGACCACTGCTGATGTCACTCCAGCTCTCTCCGTTATCCTTGGAAACGAAAGCTCCACCGAGAGCTCCAGCGAAAATCTCGCCAGCGGCATTGATCGCCAGCGTATTAATGTCCTGCGCAGTCACTCCATTATCTGTCTCGGTCCAGGTGGCGCCGTTATCGGTTGAGCGAAAGATGCCGCCTCCTTGCCCGAATTGTGACACCGTCGCGGCGAAGATGTCGCCTTGATCATTGATCGCCAGGGCTGCGATATCGGTCGACGTGAGACCGTTGTTTACCAAAGTCCAGTGGTCGCCGTTATCAGTCGACCGGAAGACGCCCTCGCCGCAGCCAGCCGTTCCGACGAAGACATCTCCGTCATGGTTGATCGCGAGTGAGTAAACGTTTGTGCAGGTGAGACCGTTGTTCACCGCAGTCCAGGTTTGGCCGTTATCAGTCGATCGGAAGACGCCGCGGCCCGGATAGGTACCGGCAAAGATGACACCGCTGGCGTTGATCGCGAGTGCACGGACATCCGTGTCGATAGCTTCCCCGCTTACCTGCGTCCAGCTCTCGCCATTATCGGTTGAGCGATACACACCTCCACCGCCGCCAACAAAGTCCGACCCGGCAAAAATGTCGCCGCTGGAGTTAATGGCGATCGAGCGAACGTAAAGCCCGGTGAGACCATTGTTCACTTTCTCCCAGCTCTGGGCATCGTCGGTTGAGCGGAACATGCCAATCCCATAGGTACCGGCGAAGATGTCATTGCTGTTGTTGACTGCGATAGCGCGAACGTCGGTTGCGACAAGGCCGTGGTTCTCTTCGCTCCAGGTCTCGCCGTTGTCACTCGACCGAAAAACGCCGCCGCCAAAGTAAGTGCCGGCGAAGAGGTCCCCTTCCAGATTGGTAGCGAAGGAGAGAACAAAGAGATCACTCAGTCCCGTGTTCACCGCAGTCCAGTGATCTCCATGATCGACCGAGCGGAAGATTCCATCGCCGTAGGTCGCAGCAAAGACATCGCCGTTTGCAGTCAGGATTAAGGCATTGATGCCATTGGTTGTGGCCAGGCCATCATTCGCCGGCGTCCAGGTTTCTCCGTTGTCAGTCGAGCGAAAAAGGCCGCCCGCGCCTTCGATCGGGTCAGTGCCGGCAAAAACCGTGCCGCTGCCGTCCGTAACGACCGAAAGGATGTAAGGCACCGTCAGGCCATTGTTGACCGGCGTCCACGTGTCTCCGTTATCAAGCGAACGAAAGACGCCGCCATAGGTCCCGGCAAAGATATCGCCATCGGGATTGATACTCAGAGACAGGACATAGGTATTGGTCAAGCCGTCGTCGATCAGCGTCCAGCTCTCGCCGTTATCGGTGGAGCGGTAAACTCCGCCGCCTTCTTGTGTGCCGGCGAAAATATCTCCGTCGGAATTGATCGCGAGCGAGATCACGAAAGGATAATCCAACCCGTTGTTGACCGCGGTCCAAGTCCCGCCGTTATCGGTAGAACGAAACACGCCCCCAGAGGTTCCGGCGAAGACGTCTCCAGTTGGGTTAGCCGCAAGGGCGCGCACGTTTGTGTTCGTTAGGTTGTTGTTTGCCGGTTCCCAGGTTTCGCCACTGTCGGAAGAGCGAAACACACCGCCGCCCTGAGTGCCAACGAAGAGGTAACCGTTTTGATTGTAGGTCAGACTGAAGCCGTCGGCGCCTTGCGGACCGCCGGTCGAAAGCCAGAAGTCGTCCGCTGGGGCCGCGGGTGCGGATCGGGCTTGTTTTGTCGGAGTTGTGAGTGCCTGATGATCACTCCGGGCGCCTGAGGGAAGTACGCTCAAGAGTAAGGCGCAGGCTGACAAGATGACTGAACAGCGCGTCAAACTGCTGCGGTGACCGGAGGATCTGCGATGGGCATGTTTAAGCATGAGTTATTTCCTTGGTTAATGGTTTCAGTTCTGACGGTGGAGGTGAAAAAGCTATAGACTTGGTTTCCTGTTTTTAGTGCGCCGTGACCTGGCGACAGACGAGCTGGGTTGGTAGGGTTTGGAGCGTGACCAGACGGAATCGAAAGCGATGCCCAGGCTAATCGCCAGCTCTGGATGTTGAATCAGAAGAGTCCGCATTTGGTCTCCCGGCATCGAGAGATGAACCAGCGCCCGCCGCCGGTCGAAGATGGCCAGCTTGTGCGGCAGTTTGCCATCGAAAATCCGCACCTCTTCGCCGCGTGCGATCCATTCGGCAAGATACGGTTTCACGGATGGAGAGCTCAGAACCGCTTTCTCATAAACCGCCCTGACTTTCACTCCGCGGGTTCCCGCCTGCTCTTGCGCCGGATTTCCCGGCGCGACGAAAAATGGCGCTTTGACAAACACTTCGTTGGATTTTTGCGCTTCCAATTGCAGGCGCTCATAACGCTCCGCCACACCGCGCCGGCTGCGGATCACCTGGACGAGATTATCCGGCGCGGTTTCGCTCGGTTCCACGAGCCCGGCGAGTTCTTGTCCGAGATGAAGAGCCAGGTCCTCGCGCGCCACCATGGCTTCTTTGGCCTGCAGGACGAGCGCGGGCAAAGCTTTGTCCGGCGCGACGACTGAAAAGCGGCTGCCATTTCCCGCGCCGCCTTCGATCAATCCTTTCTCATGAAGGGAATTGAGCGTGAGATAAGCGCTGCTGCGCGGCACACCGGCGATCGCGGCCACGCGACTTCCGCTGAGCGCGCCATTGCGGACGAGGGCGAGATAAACCTGCGCCTCCGCCGGCAGAAGACCGATCTCCTGCAACTGCGCTCGAAGTGACTCTGGCATACGTTGTCCAATACCTGGACAACAGACGCGCGGTCAAGAGATTTTTGTGGAGAACCCGGGAATCGTCGCCGCGCGAAAGGGACGACCGATGCCGCGGTCGCCCTGTTTTCTTACGATTTCGGCAGCGGCTCGACCTCGTCCGCACGGTAGAAAAAGCGGTGCCCTGGCTGGCGCATCATTCCAAGATCCCGCCCCGGATCGTCCTCGAGCACGAGCGCGAATTGCACCTCGTCTTCGAGATCCTGCATGACGGATTCGATGATCCCAATCTTGCCGTTGAGCGCGATGTCCATCACGTCGGCCCGCTTTTTCGGACGAATCCGGACACGGTCGCCAGCTTTCAGCACAACACCATGAATCGTGACCTCGTTCAGCGGGTGGCTTGGGTTAAAAAAGTCGTCGTTAGGCAATCCGGCACGAGCGCTTCGCATCACGCCATGCATTTTCAGCAGGTCAGCCTCCGCAAGATTCTCAGTGCGCTCCAGAATTCTTCTCGCCTGCTCGTCCACTTGGCGCATTTCCGCCTTCTCGGCGTCGGTCATCGTCTGGATGCGGAGCGTAAGAATCTCGTCGATCTCAGCCCCGTCGAAGAGGTCGCCCGGACTTTCGGCCGCGATCTTTGGGTAATCGTAGAGAATGATCGGTGAGGAGAGCATGACGTCGCGTTCGCCTTTTGCCTCGTCGCCCACGAGCACGGGCCAGGTGCCGATTTGTTTGCAGGCTTGAGCAGATCCCACGTAGGGCGCTTCGGGATCGAGCAGGGAAATGCACTGGCCGTGCGCCACGTGCAGGATCGTATGAGTGGAGGCCAAGGTGCGCATGGTAATCGCTTCCTGGTTTTCCATGAGTTCGTTAGGCACGGCGCTCTGGTTCAAAATCCGGACGCGGATTTTCATTGCATTGGCTTTCAGCGGCTCGAGATCGATCGCGACAGTTCCCGTGACCGCGGCCTGTCGCCTAACGATGAGGCCAGCTTCGGTTCCATCGCCGGCTTTGATCGTTTCCTGCGCGCTCGATGCGTCAAAATGGAAACGATGTTCGAGGTGTTGCCCTCCTTGCAAGGTCAGCGGCGGAATCATCACCTCGCGCTCCACGGCCTCGAGCCACGTCTGGTAAAGTTTGTCGTCCACCTGCAGGCGCGGGACGACGGCGAAGCCCGACCCCGCGTCCGTCGCGACGGCCAGAATGTCCCGCGCCAGCGGATGTAAAAAGCGCACGCTCAGATGAGCGATCGCGCTTTTCGATTCGGTGCGCACGAGAAACTCTGTCTGCATCAGGCAAGGCTCCCGGCCGCCCTGCGCCTCCGCGTAAACTTCCGGATAAACACGTCCAAAGGTGAAGCGGCCGACCTGGTTCTTCCTTGATGAAGGCCGATAGGGATACAGAATGTAACCCTCGTAGAGAACGGCGTTCACCACCTGATCGAGCAGGGCGCGATTCATTCGTTCGTCCCCGCGAGCAACTTCTCGATCGCCTGCTCCCAGCTCGTCACTCCACTGCGCCGTTTGAAACTCGCCAGTCGTTCGAACAGATCTCGATCGAGATAGAGCCATCCCTGGTTCGGATAATGGTGATCCATGATTTCCTTCCAAACTGAAACGCCCATCCGGTAAGTGCACTCTTTGTTCCAGGAAATCTGTTGCACCTGCAGTCGTCCATCCGCGCCCGCGTAGAAAATCGTGCCGCTGAAGAGAAACAACAGCGGCACCTCCCCTTCCTCGACGCCGTGGAAAAATTTCGTGGACGCCAAATTCAAATCATAACTGCACGGCATCGGCAGGATCGTGTCAGTCACGCCCCGGAACGTACGCAGAGTGGTGTTGGAATGTCCCCAGAGCTTCGCGCGTAAAGTCTGGCCCCACTCTTCCGGAGGCCCGAATAACTCGAACAACTTCTCCTTCTCGCTCCGATTATAGGAACGTTGCGGCGCCTGAATCTGAATCTGCGCCTGAAGGATAACGGATTGAATAACCTCGTCCGCCTGCTCGTTCGTAACCCGAAGCTGGAAGTGCAATAACGGCGCCAATCCCCGCACTGCCGGGTCCACCCCGAGAATTTCGAAAGTCAGATCAGGCATCTGGTGGAAAATTCGAAATCCGAATCCC
Organism: Chthoniobacterales bacterium; assembly: GCA_025929155.1. GTDB lineage: Bacteria > Verrucomicrobiota > Verrucomicrobiia > Chthoniobacterales > UBA10450 > Palsa-1392. Next base: position 251 of record JAICMR010000043.1, on the reverse strand, counting down.
GAAATCCGAAACGGTGAGGAAGCCAGAACATGCGTCATCCCGAGCGAAGTGGAGCGAAGCGCAACGAAGTCGAGGGATCCCGTGAAGCTGCCCGAAAGCGAAACCGGAAACCGATGTGATCACGCCCGAGCGGCTCCCTTCAGCGCGACAAAAAACTTCTCGATCGCCTTCCACACTTCCTCGCCGCCGGAAAAGCCGCGCCAGTTCATCCGGATCAAACCGACGAGCTCAAAGCATTTGTCGATCGGGGC
>JAICMR010000183.1 GCA_025929155.1 Chthoniobacterales bacterium | reverse complement strand
GGTTCCGGTTATGGCCTGGAGATGTATCTTCACGTCAGCGCGGGGCGATATATGTGCGGCGAGGAGACCGGACTGTTGAACGCGCTCGAGGGCAAGCGCGCTAACCCGCGTGCGAAGCCGCCGTTCCCACAGGTGTCAGGCCTCTGGGGCAAGCCAACCATCGTGAATAACGTCGAGACCCTCGCGAACGTACCTCACATCATCAATCACGGGGCTGCGTGGTTCCAGAGCTTGAGCCACACCAAGGATGCCGGAACGAAACTTTACGGCGCGAGCGGCAAAGTGAAGCGGCCCGGGCTATGGGAACTGCCAATGGGTACCACGATGCGCGAAATTCTTGAAGAACACGCCGGTGGAATGCGCGAGGGTCTGGAGTTTCGAGGTGCGCTGCCGGGCGGCGCCTCGACCGATTTCCTGGTGCCGCAACATCTGGACGTGCCCATGGATTTCACAGAGGTACAGCAGGCCGGCAGCCGGTTGGGGACCGGCACCATGGTCGTGCTCGACGATAAGACCTGTCCCGTCGGTATGGTCTCGAACCTCATTCACTTTTTTGCTCAGGAGTCCTGCGGCTGGTGTACTCCATGCTGGAGCGGCTTGAACTGGGCGAAACAGATTCTAAAAGCATTGGAGGATGGCGAAGGAAAAAGTGGAGATCTCGAGAAATTGGAGTTTCAGGCCAAGTTTTGGGCGCCAGGCCATACGTTTTGCGCACTGGCACCAGGCGCAGCGGAACCTTTGCAGAGCGCGCTGAAATATTTCCGCGACGATTTCGAGCGGCACATCCAGGATCAGTGTTGTGCTTTCCAAAGGCGATAGGCGAACCGGATGGGAACGATTTACGTCGACGGCAAACCCTACGAAGCGGATGCAAAGCAAAACCTGCTGCACGCATGTCTCTCGTTGGGCTTTGACCTCCCGTACTTCTGCTGGCACGGCGCTCTCGGGTCGGTGGGCGCGTGCCGCCAGTGTGCCGTCAAAGAATTCAAGGATGAAAAGGACACCAAGGGCAAACTCGTGATGGCGTGTATGACGCCAGCCAAGGAAGAGACGCGGATCTCCATTCACGATCCGGAAGCCGTCGCTTTCCGCGCGGCGATCGTCGAGGGGATGATGCTGAACCATCCTCACGATTGTCCGGTGTGCGACGTAGGCGGCGAGTGCCATCTTCAGGACATGACGGTCATGACCGGCCATGACTACCGCCGGACGCGGTTTGAGAAACGTACATTTCGGAACCAATACCTCGGCCCTTTCCTGCATCACGAGATGAACCGCTGCATACAGTGCTACCGCTGCGTGCGGTTTTATCGCGAATACGCCGGAGGAAATGACCTGAACGCGTTTGGCATTAAGAACACCGTTTACTTCGGCCGCAGCGAAGACGGAGTTCTCGAAAACGAGTTCGCGGGTAACCTGGTGGAGATCTGCCCCACGGGGGTTTTCACCGATAAAACATTGAGGCGCCACTACACGCGGAAATGGGATCTGCGAATGGCTCCCGCGATTTGCGGTCTCTGCGGAGCCGGCTGCAATACCACCATTGGCGAGCGCTATGGGTTGCTGCGGCGCGTTTTGACCAGGTTCAACAGCGAGGTGAACGGCTACTTTCTCTGCGACCGCGGGCGCTACGGCTATGAGTTCGTGAATAGCGAACACAGGATTAGAACAGCACGGCTCGATGGGCAACCCATTCCTGCCGACGAAGCAGCCCAAAAACTTAAGTCTCTGGTTAGTGTCGGTAAGACCATCGGTATCGGCTCGCCGCGGGCATCGCTCGAAGCCAACTTCGCGCTTCGCACGCTGGTCGGGAAGGATCGGTTTTTTACAGGCGTTGCGGACGATCAGTGGCGGATGATCACGGCGATGGTCAGGATTCTCCAGACCGGGCCGGCCCGCTCGCCGTCCCTCCATGACATTGAGCTGTCCGATGCGGTGCTGATCCTTGGCGAAGACGTCACGAACTCCTCGCCGCGCATGGCACTCAATTTACGCCAGGCCGTGCGCCAACAGCCTTTCGAGATTGCGGGAAAGCTACACATTCCCTTATGGATGGATGATGCTGTGCGCGAAGCGGTGCAGGGTGTAAAGGGCCCTCTATTCATTGCGGCGCCAGGCCCCACTCGCCTTGATGATGTCGCTACAAAAACTTACCGCGCGGCACCGGAAGACGTGGCGCGACTGGGCTTCGCCGTCGCTCATGAGGTTGACCCGGCGGCGCCCGAGGTTTTGGATTTGCCCTCTGAACTCCGGGATCTCGTACGGATCATTGCCGGCGCGTTGAAGAGCGCGAAGAGGCCCGTGGTGATTTCCGGGCCGAGTTGCCGGACCGAGTCCGTGATTCAATGCGCGGCGAATGTAGCGAAGGCGTTATGCGATACCGGGCGTCCCGCCGCCCTGGGCTTTATCGCGCCCGAGTGCAACAGCTTTGGTCTGGCGCTTATAGAAGCCCGCCCGCTCAGCGAGGCTTTCCAAGTGGCCGAGGACGGTGATAGCGAAACTCTGATCATTCTGGAAAACGATCTCTACCGCCGAATTCCTCATGAGTTCGTGGACGGTTTCCTGGGAGCCGTGAAGCACGTTATTGTCCTCGATCACTTGTCCAACGATACTACTGCGCGGGCGGAACTGCTTCTTCCCGCCGGCACGTTCGCGGAATCCGATGGCACGCTGATCAGCAGCGAAGGGCGTGCGCAAAGGTTCTTCCCCGTATTCGCGCAACAAACGGATGTGCGGGAGAGCTGGCGATGGCTGGGCGACCCAACATGGTCGACGTTGGATGATCTACTCGCGGCCCTGGCGCAGGCGCTTCCCCAGTTGGCTCCCGCCGTAAAGGCCGCCCCTTCCTCGAAGTTCCGGATGGCTGGCGCGAAGATTCCGCGCGAGCCCCATCGCTATAGCGGGCTCACGTCCATAACCGCCAACATAAGTGTCGTCGAGCCCAAACCGCCCGATGATCCCGACTCGGCTCTCGCTTTTTCGATGGAGGGCACTCCCGACCAGCCACCCGGCGCGCTACAGCCTTTTTTCTGGTCGCCTGGATGGAATTCTATCCAGGCGGTGAACAAGTTTCAAAACGAAATCGGCGATGAGATCCGGGGCGGGGATCCCGGAGTTCGTTTATTCGAGTCGTTACAGAGCGGAGCTTACTTCACCACAATCCCGGCAGCCTTCGCGAGGCGTGAGGCGGAATGGCTGGTGGTTCCGATCGAACACATTTTCGGCTCCGAGGAACTGAGTCTCCGAGCCCCAGCGGTCGCAGAACTGGCTCCCGCGCCATACCTCGCGGTGAATGCCGGCGATGCCGCGAGCCTTCACATGGAAGAACCGGGTGGAGAGGTGGAGATCGATCTTGGCAGCATAAAGCACCGCCTGCCGCTGAAGATCGTGCGAGAGCTGCCTGGAGGAATCGCCGGAATTCCCGCAGGTTTGACTCCGGCGCGTGGAGCAGAACTTCCGGCTTGGTGCCGGATTTCGAAGGCGCCATGACGAGTCCGTACCCCATCGCGGCGATTGCCGGAATCCTGATCATGGTGCTCAGTCTTGCGGCTCTGCTCATCTGGGTCGAGCGCCGGCTGCTCGCGCTTTGGCAGGATCGCTACGGTCCGAATCGCGTGGGTCCGTTCGGGCTATTGCAAGTCGTGGCTGACATGATAAAGATCTTCGCCAAGGAAGACTGGCTACCGCCGTTTGCGGACAAAGCTGTTTTCATCATCGCGCCGGCCATCATTATGGTGACGGTGCTGCTCTCATTCGCCGTGGTGCCTTTCTCACCGGGCATCATCGTCGTCGATCTCAACATCGCCTTGCTCTTTTTTCTGGGGATGTCCTCGCTCGGCGTCTATAGCATCGTGCTGGCTGGCTGGGCGTCCGACAGCAAATATTCCTTGCTCGGGGGACTGCGCGCCGCGGCGCAGATGATCAGCTACGAAGTCTTCATGAGCCTGTCGCTCATGGGCGTCGTTTTGCTCGCCGGTTCCTTCCGTCTGTCAACCATCGTGGAGGCGCAAAAACAACTGTGGTTCGTCGTTCCGCAGTTCCTGGGTTTTCTCCTGTTTTTGACCGCGGGCGTGGCCGAAGCGCGGCGATCGCCTTTCGACCTGCCGGAGGCAGACAGCGAACTGGTCGCCGGGTTTCATTCGGAGTACTCGGGCATGAAGTTCGGTATGTTCTTCGTGGGCGAATACCTTGGCATGATCC
>JAICMR010000154.1 GCA_025929155.1 Chthoniobacterales bacterium | reverse complement strand
CCCGCACCGACCAAGTGATCGCCAACGGCGTCACCATCAACGGCGCCGCCTTGAACCTGACGGGTCAGGCCCAGGGCCGCCTGAGACGCGGCCTGACCCTGACCTTGATCAGCAACACCAGCGCCAGCCCAATCAACGGCACCTTTAACAACCTGCCCGACGGCGCAGTCATCAGTGTCGGTGGCAATAATCTCCAAGCCAGCTACGAAGGCGGCGACGGCAACGATCTCACCCTTATAGTAACGCGCTGAGTCCCACTTTCTTTCACCGAGGCTCGAGTTGGAAGCAGATGATCACTGCGTGCTCACGCAACGCGATCCCAACGCGAATAAAAAGATCGGCGTCGAGGTTTACTCGGCGGTTTCTCGTTAGGTTAAGCCAAGCGCATCCAGCGTCGGCTCGTCCACCGCTTCGGTAATAATAAGACCATTATCGCGCTGGAAAGCACCGAGCGCAGCGCGCGTCTGCGGACCAATCAAGCCGTCGATCGCGCCGTTGTAATAACCTGCATCACGCAGGGCGATCTGAACGTTTTCCAGGACATCTCCCGGCGCGAGGTCGTTGTAGCCATAGATCGGCTCGTTGTAGAGGTAGTTATTGTAGTAGGGATCGTAGCCGTAGGCCGGGAACCAGTAGCCGGCGTCCCAGTAGTAATAACCACCGCCAAAGAGGACGAAGGTGGTGTTGTAGTGGCTTCTCCACCAATTCCGGTTGTGATAAGTGCGGACCCAACGGTGCCGGGCGTGATTGTAACTATTGCGATCGACCGGACGGTTGCCGTGGTGGCGATCCGTGTGATTCCTTTGCGGTGCAACTCTGTTTGCCGCGCCCACGTTATTTCCCCGGCTCCGATCGCGGAATCGCCCGTCATGGGTGTTAACCCGACTGGAAGTGGAGCGGTTAACGGCGGAGCGATTGTAATTCCGGTTTGAGTTGACCGTACGGGGCGGCGTGGCGCGAGTGGCCGTGGAAACACGATGTGGCGGGTAAGCGGGATTCGAAGGCTGCATCCGCCCTTGTTGCACCTGTCCTTGCTGCACCTGTCCTTGCTGCACATTTCGCGTGCCTTGCTGCTTGGCGGCTTCAAAAAGCGACTGCTGCGTCTGCGCGGGCGCCTGCCGCTTTTGGTTTCGCTTGTGGTCATCGGCGCGTGCGCTCAGCGCGAACGGCAGCGCGAGGGCCAATGCAATAAAGAATGGAGTTTTCATGGTACCTGGACTTGTCGGGTTAGACCGCGCAAGCGTTCTCTTTATTCAAGAGAACATACCGTCACGCGAGGCCGCAAGATGAGCTGTTAACTCTGCTGCCGAACCGCTTCGAAAAGGACGATGGCGACCGCCGTGGCCAGATTCAGGCTGCGGGTCCCGCACATCGGGATGGTGAGAGTGCTCTCGGAATTTTGCTTCAGCAACGGCTCCGGCAGGCCTTTGGTTTCACGACCGAAGACGAGAAAGTCGCCCGGCCGAAACTGCACGCCATAGTAAGCGCGGTCTGACTTCGTAGTGAGGTAAAAATAACGAGCCGCGGCCGACTGCGCCGCCTGCAACTCGCCTAACGATTCCCAGTATTTCAGATCCACTTCCCGCCAGTAATCGAGGCCGGCCCGTTTCAGGGTGCGGTCGTCGGTCGAGAAGCCCAACGGCCTGACGAGATGCAAGGTAGAGCCGGTCGCCAGGCAAAGCCGGCCGATGTTGCCGGTATTCGGCGGAATCTCCGGCTGAACCAGAACGATGTTGAACACGAGGCGCTACTTTAAAATCGCGGCGATGCAGAGATCACGGAAGGAAAAGGAACAGAGCACAAGATTCACCAACCCCGCAGCGCCCCACTGCTTAGGAAACCGCTAGCAGCTCTTCGCCGGCAGAACCGATTCAAATCGTGTCCCGTTCAGCCATGGCAAGTACATCCGGCACCGCAGCCCTCCCCGTCGCCCGCGATCACTTCCACCTCGATCTCCTGGAGCGCGAGTTGATCGTGAATCATCGTGAGCAAATCCAGCGCACGAGCTTCCGGCACGGTCGCGCAGCGCAGCTCGATTCGCGCTTTCTTCCCGGCTAATTCCGGATGCGCGTCGGCCAGCTCGCCATCGAGCAGGAAGGAAACGTAGGCATTGAATTTTTCCTGTAACTGAAACAGTTGCAGATCGGAGTCATCCCACGGGCGCTTCTCGAACATCGCGAGCAGGAGCTGATCCGTCTGCGTGTCGTGCGCGAAAAAATCGATCACGCCGGCATGTTCGAGTCCGCGCGGTTGCTGGGTTTCATTGGCCATCTGGCGCAAGTTTCCAGCTTGCGTGCGCGCCTGCAAGCCAGAAGCTGCCCGGATGCGGAGCGCCATTCTGCTTCTCTTCCTGAGCCTCGGCCTAACGAGCGCGCGCGCCCAGTTTCTGCCCGGCTTTCTCCAGAACAGCAGCTACTGGAATGACGGCAAAGCCGAGTTTGATCTCTACGACGCGCAGGTCGTCCGCGAAGGCGAGCCGCGCCAGACCGAGGTGCTGCACATTCTGGTGCGCGAGCCGTTTGACCTGAAGCAACTGGTGAAACCGGAGTCGTGGTCCCAGCGCGGCGTCGTCCCGGTCCTGAAGATGAACCAAATCCTCTGCGCGCCGACCGGGCTTTATCTTGTGCAACAGATGCATTCCAACTTCTGGCGCGTCGACAACGCGCGACTCGTGAAATGGAGCCTAACGAGTGCGGATAGTTGTGGGAACAGCTTCAAGGAAGGCCGGCGGAGCGGCGAAAACTTCACTTATGAATGGCACACCTATTGGGACGGAATGGCCGACGGCAGCGCGCAGATTACGCTCCCACCGGACGGTTTTTTCTACGATGAGTTGCCGCTGCGGGTGCGCACAATCGACTTCGCGAAAGCAGCCGGCGATTTCGAGATTCAGCTCGCGCCTACGATTATCAGCTCAAAGAAAACGGAGCTGGTCTGGAAGCCGGCGCACGTCAGTTTCACAACCGGCGAGAAGTTTATCCGCGTCAACGTGCAACATGCCGCGGGTCGCGATGAGTTCGTGCTTGATCGCGATTTTCCTCACCTCCTCCGCGAATGGAAGGGCGCCGACGGCAGCCATCTGAAATTGAAGCGGAGCCTGAAAGTCGCCTATTGGAAATACGGCAAGAATGGCGATCGTGAGCGCGCCCTGCATGATCCGATGCTGCGGCCGCCGGATTAAAAGATAAGAGCAGTCATCCCGCGCGAAGCCAAGGGCTCCCGCGAAATTTCCGTAAAGCGCCGGAGCGAAACCGCGACTTCTCGTTAGGCCGACATTTCTCGCGCTTGGTTTCCGTTCGCTCCAGATGACAAAGCGATTGCCGCCCCACCCTTCATTCATAAGTTTCCATCGTGCCGAAGAAGAAGGACCAAAAAAAAGGCTTCACCCTCCTCGGGAAAAGCGAAAACCGCGTGCCGGGGTCGCCCTCGGCAAAGATCCTCGAAACCTTCCCTAATCCCGCGGCTCGCCCTTATTGGATTCAATTTCAGATCGCAGACTTTACTTCCCTCTGCCCTATCACCGGCCAGGCGGATTTTGCGCGCCTCACGATCGACTACCAGCCGGGAGAGCGCTGCCTGGAAACGAAATCGCTCAAGTTCTACCTCGGTTCCTACCGCAACGAGCGCGCCTTCAACGAAAACGTGACGAATCACATCCTCGACGACCTCGTGCGAGCCTGCGCGCCGCGCCGGATGCTGGTGGAAGCCGAGTTCGCAACGCGCGGCGGGATCGCGCTCAGCGTCACGGCCACCTTCCCCGATCAGGAATGAAGCGAGCCGTCGTGCTCCTGAGCGGCGGCCTGGATTCGGCGACCATCCTCGCTATCTGCTTCGCGCAAGGTTTCGAGCCGCACGCGCTCTCGTTCCGCTACGGGCAACGGCACATCCTGGAACTGGCCGCCGCCAAAAAGATCGCGGATTCGTTAGGCGCAGCCGCGCATCGCATTGCAGAGATCGATCTTCGGCTCTTCCGCGGCTCGGCTTTGACGAGTGAAATCGAAGTTCCAAAAAATCGCTCGAATGCGGAACGCTCCTCGGAAATTCCCGTCACCTACGTGCCGGCGCGCAACACAATTTTCCTTTCCTATGCCCTCGCTTTTGCGGAGACGATCGGCGCGAGCGACATCTTCATTGGTGTCAACGCAATCGATTACAGCGGCTATCCCGATTGCCGGCCCGAGTTCATCCGCGCCTTCGAGCAACTGGCGAACGTGGCCACGCGCGCTGGCGTGGAGGGCGGCCAATTCAAGGTTCACGCTCCGCTCCTTCGACTAACGAAGGCTGAAATCATCCGGCGAGGAATGTCGTTAGGCGTCGATTATTCTCTCACGCACAGCTGCTATGATCCGAGCCCCGAAGGGCTGGCCTGCGGCGCATGCGATTCCTGCGCGCTACGCTTGCACGGTTTTAGAGAAGCGGGACACGAAGACCCGATCGCCTACGCTGGATGAAGCTGCGCGAACAACTGCAGATGTTCGTGCTCACGAAACAGGAGCAGCGCACGATCGCATTCATCGTGCTCGTGCTGATGCTTGGCCTGATCACCATGCATTACCGGGCAAGGCATCCGCCAACGAAGCCCTCGGTGGAAAGCCGCCAGTCGGCACAGAGTTCCGCGCCGTAAAAAACCTCGCAGCTCAACGAAATTCCGGGGAGGACGGGCTGCCAGCCCGACGCCCGGACGAAAGTACCGGCTCCTCGTTAGGCGCGGCTCTGACGACAGTTCGAGCGAGGCTCCGCCGAACGACGAGCTGGCAGCCCATCCTCCCCGGAGTGTCCACAGGTCTGTTATTTCGCCGCGCCCAAGCCTGGAATCCGGGCGTAGCCGACGAACCGCGGATGACGTCCGGAGCTGGTCGCGCTCTTCGAGGCGGTTTTGAAATCGAAGACACTCACGCCCGACATGCGTTTGCCTTCAAAACTCCGGCCGTCGCTCGCGCCCAGCATGACTGGCTTTCCCGTCTCTTTGTTTTCGCCCAGGTAAATCATCGTGTGCGTGACCGGCGGATCCTTTTCGACATCGTAGGTGCCGGTCCAAAAAAGCAGATCGCCCGGCTTCAGCTCGTTGAATTCAAAGGAGTCGAGATCGCGACTCAGGACGCTGCGAAAGTTGCCCGCTTTCCGCACCCAGACGTACTGGCCGCTGGCGTCGCGCGGCACATCTTTTACGCCGTTGGCGCGGAGCACGTAGTAGATGAATCCGGAGCAGTCCATCCCACCGTTTTCCGGATCGGCCGAACCGTAAGTGTAGCTCAAGTCCCGATTCGTTAGGGCGAGCGCGCTGTCGAGAAGCTTGCGAATTTCGGGCGGGTTGTCCTCGTAGCCTTTGATTTCGTCCGGTGAAATTGTCGCGGTAATCGACTTCTTCTCACGGGAAGCGTCCGGACTCACCTCGGGTGACGGTGTTTCATCCGGCGTCCCGGAAGGACTCGGTGATTCTGAAGGCGTTGGAGTGTTAGACGGTGAAGCCGCTTCGTCTGGCGTCGCAGTGGGTGCGGGAGTGCGCTTCCTTTTCTTCTTCGGTTTCGCCGTGGCGCTCTCGTCCGGCACAGGCGAGGACTTGGCTTTCGCAGAATTCTTCCGCGGTTTTGTCCGGCTCGGCGTGGCGGTTGGCGTCGGCGTGCTTTTCTTTTTGTGACTGCTGCGATGCCGGGCCGGCGTCGGCGTGGGAGTGGCGAAAACCTTCTTGAGCGAGTCGCCGATCTTTTCGCCTAAAGACGGCTCTTCCGCGCTCGCCCCGCTCAGAGCGAATAAGAGCAGGGCTGAGAACAGGAGCAGGACGTGCTGCCGCACAAGAAAATCAGGAGCCGATTTCTTCCAGGATCGCCTTGTTCATCTTGATCCCTGCTTCGAGATTTTCGAGAGGGAAATTCTCGTTAGGCGAATGCGCGCGGCAATCGGAGAGCGCGAGACCAATCAGGAGTGTTTCCACGCCCAAAATGTCGCGGAACTGTGAGACAATCGGGATACTGCCGCCTTCGCGGATCAGCGCGACTTCACCGCCGAAAGCCTCCTTG
>JAICMR010000070.1 GCA_025929155.1 Chthoniobacterales bacterium | reverse complement strand
GAAGGCGGCGAAGGCCGCGCGATCCCGAAAGAAATGCGTCACCCCGATGAGCAAATCGTGCAGAAGCGCGCGCGCCTCCGCCGGATGCTTGCGCAGAAACTCCAGGTAATGCGGGATCGACTCAAGTGAATTGACCTGCAGCCGGCGCGCGATTCGGCGCAGCACCGTCGCGCGCTTGTAGTGACCGAAATCATGCCCCGTATCATGGCGCAAATGTTTCAGCACCAGCACCAGCGCTTGCTCGTCATCCGGGTCGCGCGTTTCATCCGAGATCGTTTCGCCACCCGGCGCGTCCTTTACCTTCGCCCCCGGCGCCGCGTCGAGAATCTCCGGCGGCAACTGCATCGCATCTTCGTTGTGCACGAACTCGAGCAAACGCGGCGGCATGTCCGCCACGTGCAACACCCAATCCACCATGCCCGTGTTGATCGCATTCAGGGGCATGCTGTCGAACTCCGCTTCCTCCGGCTCCTGCGCAATCGTCACCCCGCCTTGGGCGCGGATGTGCTTCAGTCCGATCACACCATCCGAGTCCGTGCCCGAGAGGATGATGGAAACCGCGCGCTGACCGTAGGCGTGAGCGAGGGTGCGGAAGAAAAGATCGATCGTGACCCGCCGGCCCTGCGCCTGCTGCGGCGGCATGAGCCGCAACATGCTGTCCTCGAAGGTGAGCTGATGATTCGGCGGAATGACGTAAACGTGGTTCGGCCGCACCTTCACCGGCTCGCTCACCTGCATCACCGGCATCCTCGTCTTCTGCTGCAACACTTCAGCGAGCTGACTCTCAAAATCAGGCGAGAGATGCATCACCACTACAAAGGCCAGCCCGCTATCCGGCTTCATCTCGCCGAAGAACACCTGCAACGGCGCGATCCCGCCGGCGGACGCGCCGATGCCTACTACCGCCGCCGGCTGGTTCCGGTCGCGCCGCTTCGCCGTGCCGTCGCGCGCGTTCGCACTGGTCTCGTCTGTTGCGGCAGGATCGAGATCGTCAGCTGGTGATTTGTGATCAATCATGATACCGCTCCCAGATCGTGGGCCCGGTAACATACACCCTCGACCGACGAACTCCCGAAGGAAACGCGGTTGCCGCCATGCAAGGATGGCCCGTTTTAAAGTAGGGGTCGCTGCCTAACGACAAGCAGACTGACGCAGCTCCTGATGAATCTCCCGCAGATCAATCCCGGCGAGCGAGCCGATGAGCGGCTCGCAGGAGAAGACACGGATCGCGGCCGGCACTTCACGCAGGTCATCGATGCGATGGAAGACGCGACTATCTTCCACACTCACGCCCATCCAGACATTCTTCGGCCAGGGCAGTTTCGCGCCCAGCTTGCGCACGCGATCGCTCCGCTTCGTCAATACCTGAAAGGAATGCTGCGGACATTCCCCTTGGCGGAGGCTGTTCCAAGATGCTGAATCGCTATCCTCGCAGCACACAGCGCTGCGATCGGCGACCCCTCGGGATGATTTCGATACTGACTAGGCCCCGCGATGCTCACCAGGCCCCCGCGAATCCATCAATGTAAGTGATGACCTGCCTTGGCCGACTCTTGCCCAATACCCGGAACCACGCGTTCAGATACCCTTTTAAAATGTCGATCTTTGCAACGGTATGCGGATCGGCACCCCACAGTGCAGGTTGTCTCTTAGACATTGGATGCGGCGAGGATTGAGTTCTCGCGACGGCGAATCACCTTTCCAGCCTGTGAAACTTCACTCTGAGACCGGTTACCGGAAGTCGAAACTCTCCAAGCTCTTGATCGAGGACGCATTAAAGCGGTTGCCAGTAGGGATAGGGATTCAGCTACCACGAAGGGCGGCCGCGAAACTCAAGCATAGTTGCAACAGGAACCCCGAGGTGAGAAAAACTCCGGCCCAAAGGTTCAGCGATCGTTGATGCGACCTGGCAACCCACTTATCCAAGTCGTCGAGCATTCCGACAGGATAAACTTCCATTTCGGTATCTTTCGCTACTTTTGGAAGCGTGAAAACTGACAGCCCATGAACGCTGTCCATCATTTTGCCGCCTCCCATCGGCAGTCGAGCCGTGTTATACCCGACGGCGACCACGTCTTCCCACGGCACACTGCTCGAGTAAGCTGAATTCTTCCTGATGAGCCGGGTGAGTGTCTCGAAGGCTTGCCTGTCGAATAGGCCGACAATGCCGTGGTCGGATCGAGAAGAGAGGTCGATGGAAACTCCCGGGTATGGATGTTGGCTCACAGCAATGCGATGGCTCTGCAACAGCTTGCCTACGGCAGATTTCTCCAGCTTGGCTCGGGACGATAGGTCCGCAGGTGTGAAGTCCAGTAACAATAATATACCGCTTAGGAAAAGGAGCGAATTTGCGAAGATCTCGAGTGCCATTATTGGGTTGATGTTTCTTTTTCGGCTCTCGGCACCGACGTATTCGAGCTTAACCTCTGTATCCTTATCACCATCCCTAGCGATATTAGCGCGAGATCCGAATGCTGGGTCCTAAGGAGAGCCGAAAATATCCGCTGTCGCGCAGCCTGCGATTGTCGTTCTACAGGAATGCATCTGTGGCAGGGAATCGGAAAAACTCTGGATCTAAGTCGAATAGCTGCACCGGCCGGCGGACTACCCCTATTCCATTTCGGATCATGCTTTCCGCGATGGCGTCGCCATCCAGTAGAAGCAGAGATATGGCGCCTTTCTTGATTGACGCTGCTTCCACCTCAGAGGTGAAGCGCCCAGTCGTCAAAAATACACCGTGGTCGTAATCACCTTGGATCGCGCCGCGGAACTTATCGATCTCAGACGACTCACCGGGTTTTGTCGCCATCGCTTGGCCTGAAAGGCCGAGCGAATCGAAACGACACCCTGACGGAAGAGTCCGTAACCATCGATGCCTCGGTCAGCACTCCGTTTGGTGACCTGCAATTGCTCATAGCCAAGTGGACCGAGAAATGACACGCAAAATTGCTCAAAGTCTGTCGATCCCAGGCTTTGCATCTCGGAGATGATGCGCGCCTTCACCTCAGATTCATTCTCGTAGACGAGGTCTTTCAAAGTAGCCTGATGGGCGAGAAGTAGCTCTTCGGAGATGTTGGAGGCCGCGTCCGAGGCGCGTGCTTTGCCTCGCGACGTTAGCTTCCAGATGCCACGCGTCGAACCATCGAGCTCGCCTTTTTCCACAAGCTTTTGCCGGCTCCACTGGACTAAATTGTGCCAACGGAAGGTCGATGGACTGCTGGGCATTCGAGCGGTCAAATCCTCCTCTGTCAACTGCGGGAACCCTTCGGCCAGCCTAGGGTAGAGTTCCTTTGGCTCAGCTTTCCCGCCAACTGATAGCAATGCTTTAAGAAGCGGTAACTCGATCTCGCTCTGCTTTGGAAAACTCATGCCGCATTCACGCTACCGGACCGCAATGAGCGCAACGCCCGCGACATGACATCTTCAGTCCAGTCGATCTTCTCCTGCTCACAATATCTCATCAGATCAATGATGAGGCTGCAAACGGCATCTTCGGGCGCTTCCGTTAGGTTGACCGCAAGCGAGAGTCCTCGCAGGATCGCTTCACGGTTGTCGGCACCCGCCATGGTCTCAGCATCGCAAAAGGAATGTGCTCTCAGGGCAAGCTCCGCAGCGGCAATACCAGTGCAACGCGTACGAGAAGAAGGGGGCCTAGTCGCTTTTTCTGGCGTCGCTGGTTGGGGCATAGTCTTCTTTATCATGCGGACGACTTGGCCTCCATTGATAAATCATAAGTTCAGAGCTCGTCGGAGTTGCACAGAATAACGTAGGGCGGCGCTTCGGGACGGTGTGGGTCCAGTAGCCGCAACGGCGATCGCCGGTTACACCTTTTCCATCTTACCGCCGCCGCTTATCCGGTTCTTTGGCGACGCCTTTGAAGGGTTTGCCGCCTGTCTTGTTGTCCATGAACTCGCCCTTCTTCTTGCTCCCGGGGCTTTCATTGCGCTTCGCGTAGTCGCCGGTCTTCGGGTTCTTGACCTGCGTCCGGCTTTTAACTGCGCCTTTACGTGAACCTTTCCCTGTGTCTTTGGCCATGCCCTTGATTGTATTTACGCCGCGCCTTCGCACAAGCTCGAAGGGTGAGCGCGTCGATCCCGGTTGTGAAATTCCGACGCGGCCTGGAATGAACCTATCCGCTCCCGTCGAAAAGAACGCCCCCACACTCTCGCGAGCGTGGGGGCGTTTGTTCGAATCACTGCAGCGGCGCGCTTAGTCGTGGTCGATTTCGTAAACCTCGATCAGTGCAATTCCGGTTGTGTCGTTGGCTCCAGTCACCACTGCTGTGTATGCGCCCGGTTCCAGACGGATAAGGATGCTCGATTCCTTGGCATTTACGGGCGGGATCGTGGTCGAGACAATGTCATCGGAGTTGGACTGACTCTGCCAGTCATCATCAGACCGCAGTTCTGTCGTTCCACTCATGAGCTTGAGCACAGGATCTGCCAACACGGGGCTAACACCCTGGGCAGCTAACGACGGACCGAGCGCGCGCACCAATACGAGCTTCGGGCCGCCGGTGATAATAAAGCCACCAATCAATTGACCTTGGCCGGTGCTCACAAAGCCACGGGTCGAGATGTTGGCCAAATGATTCTCCGATGACTCTTGCGGAGCCCGGAAGAAGTAGGTCGTGCCATTAAGAGTGAACTCGCCAATCTGGGCACCGTGACCATAAGTCAGCGATCCGGTCACGGCTTCGCCACTGAGGAGAGTGATGGAGAAATTTACGTCCGGATGGTCATCGTGCAGGTCTTCGTCGAAGTCCTCGAGATCGTCGGCATCCTGGCCGTGGTCGTCCCCGAAATCATGCCCGGGAGGATCATCAGCGCCATGTTTATCGGTGCTCGGCGCTTTCGGGACCTGGACGGGGTTTGTCCCAGCAGCACGTGTGACTACTCCGAAGCCGCCGAGGACGTTACCTCCGTCTGCCGCGATAAAAAAGAGACGGTTCTGCGAGTCGATCACCAGCTTGACCTCGAGGCTGCTTCCATCGGCCGCGGTGGCAGTCCCCGTAAAACGGCCGGGGATGTCGTCGCTCGGGCCGAAGGCCGAGATACGGCTGACTGTCACTGACTGGCCCGCTACCGTTGCGGTGATCGAGTCATCGTCGGACTTCGAGATGTCGTCATCGTGAACCGAGCCGGCGATGGTTTCGCCATTGCTCGCGACGACGCTGAAGGAGCCGTCATCCGCAATGTCGCCGCCTGCGAAACTGACGGAGCTCTTCGCCACGTCGAACACGTAGACCGACAAAGCGTGGTTGCCCTGCACAAAGAAGACGGCTTTGCCGCCGCCGGTAAGGTCGGCTTCGAACAATCCGCGATGGCTTTCCTCCCCACGCCCCGGCGCTGCGAAAGCGAACAGCAAACCGAGGATCACCAGTAACTGATTAACTCTATTTTTCATGTGTGTGAAATCACGTTAGGAGCGCCTGTTCGGTGCGCGAACCCGCAAAGGTTTCGCAGTTGTAACCCTCGGATTCCGGGGGATCGGGGACAGTGACTTGATAGGTTCGGCGGGCCGAGAGCGGCCATGTCGCGCGCGCGACGCGTTCCGGCGTCTCCAAGTCCGCACGCTTGGCCGGCGCTCTGGCACCCTAGGGTTTTCTCTGAGAAGCGCACCCGTCATGCCTCCCATGGTCAATCGGCAGGATATTGTTTACGCTTTTGGCATGAACAGGCATGTCCCGCTCGACCGGAAACTGGCGGTGTTGCAAGAACACGACACACATCGCAAGTGGTATTCGCTCGACGACGAACGCGTCTGCATCCTCTGCGAACGGCGGATCACCGGCCGCATGATCGATATCTGGGAGACCCGCAAGGGCGTATTTCATTTGCATTGTCCGACACCCGGATGCGATTCGGTGCCGCGCGATTGGTTCTATCACGGCGTGCCGCGGCAAGCGTCGGTGAAGGTGTTGCGCAGTCAGGCCCCGATCATCGAGTTCGGCGGCGCGGCGGCAGCGTAGAAACCGGGAGCCCGCCGCTGCCGAGCCCATGGGATCAGGTCAAACTTTGGACTGAGTCCCGGGCTGATCCGACGCCCGTCCGGGCGGCCTGCCCGAAGGTCTTAGACCCAGGCCCGTTCTTGGGACTGCTCTTTGTTTGCTGCTGCGGCTTTCTGTCTGATTTCTTCTGGCTCGGTAGTTCCTCGAAAGAAAACCGTGGCCGCAGCTCCGTAAGTCGCACTTATTTCGGCGGCGCGGCCCGCGTCGGCCCGGGCGCGGCCAAAATCCGCTGTTGCGCACGGGTCATTCAGCGGCAGCTTGTTAGCCGTTCAACTTCATCAATATGCGCATCTGTAATCGCTTCTTTCTTTCCACTTCTCTCGTTCTGGCCGCTCTTTTCGCGGCCAGTTCTGTTTCGGCGCAGAACCTGCCGGATACGACCCGGCTGCTGCGGTTCCCGACGACCAACGGCGACCAGGTCGTCTTCTGCTACGCAGGGCAGCTCTACACCGTCGGGAAAGATGGCGGCACGGCGCGCCGCCTGACGAGCGGCCCGGGCTACAGCTCTTTCCCGCACTTCTCACCCGATGGGAAACAGCTCGCTTTCACCTCGCATTATGATGGGAACACTGAGGTTTATGTCATGCCCGGCGATGGCGGAAAGCCCCAGCGCCTCACCACGACTGCCACGCTCGGCCGCGATGACATTTCGGACCGAATGGGGCCGAACAACATCGTGATGACGTGGGAGAATACCAAACCGCTCGTGGTCTTCCGCTCGCGCAAGACTTCCTTTAACTCCTTCATCGGCGAGCTCTACACAGTCGGACTGGACGCCGAGTTACCGAAGCAGCTTCCCGTTCCGCGCGGTGGCTTCGCTTCCTTCTCTCCCGATGACTCGAAGATGGTTTACAACCAGGTCTTCCGTGAGTTTCGCACCTGGAAACACTATCGCGGCGGCATGGCTGACGATGTCTGGCTCTTCGATTTTAAGACTAACCAGACTACAAACCTAACAAATGATCCAAGCCAGGATATCTGTCCGATGTGGGGCCCGGACAATCGCATTTACTTCCTCTCCGACCGCGACAACCGGATGAATCTCTACTCGATCGGCCTGGACGGGAAAGACCTGAAGCAACTGACGCAGTTTAAAGATTTCGACATCAAGTTCCCTTCCATCGGCAAGGATGCGATCGTCTTCGAGGAAGCTGGCTACATCTGGCGCTATGACCTGGCGAGCGGTCAAGCCACCCCGCTACCGATCAATATCAAGGAAGACTTCGACAGCGGCCGGGCTCAGTTCATGGACGCTTCCAAGCACATTGAGTCAGTGAGCTCGGCGCCGGATGGCGAGCGCGTGATCGCCGTGGCCCGCGGCGATCTGTTCTCCGTCCCGGCTAAGAACGGAACGCCGCGCGATCTCAGTAAGACTTCAAACGCTCACGAGCGCGATGCGATCTGGTCGCCGGATGGCAAGTGGATCGCTTATAACTCCGATCTCACCGGCGAGAACGAGCTCTACATTCGCTCGCAGGACGGCAAAGGCCAGCCGCAGCAACTAACCAGTAAGGCCGACACTTATTATTACCAGCCCGTCTGGTCTCCGGATAGCAAGAAGCTGCTCTGGAGCGACCGGCTCCAACGCCTGCGCTACGTCGATGTCGGGAGCAAGGCCGTTACGGAAGTAGCTCATGACAAGGTCGGTGAGATCGGCTCCTATGATTGGTCGCCCGACAGCCAATGGATCGCGTGGTCACAGCCTGAGGAGAACGGCTTTGAGCAGGTTTACATGACCGCGCTCGCGAACAAGAAGCCGACGCCGGTCACGGACAACTGGTATAACGCCGGTCGTGTGCGCTTCAGCGACGATGGCAAGTATCTTCTGCTCTCCTCCGGTCGCGACTTTAAGCCGACCTTCGGCGAAGAGGAGTTCGAGAATGTTTATGTGGACATGCAGCGGGTCTATCTCGTGACTCTCGCGAAAGAGACCGAGTCGCCGCTCGCGCCGAAGAGCGACGAAGTCGGCAAGGGTAACAAAGAGAAAGAGGCCGGCGAAAAGAAGGGCGGCTCCGAGAAAGAAAACGATAAGGGAGCAAAGAAGAAGCCGGTCACGGTAAAAGTCGACCTCGATGGTATCCAGAATCGAATCGTAGGTCTCGATATCACCCCGGCTGATTATCGCGATTTACGGCTGGTCGATGGCCGCGTTTTCTATCTGCGCCAGACCGCTGCCGATAACACTGGCGATGACGAAGAAGGTCCAGGCGAACAGAAGTTTCATCTCTGCTCCTACAGCCTGGAAGACCGGAAGGAAACGGTTCTGGGTGACGTCGGCTCCTACGAGATCACCGCCGATGGCAAGAAGATGCTCGTCAAGGTCGGCAAGGAATACGCGATGATCGACCTTCCAAAGGACAAGATCGAAACCAAGGATCACGTGATCAAAATGGACGAGTTCGACATGCAGGTCGACCGGCAGGCGGAGTGGAACCAGATCTACTGGGAAGCCTGGCGCCAGATGCGCGACTTCTTCTATTCGCCGACCATGAACGGCGTCGATTGGAAGGCCGTGGGCGACAAGTACGCGGGGCTGCTGCCTTATGTGAGTCATCGCAATGATCTGACTTACCTATTAGGTGAGTTGATCGGCGAGCTGAACAATGGTCACACCTATGTCGCCGGTGGCGAACGTCCGCCCACGAAGCGGATCAAACTCGGTCTGCTCGGCGCGGAATTGTCACGCGACCAGGCGAGCAAAGCGTATCGGATTGATCGGATCCTGCCGGGAGAGAACTGGAGTGATGAGACGCGCTCGCCGCTCACGGCTATCGGCTTAAACGTAAAGCCCGGAGACTACATCCTGGCCGTCAACGGCACTCCGGTTTCGAGTGTACCGAACATCTACGACCTCCTCATCGGCACTGCTGAAAAGCAGGTGATCCTGCGCATTAACTCAAACCCAACCGACGCCGGGGCGCGTGACATCACAGTCGTGCCGACCGCCGACGAGTCACCGCTCTATTACCTGGCCTGGGTGCAGCATAACATCGATGAGGTAGCAAAGAAGACGAATGGTGAAGTCGGCTATATCCACATCCCGGATATGGGTGTGCCGGGCCTGAATGAATTCACCAAGCTCTACTTCCCCCAAATTCGCAAGAAAGGGCTGATCGTGGATGTGCGCGGCAATGGCGGTGGCTTTGTTTCGCCGCTCGTGATCGAGCGACTCCGTCGCGCCCTCGTCATGGTGGAAATGGCAAGAAATGGCACCCCGCAACCGAATCCGCCGCAAACCTTCCTGGGACCGATGGTGACCCTGATCAATGAGTTCTCTGCCTCGGATGGCGATATCTTTCCTTATCGTTTCAAGACACTGGGTCTGGGCAAGTTAATCGGCAAGCGCACATGGGGTGGCGTCATCGGCATTCGCAATCCATTGCCGCTGGTCGATGGCGGGCAGTTCTTTAAACCGGAATTCGCTCCCTACTCCAAGGAAGGCAAGGGCTGGGTCATTGAGGGACATGGAGTCGATCCCGACATTGTCGTCGAGAACGACCCCGCGAAAGAGTTCCATGGTGAAGATCAGCAACTGGATCGCGGCATCCAGGAAATTCAGACGGAACTGAAGACGAAGCGCTACGACCTGCCTCCGATTCCTCCGTATCCGAATCGGAATCCCGCGAAGCAGAGTTAGTCGCGGATGGTCCACGTCCTCGACACGCATCAGCTCGGTCGCCGTGGCATCATAGCTGCCACGGTGATCGAAGCTGGTGAGGGTGTGGCTGTGTTCGACACCGGGCCGGAATCGACATATGAGAATGTCGCCGGTGCATTGCGCAAGTTAGGCTATGGACCGAATGACGTTCGGGATGTTTTCCTAAGTCATATCCATCTCGACCATGCCGGTGCGGCCTGGCGATTTGCAGAGTTGGGAGCGACGATTCACGTTCACCCACGCGGCGCACCACATCTGCTCGATCCGCGGAAGTTGGTAGAATCCGCGACGCGCATCTTTGGCGACGACATGCAGAGACTTTGGGGAAGAATCCAGGCAATTGCCCCGGAAAACCTGCGCATTTTGGAAGACCAGGAGATCGTTCATTTAGGCCACTTGGAAGTCCGCGCCATCGCGACCCCGGGACATGCGAGTCATCATCATGTCTATCATTGGGAGGATAAGCTGTTCGGAGGGGATGTTGCCGGTGTGCAACTTGGAGATGGGCCCCCGATTCCACCTTTCGTCCCGCCGGAGCTCGACGTCGAGGCCTGGCTCAGTTCCATCCAAAAAATGAAAGACTTGGACGCAAAGCAACTTTACCTGCCTCACTTTGGTCCCGCACGCGGTCCTGTAGGTCCCTATTTCGACGAGCTGGAGGAACGAGTCCGGCGCTGGGCAGATTGGTTCCGCGACCGTCTCTGCGAAGGAGACCGGGAAGAAGCCTTACGAGCAGACTTTGCCGCTTATGAAGCTTCCGACTTGCAAACCGGCGGAGCGACTTTCGATCAGGTTGCCGACTACGAGGCGGCTGATCCGAGTTCTATGGCCGTGACGGCAGCGACGCGTTACTGGCGAAAGGCTCAAGCGGAAGCAGTCACGTCAGTTCCGTCACCGCGGGGTACCTCTTAGCGTACAACCTTACTAACGAGGAGGGTGTCATCACTTCTGAGTGAAGCTTAGGAGTTAGGGAATCGGCTCGAATCCCCAAGGCGGTCCCGTGTTTGACCCTTTAGGGCAACGTCACGGGATTCTTCGGCTTCGGCGCTCAGAAGGATGTGGCTTTGTGTGATACACTTCAACAGATTGGGGCAGGAATGTTTGAGAGATAGCGGCCGATGCTTCCTCCTATTAGTGCGCGAAGTGGATCTTGCGATTGAAAGCAGGACCTTGGGCCCATTCAAGAATCATGCGCTTCAGGAGTTCGAGCCGCTGCGTGCGACTCGCGAGGTCACTCTTCAGTTGGCGCTCAACTCGCAATCGCAGCCCCGGATCCGGACCAATCCTCGCGAAGTCCCAGGCATCTTCTCCTTCTGCTTCGAGCAGGCTTTTCTCCAGTGCCCATGAAGCGCGCTCGAGATCCAGCAGAACCGCCCGCATTTGGGAGAGAGTCTGGTGCGCTGTCCGATTGGATTCTATGTCACTGAGAGCCAGCAGAATTTCCATCCGCGCGACATCACTCGCGGCATAAGCTTCCTGCACTTCGTGCCACAAAGCCGAGACCGCCGCAGAGCCATCGGCGCGAAGATCGGGATGCAACCTTCGCACCAGCCGGCGATAGAGATCCCGCACCCGCGCATCAAACGGCGCTGCGGCTTCTTCGTCATCGACAGCACCCAAAGCTACATCTTGGGGGCCATTGTGAGGGGGCCGGGGACGCGCAGACTGGGTCGAAGCCATCTCCTCCACCGGCGCCCGAAACATATGCCTTTTGAAGGCTTCAAAACTGGCCGAATAAGCCTCATCATCCATCTTATCCGGGTTGGTGCCGAGCGCGCTCTTCACCCAGTCCTGGAAGAGCGCTTCCTTCTCGAAATCGCTGACCCTACGACCAATCCCTGCATCGGCGGCATGGCGTGCTTCAGCCTCTGCCGCCGCCGCTGGATGACCGCGCCGCGCCATGACTCGCTGGTAAGCGGTATAAGGATCTTGAAAGGCCCGGCGCATCTCCATCTCCACCTCATGCACCAGCGCCTGCGCGTCCCTAATCTCGGTCTCGATATCGCGCGCCCTGCTCAGCAGCGCGCCGAACTCGCGGGCCCGCCAACGGGCAAATGCGGGCTTATCTTTCCGCTCGAAATGATGCCAGCCGGCACGGGCTCGTTCGAGACGTTTCATCGCTTCCTTGCATTGAGCCGCCGCCGATGATCGCAAGGGCATTTGGTCGATGAGAACGAGCTTGCTCATCGGCCGAATTTAACGCAGAACTCCCGTTCGCGCATGTTGAGGAAACCGATTCAGCGTTGCCCGTGGGCCGGGCACGACCCGCTCATGCAGAGCTATCATGATGAGGAATGGGGCGTGCCGGTGCGCGATAGTCGTGCGCTTTGGGAGATGTTGATCCTCGAGGGCTTTCAAGCGGGACTTTCATGGCAGACAATCCTGCGGCGCCGCGAGGGGTTCCGGAAAGCCTTCAAGGGCTTCAAACCGGAAATCGTCGCGCGGTTCGACGAAAGTGACATCTCGCGCCTGATGGCCGACGAAGGCATTATCCGCGCGCGGGCGAAAATCGAGGCGACGATTAGTAATGCGCGAGTCTATCTCGAGATGAAGAAGGCGGGACAGGACTTCTCTCAGTTTGTCTGGGAGATGGCAGGTAACAAGCCTATCGAAACGAACCCGAAAGAACCCGGTGACGTCCCAGCTAAGACTCTACTGTCGGAGGAGATCTCAGTGGTTCTGAAGAAGCGAGGTTTCAAATTTGTGGGACCAGTTATTACCTACTCCTGGATGCAAGCTGTCGGGATGGTGAACGATCACATTATAAGTTGTTTTCGGCACCGGGAAATTGGCGCGGCTGCGCGAAGTTTAAAACCATGTTAGCTATGGTTCGATGACTACCTCTAATGCTCACGCGCAGGCGGAATGCTGGGCGCGGCAGCTTTACGGCGAATTCGTCGATCAGAAGGACGCCGCTGGTTTTGCCGCTGTTTTCGAGCAAGACGGAACTCTAAGATTCGGCAATCAGCCACCGATCGTTGGCCGGGCCGAGATCGAAGAGGCGATCAGGCAGTTCTTTCTTGCGATGATTTCGTTGCGGCATGAGTTCGCCAACATCTCTCGTGATGGCGACACTCTTTTCCTTGAAGCGGTCGTCACTTATCACCGGCACGACGACAAGATCGTCAGTGTCCCGGCGATGACTGTTTTCAAGATGAATGACAACTTCCTCGCGAAGAGCTGCCGGATTTACGTTGATCTTACTCCGCTGTTTGCTGCGATTTAGCAAGCGCACGGTCCTGCCGGAATGAGTGGACGATAAAGGAGAAGACGGCGATGCAGATGCAAGAGTCAGCAACATTAAAAGCCGGCCAGGGGTGCGCGAAGGGAAGGTGAAGGTCAAAGAGGAGGAAATCGATCACGTGACCATGCAGCAACCGGTCGGTCAGGTTGCCCAGAATCCCGGCGAGTAACAGACCCAGTGCTCCCCGACGCCAGAGGTCCGGGCCGCTGCGAACGAGGAGGAAAGCGACTACCAGAAGCGCGATACAGGAAAGAGCAACGAAGAAACCATTGTTGTTGGCAAAAGATCCGAAGGCCGCGCCCGAGTTGGTCACGTGCACGAGCGCAAAGAAATCAGGGATGACAATCCTGGGGTCGATCGGGTCGACAAAACGCAGGACAAGTTGCTTGGTCAGCTGGTCCAGCAGGTAGAGAGGGAGAGTGAGGAAGAAGAGAATCTTCACGCACCGGCCTCCACGACCTCGGCGCATCGGTCGCAAAGATCCGGGTGGGACGCGATTGTGCCGACCGTTGTTCGGTGCCGCCAGCAGCGGGCGCATTTCTTGTTAGGGGTGCGGGAGATATCCGCTCGAGGCTCCGTCGCGGAAACCAGCGTCAGGTCACTTAGGATGAAGAATTCTTCCAATTCTTCGCGCGGGAATGCGGTCCCGAGTCGTTCATCACAGTGGAGAAGAACAGCAGCTTCCAGCGCGTTCCCGATCAACTTATCCTGGCGCGCTTTTTCGATTGCCTGACCGATTACGCCGCGCAGCTTGAGCAACTCATCAACTTCTTGCCTAACGAGTGTATTTTGCCCGCCCTCGATCGGCTCCGGGAATAACTGCAGGTGGACGGAGCCGTCACGGCCGAGGTAACTCCACGCTTCCTCCGCGGTGAAGGCGAGTATCGGCGCGAGCAATCGACAGAGCGCGTCGAAGATCTCCTGCATTGCCGCCTGCGTGGCGCGCCGCCGTGGCGAATTCGGCGCGTCGCAATACATCCGGTCTTTCGTGATGTCGATGTAAAGGCTGCTGAGATCGACCGCACAGAACTGATTCAAGGTGTGATAAACCTTGTGAAATTCGTAAGTCGCGTAACCGGCGCGACACTCATCGATCACACTTTGGAGACGGTCGAGGATCCAGCGATCGATGAGAGTCAAATCGGCTCTCTTCATTTCCTGCGTTCCCGACTCATAATCATGCAGGTTACCCAGGAGGATGCGGAGTGTGTTTCGGATCCGCCGATAGGTGTCGCCGAGCCGGGTGAACATTTCTTCAGAGAAAGGAACGTCATCGGTGTAGTTCACGCTGCTCACCCAGAGCCTTACAATATCGCCGCCGTAACGGCTGACAAAATGACCCGCATCCATCGGTTTACTGTAAGTGCTGGACTTGGAAATCTTCTTCCCATCGACATCAACAACAAACCCGTGCGTGACGCAGCTTTTGTAGGGAGCGCGATCGTGCAGGGCGACGCTGGTCATGAGGGACGATTGGAACCAGCCGCGATGCTGGTCGGTCGCCTCGAGATACATATCGGCTGGATCGCGGAGCTCAGGATGAGTCGCGAGGACCGCCAGATGTGAGACGCCGCTGTCGATCCAGACGTCGATGGTGTCGTTGCGATGTTTCGTGCCTTCGGGCAAGTCGAGCTCCCGCGCCAGGCCGGCATCGTCGAGTTCGAACCAGACGTTGGAGCCGCGCCTAGCGACCAGGTCGGCAAGCCGACGAATCCAATCCGGCTCAAGGATTGCGCGGTTCTCGGGCGAATAGAAAACAGGAAGCGGAACACCCCAGCTCCGTTGCCGCGAGATGACCCAATCGGGACGGGCTTCAATCGTGCCCGCTATGCGATTTTCACCCCATGGTGGAATCCAATTTACCTTGGTAACGGCGTCGAGGGCACGCGCGCGGAGATCGTCAATCCGAATGAAGAACTGATCGACCGCCCGAAAGATAATCGGAGTCTTGGAACGCCAGCAGTAAGGATAGCTATGAGGGTAGGCTTGCTCAGCGACAAGCATCCTCCGCTCGCGCAGGAGTTTTACGATCTCAGGATTAGCATCGAAGACATACTTACCGACCAGATCAGGCAGTCCTACTTCTTCGGTATAAAGACCGTAGTCATCCACTGGGGAAAGGATCGGAAGGCTGTTCGTCCTACCTAACGAATAGTCGTCTTCACCATGCCCGGGAGCAATATGGACACCACCCGTGCCGGTATCCATCGTGACAAAATCCGCTGTGAGAACGATCGCCGTGCGCGGAAGCAAAGGATGTTGCGCTCCAATGCCCTCCAGCTTGCTCCCGGGGAAAGTGTCAAGCGCTGCGCCTACCGGCTCCCAGTGGGTCGCCGCGGAAAAGGCGGTCGTCAGGTTCTGGGCCAAAACAAAGACGTCGCTCTCGGCGCCCCGTGTGAATCTTTGTGCGACATAGCGCTCCTTCGGGTGAACCGCGATCGCGACGTTGGCGGGAAGCGTCCATGGCGTGGTCGTCCAGATCACGATACTCGCCTTTCCACCTAACGAACCGGTGACGATGGGAAACTTTACGTAAACTGCCGGGTCTTCCCGATCCTGGTATTCCACTTCGGCTTCGGCCAGAGCGGTCTGTGCGCCGGTGCTCCAGAAAACGGGCTTCAGTGATTCATAAACGAGGCCGCGTTCGACGAAGCCGGCGAAGGCGCGCAGAATCTCGGCTTCGTAGGCGGGATTCATGGTCAGGTAGGGATGTTCCCAATCGCCGAAAACACCAAGCCGCTTGAACTGTTCACGCTGGATGTCGACGAACTTGCGCGCGAACGCTTCGGAACGCTGTCGCACTTCGAGCGGTGAGAGGTGCTTCGCTTCCCTGACGACCTTGTATTCGATCGGCAGACCGTGGCAATCCCACCCCGGCACAAAGGGCGCGCGGTAACCAGACATCGTTTTGGATTTCACCACGAGGTCCTTCAGGATTTTGTTCAGCGCCGTGCCCATGTGGACATCGCCGTTCGCGAAGGGAGGCCCGTCGTGCAGAACAAAAAGGTCCGCCTCGGCGCGCGCTTTTTGGATTTGCCGATAAAGGTCGGCGTCCTGCCAGGCCTTAAGCATCTCGGGCTCGCGGGTAGCGAGGCCGGCCTTCATCGGGAAATCGGTCTTCGGGAGGTTGAGCGTGTCCTTGTAGTTGCGACTCATCAAGAGCGGCGACGCTAACATCCGCGCCGAGCCGGTGCAACGGAGGCGCGCCGCCGTGGGGAGTTGCGCACGAGGCGAAATCGGCGATAGAGTCGCGCACTTTCGGGATGAAACGTTATCTGCCGTTCCTTATTATCGCTGCGGTGGCGTTGCTTACCGCGGGTATCGCGACGGCGATTTACCGATCGAAAATGGAAGCGCAATCTGCCCCGGCCACGCCCGTTCCGGCAGCGGCTGCGGTTTCGCCAGGATCAACTCCAGAAACGCCAGGGCAACCAGATGACGAGCTGGCGCATGTTCGCGGGCCGGCCAACGCGCCGGTCACGATAGAGATTTACGGTGACTTTCAATGTCCGGCCTGTGGGACCGCTACGAAGGATCTGGACGAGGTCGCGAAGGATTATGGTGAAAAAGTTCGAATCGTTTTCCACGAGTTTCCGTTGGCGATGCATTCGCATGCGGTGGATGCCGCGATGGCGGCGGAAGCGGCTGGCGCGCAGGGTCAGTTCTGGCCGATGCACGACATGCTCTACCGTTATCAGTCAGTCTGGAGCCACGCATCGGATCCGACCCGGTTCTTTGTTGCTTATGCGCAGTCGTTAGGGCTGGACCTCGCGCAGTTCCAGAGCGACCAGCATTCGGACGCGATCAAAGCACGAATCATGACCCAGGGAGATGCGGGAGTGAAGCGCGGGGTAACGAACACGCCGACGATTTTCATTAATGGTATAAAAATGCGCGGGACCTTTTCGAAGGAGAACTTCAAAGGGTCGATCGATGGAGCGCTGGCGCTGGAAGGGAAGAGCTAGCGATGGCGGTGCGACCTCGCAAAGCTGCACAAAAGGACGCAACACCGCCGGCCGGCCGTTGGCGTGTGATTGCCTACTGGGTTATGGCGCTGATCGCGCTCTGCGGCTTGGCCGACGCGACTTTCCTTACCGTTATGCACCTGACGGGCGATGACTCTGTTTGTGGTCCCTCGTCTGGTTGCTCGACAGTACTGTCGAGCGTTTACGCGTCATTTTCGGGAATACCGACGGCGGCCTTTGGTGCCGTTGCCTACTTTATCGTTTTCAGCTCGGCGGTTTGCGCGGTGTTCGGCTACCGGCGCGCGCCGGAGCTACTGGCGCTCACAGTCACCGTAATGTTTCTCGTCACGCTCTGGTTTTTGTATTTGCAAGCTTTCGTTATCCATGCCTTCTGCCCGTTTTGCCTGCTCTCTGCCGCACTGACTTTCGTGCTCGCAGGCATCGCCATCACGGTTTTTCCGGCTCGTTAGCAAATAGAATATTTCGGCGCTTGTGCCTTGTTAGGAAGGGCTTACATCGTCATCAGGAAGGATTTTCTTCTTCCGGAAACGCGCTCCTCAGCACCAACATGACCAAGATGTAAGACAAAAACCGTGGCCGCTCCAGCCGAACCTTGATAGCCTGTGCTCCGAGGTAAAGAACATTTGCCTCAGACTAAATACACACAAAAGAAGGAAACTATTAATGAAAAAAAAGTCAGGATCACGAAGCGCGTTTTCTAATTTGCGGACGCTCTTCGGGTTGGGTCTCACTACGGGCGGCGTCTCTCTGGCGCTGGTCGGATTGAGCGTTTATTCGAGTTCTACGGCTCAGGCAGCACCGAACTCCAAGCAATCCCTCGGACGACCGATCGTCGTGCCATCCTATCACAACGATGTCTCC
Organism: Chthoniobacterales bacterium; assembly: GCA_025929155.1. Classification (GTDB taxonomy): domain Bacteria; phylum Verrucomicrobiota; class Verrucomicrobiia; order Chthoniobacterales; family UBA10450; genus Palsa-1392. Next base: position 470 of record JAICMR010000070.1, on the reverse strand, counting down.
CAACCTCTCCGCGATATGCCGGCATGGCCCGAGCAGACTTTGCAGGAACATGAGGCGGCTGAGAACCCCTTGATCGTCCTCAATCACAAGGATATGCCCGACCTGAAGGTCGATAGAGGCACGCTTCTGAGTCAGCTGGCCCCGAGCATTCCGGCTCCGATTCTTAACTTTGCCGGCATCCAGTTCCCGGGTGTCGTTTGCAACTGCGCACCGCCCGATCCGAATGGAGAAGTCGGCGCCACGCAATACGTGCAGATCGTGAACGAAGGTTACCAGGTGTTCGATAAAACGACTGGCGCCTCCGTTCTCGGCCCGGTCAGCATCGTCTCGCTTTGGTCCGGTTTCGGCGGCGTTTGCCAGACTACCGGTGACGGCGATCCAGTGGTCCTTTATGACCAGATCGCAAATCGCTGGGTCATCACTCAGTTTGCCGGGTCGCCTATCCCTAGCGATGAATGTATCGCGGTTTC
>JAICMR010000111.1 GCA_025929155.1 Chthoniobacterales bacterium | reverse complement strand
TAAGAGTGCCCGAGACGACAATCCCAGTGCTCGGCTCTCGGTAAATGGCGACGTTATTTGTGGTGTGGGTCCCGAGAGCGAGTTCGGGTGGAATCTGCGTAGTGCCGTCCGAATTGGTTTTCTGCGGATTAAAAGGCCCGTCCGAAAGCAGCAAATCGATTTGATTTTGCATGACCGCGCCCGCCCCGGTCGAATTGCGGGTAATGCTCGCCTGCTCGTTTAGACGGCTCATCGTCATCGTAAAGGCGGTCATGGCTATGGCGATCAAGGCAATCGCGACCGCGGCTTCGAGCAAAGTGAAACCAGACTCCCGGAGGGTGTCCGGGTGTCGGTAGAAACGCGTCGTCACTTACCTGAAAAGCAGCAAGCGACGTGCCGCGGCTCATAACCGCCATAACTGTATCCGGCCTCCAGTCAGTCTCTTATCGACCAGCAGTGGAACCTGGAGACAATTCGCCTTCAAACTCCAGCGGCGGAGCATCTTCGTTCGCCACCAACCGCAAATAGTCGCGATACTCGCCCTTCGGCAGGCGATCGATCAGGCGATCCATTTGGCCTTGATCGATGAAGCGCGACCGCAACGCGATTTCTTCGAGACAGGCGACTTTGAGTCCCTGCCGGTGCTCGATCGTGGCGATGTAGTTAGCGGCTTCCAACAGACTGGTTTGTGTGCCCGTGTCGAGCCACGCCATGCCGCGGCTGAGCACTCGGACCTGGAGGGAATTTTCGCGCAGGTAGAGCAGGTTGAGATCGGTTATCTCGAGCTCGCCGCGCGCAGAGGGACGCAGCAAACGGCAACGCTCCACCACTTGCCGGTCGTAAATATAAAGTCCGGGAACAGCGAATTGGCTTTTCGGTTTTGCTGGCTTTTCCTCCAGACTGATGACCCGGCCGTCGGCGGAAAACTCCACGACTCCGTAACGCTCCGGATCGCGAACCGGATAGCCGAAAATGCACGCGCCTTCTTCGATCGCAAGAGCGTCGCGGAAGAAGTCGAGTTTCCCGTAGAAAATATTGTCGCCGAGGATCAAGGTCGCGGCATCGTCGCCGACAAAATCCTCGCCGATCAGGAAGGCCTGCGCGATGCCGCGTGGCTGGGGTTGCTCGGCATATTCCAACCGGATCCCGAGTTGGGATCCGTCGCCGAGGAAGTCGCGCAACATCGGAATATCTTTCGGCGTTGAAATTACCAAAATCTCGCGCAGACCGCCGAGCATCAGCGTCGCGAGCGGGTAGCAGATCATCGGCTTGTCGTAAACCGGCAGCAGTTGTTTACAGACGATTTTCGTGAGCGGATGGAGCCGCGTGCCTGCGCCGCCGGCAAGAAGAATTGCTTTCTTCGTCATCGCTTTTCCTGGGGGATGCTCAGCTGGGCCAGGCGCTCAGACCAATCCTGCCAGAACTTTTCCCGTCGATTTAATCTTACACGAGAGAGCAAACTCGGCGCGGGTTCGATCAGGAATGAACCGTCTGTACGCCTAACAAGTCTGGGATCGAAAACGCGACCGCCGGTGACGTGGCGAAGCGCTTCCTTTAGCGCGGTCCGGGGGAGTGCCGGCTGCGTTTCAATGGCGACGCTGACGGTGATCGGGCGCAGCTTTTTCACGAGCAATGCGCCGACCAAAGCGCGCGAACTCGTGGCATGCAAGTGAGTGATGTTTTCGCGCGCCAGCAACTTGCGAAGTGTGAGCGCGTAACGCGCCTGCTCTAGAAAAAGTGCTCCAGGCACGCGTTGAAGGGACGCAGCATGTTCCGCTTCGAGCGCGCGGGCGATTGTCCGTTCCTGTTGCCATTCGGCCTCGAGGACCATGGCGTCCGGAAGGAATTGAAGTTGCACCACGAAGTCATCATCGGGAATCGGGAAACTCGAATAGCGACAGACGATCGGCAGAATCGCCAGTGCTTCACGGCGCAGGCACTCGATCTCGCCTTCCAGATTCGGAAGGTTTTCATCGGGCCAGGAGTCGATCAGATAGACTATTCTCCGGCCATCCTGAGCCCAGCGCAGTGGAGTCGAAGGATCGCGTGGAGTTTCGGGGAAAGGCTCGGGCGCGGGCTTCACCGAGACCTGACGGAATCTCTCGATTTCGTTCTGCTTCGCCGAGCCTGGCTCGGGTTGTCCGCCCAGCAATTGTTCGAGCGGTCCGACCGTGGTTTCGATTTGGAAGTTTCGCTCCACCCGCCCGCGGCCTGCGGCTCCAAAAGCGGTGCGCAAATTCGAATCGCAGATCAGCTTTTCGAGCGCCTCAGCCAGTTCGCTAGGGTCGTTAGGCGAAACCAGGAGTCCCGTTTGTCCCGGAGCGACCGCTTCGGGAATTCCAGCGACTGTCGTCGAGACCACCGGCCGGGAGGAGGCCATCGCTTCCAAAATAACGGTGGGAAAAATGTCGCTCGCGCCACGTTGATCAACGACCGACGCGAGCGTGAAAATGTCGCAGCTGCGCAGACGCGCAAAAATTTCCGCCTGCGAGAGCGCTCCCGAAAGCGTGACGCGATCGCGCAGGTGGAGCTGGTTGATCAGCTGCATGAGACTTTCGTGCAGCGGGCCTTCACCAACGATTTCGCACCGAAAATCGCAGCCACGGCGATCGAGCTCGGCGCAGGCCTGAATCAGAAAGTTGAAGCCTTTGAACTCGACGAGACGTCCCACGCTCAGAATGCGGATTGGTTCGTTAGGCGGACGCACATTCTGAGAAGCCGCGGAGAAGTTCGCGAGATTCATTCCGTTATAAACGCGGTGAATTTTTCCTGCGGATTCGGGACAGCGCCGACGAAGCAGTTCCGCGCTGAAATCAGTCTCGGCCGCAATGAATTTCGCTTCCGCGCAAATCTCGCGAAGCAAGTCACTGTTTCCTAGGTCGACCATAAAATCCTGGCCGTGGGCCGTAACGCTGAAAGGAATTCCGGAGATCGCCTTTACGAAAAGCGCGGTCTGCGCGGCGCGATTAGCGAAGTGGACGTGGAGATGCGCGACACGGTGTTGCGCGAAAAGTTCTGCGAAATAGAGCGCGTTTCGCGCGCGCTGCACCGCTTTGGCTTCTGGGCCGTAGCGTTGTTCGTGGCGCGCGACGAGCGCCACCGGCCAGGAACCGTCTTCCCTGGCTCGTTTTTCGCGGGCCTTCAAGATTTCCTGGGGCGGCGCGTAGTGAATTGGCGCCCGCAACTGCGCTGCGTGCTCGTGCCGCAGGCTGGTGTGTGGAGGATGAATCGAGCCGATTTCAAACGACCAGCCACGCCGCTCGAGCGCGAGCATTTCGGTATCGCAAAACGTCTGCGAGATCACCGGGTAGCGCGAGTAGAGATAGGCGAAATACATGTTGGTTATCGCATCGTCGCGGTCATCCTGAGCGCAGCGTAGTGGAGTCGAAGGGTCCGGTGAACCTATCTGGAAGCTATGCTCCTCCGAAGCCAGGGGATCCTTCGACTCCGCTGCGCTCGCTCAGGATGACCCAAACGAAGCGCTACGAAAGGTTCACGTCTTTGCCCGGATCCATCTCGTAATCGAGCGCGAGATATTCCGACGTGTTCGGCTTGATGATCTCTTCGACAAACTTGATGTAGATCGGATCCTCTCGAAAGATCGCCTGTTTATCCATCGACTCAAAATCGATCGCGATAAAAAAAGGCCACGGCATTTTCGGGTCAACACGTTTGCCGCACTTGATGCTGAGAACTTCGTCGATCTTCAGGAGTTGCATCCGCGCGTTCATCATCATCTCTTCGCTGTCCTCCGGAGTGACGTCGGGTTTCAGCTTGTAGAGGCCGATATGATGAACCATGCGGCTAGCTATTAGGCGCTGCCCGCCGGGCGCGCAAGTCTGAAACAGCGCATTCCGGGCGGCTACTTTCTCCAGTCAAAAGCGCCGTTTTTTAAGGCGTAAACGTAGCCGACCATCAGGATCGAGACGAACCCCAGCATGCTCCAGAGGATCACGTGACTGTGCTGGATCGCCTCCCGATAAACCACTGCCCACGGATACATGAAAACGATCTCCAGATCGAAAAGGATGAAGAGCATCGCGACAAGGTAAAACTTCACACTGAAGCGAGGTTGCGCCTCACCTGCCGGGATCATTCCGCACTCGTAGGCGCTGTCTTTCGTACGGGTCCGAACGCCGCTCTTGCCGAGAAGCACGCTGACGATCAGCGCGCCGGCGGCGAAACCTATCGCCACCACGATCTGGATAAGGACCGGAATGTATTCGCTGATCATGCACAGAAACCGCTCGCGCGGTCAGGCTCGCAAACTATTTCGCCGCAGCCGCAGTGCGTGCAGCGGCCGTGCGGGCCGCGGCTGCTGCTGGGATATGGGCGTTGGGCGGAATGAGCGCTTTGGCCAAAGCCGAAGGGAGACCTTTGTATTTCTTGCCCGTTTTCTTCACCATCCCGCGAGCGACTAGATTTTGCAGTTTTTCGTAGGCCCGGAGCCGGAGCATCTCTTCACCACCGCTTGCTGCATTCCGCGCCCTAAGATTTTCGTGCAGGATCTCGAATAGTTGTTTGAACTCAAAGGAAGTCCGGCGGGAAAGGACCGCAACCAGTTCTTCCGTAACGAGATCGGGCACACGGCGTGAGAATGCGTTCTTTTTAAGGATGGCCATAGGGCGCAGAGAATAACATATTTCGCAGGAACCGCAGCTGATTTCTCGTCACGAGGCGGAAATAAGTGGCTCAGCCGCGGGAAAATGAACGTCGGCTAAGTCGGCGGCCTCTGACGACTTAAGGCGGCGTCGACGACGGAGTCGGAGTGGCAGAAGGACTCGGCGTCAACACTGATGAAGCTGCCGGTTTAGGAATAGCCTGTTTATAAAGTCCTGCCAATCCGTCCTGCATGTGCATGTAGGTTGCGGCAAACGCCCCCATCAGTCCAACTGCTGCCTCGTTGAATGTGATTGGGCCAGCTGACTCAGTCAGGTAGCCGTTCCCGGTGTAACGCTGCGACATCACGATTGGCGAAAGGTGTTGCACGATCGCCTCCGCGGGCGGGAGTTTGGCGATATCGACAGCCTTGCCGAGAGCGGGATAAATCGTCGCACTCATGAGCAAAAGCGGCCGCAGGGCGGCATCAGCGCGCTCGAAAAGCAGCCGAGTATCGATGTAGTTAAATGCGGACTCGGACTCCGCGACGAGCTTCTGGGCGTTCTTAAAGGTATCACTGTTTTCCAAGAGATCCGTAGGCGGCCCTTTAGACTCGACAGCAGCTTCGACCGTCGCAGAATCGGAAGCGGCGATCAGCATTCGATCGGTCAGCGCGATCGTCGGATTCACGGGCACGAACCCACCCAATCCAGACATCCTGAGGTAGCTCACTCCGTTGTTCTCGCTCCGCGTCCAGCTAGCGCCGAAGAGTTCACTTCCCGCGAGCGCGCCGAGAATTTTCCGGGCTCGCGTCGAATCCTTTACCGGCAACCATACCGAGACCTGCGGCCAATGCGCCTCCTGCGGCCAAGTGCCGACGATCTCGAGCTCGTCGCCGAAGGCCGCGCCAAAATCCTGCTGCGAAATCCCGGCGTTCCGGAGGGCCGCGGCAAACTGTTGCAAGAAAGGTGGCAACGTTCCGGGCGGGGAAGACTGGGAAAGGCGCCAGGCCTCCGGCCAGCTCGCGAGTGACGCCGAATAGAGAAAGGCATTCCCGCCCACGGTCGCGAGCGCCGGCCGTTTCAGCTTTTCACCCGGATGCCGCTCCGGCATTCCGACATAGGTGTTCTCATGCATCTTGCCATGATCGAAAGCCATCGTGCCCGAAACGCAGCGGATCTGTTTCAGTTGTTGCAGCCGATCGGTGACGGCTGGATTTCCGGACATCGTGAGCAACGGCATCAGCCGTTGCACGAAAGCCTGCGGATCGACAAAGAACATGCCGGCATAGCTCATCGGAAGTTGCTTTGTGGCGGTCTGATACAGCTCGCTTTCTCGCAGCGAATTTTTCGCTGCTTCTGGCGTCCGCCGATCGGCGCGATCGAGCAACCCTTTCATCGCTTCCAGATCATTCGAGACGAAAAACCAGTTGCGATCGAAAACCGTCGCCAAGGCGAAACCACCCGCATTCACCGTCTCGATCTGATGGTCGCGATAGCTGATTATCTCTCGTTTCTTCGAGCCGGATCTCGCGAGGAGCGGCGCTTCCCGAGCCTGGATAAACTTCCGCGCGTCCGATTCCGGTTGCTCGAAATGAAAACCGCCGATCAATCTGGGCTCATTGTTCTCCATCGACCCGAGCGCAAGAAAGGTGTCGGTTGGATTGAGCTGTAGAAACTCGTCAAACGCCCTCCGATGGCCGCGGTCGTGCCCGAACCGGGCAAGCGAATCCTGCAACCACGCCTGTACCGACGGCTCATGCCAGAGTGCATAAAGATCGCTCTCGTGCCATTGTTGGCGGGTCTGCTGCAAGTCGGGCAAATGCGCGAGCAGCACGGTCGTTTTCGGCAGGAGCTCGCTCACCTTCATCTGGCGATTGGCTTGTTGGACTCGTAACGCGACCCAGAGCGCGAGCGCGATCACGAGCGCTCCGAGGACCACGCCCAAAAGCTTCTTCATTCGCGGACCCTCGCATTAAATCCGGTCGCCGCGAGCCGCTAAGCGTTCGACTTTTCCCGGCGGATCGACGATTCCTTCTCATGCCATCCTGCGCGGGCTCGCGACTTTTTCTCGGCGCTTTCGACGAAAAAAGAGTCGTCGCAGCGGCGGAACAGGCGTTGGCCGAATGCGGCGGCCAACCGACCTGCGGCTTCCTTTTTGTCTCGACTGATTGGCTTCCGCAGATCGGCGAAGCTCTTGATCTGATCCGGCTCCACGGCCGCGTGCCACTGCTTGTCGGAACGGTCGGAGGCGGCCTCGTCGGGACATGGAAAGAGGCTGAGGGCAGTTCCGGCATGTCATTACTTCTCGTTAGACTGCCGCAGACGACGCTCACGCCAGTGTCGATTTCCGCCGCACAGATCGAGGGATCGACCGGCGCCTCTTATTGGCGGGCGCTCACCGGCCTCGGCCGGGACGACGTCGACGCTTGGATCGTGCTCGCCAACCCCTTCGTCGCTGGGCTTGAGCAATGGCTCGCTGAGTGGAATCTCGCGTTTCCCCGCGTGCCCAGCATCGGCGGTCTTGCCAGCGGGTTCGCCGGAGAAACCGCGGAAAACATGTTGATTCTCGACGGTGCCGCGACCGATGCGGCGGTTCTCGCGCTGGCGGTCAAAGGTGCAAACGTGCGCACGATTGTGAGTCAGGGTTGCAAACCGGTCGGCGAACCGTTCACGATTACGCGTGCGGAAGAAAATCTGGTCTATTCGATGGGATCGCGGCCCGCCTATCAGGTCCTGAGCGACACCTTCAATGCCTTGTCCGAGGACGAGAAAGAGCGGGCTCGCGGCAACCTCTTCGCCGGCCTCGCCGCGTCGGAATATGTCGCGGACCTGAAGCGCGGAGATTTTCTTGTGCGGAACTTGTTAGGAGCCGATCCCCAGACGGGTGCGGTCGCAATCGGAGCCCGCGCGCGGACAGGTCAGACATTGCAATACCAGCTGCGCGACAAGATTACGGCGCATGCCGACCTCGCGGAGCTCGCACAGCTCTCCGGCCGCGGCGAAACGACGCCGTTTGCGTTGCTCGTTTTTTCCTGCAACGGCCGCGGTCGCAACTTCTTTGGCGTGCCCAATCACGACGCGACGACGCTCGCCGAAACTTTTGGCCCGATTCCGAGCGCCGGTTTCTTCTGCAATGGCGAAATCGGGCCGATCGGGGATGCCAGTTACCTGCACGGCTACACCGCGTCGATCGCGCTCTTCTGCGAATAACCGGCATCCTTTCGAAAATGACGCCGTCGTCATCCGGAGCGGAGCCGGAGGTGGAGTCGAAGAATCCCGTAGAGTTTCAGTGAAGCGCGGATGCGAAGGTCGATCGCGCCGCACGAATCCTTCACACCTGTTCCGGCTCTCGAACGCTGCTCCACGGGATCCTTCGGACTCCGCTGCGATCCGACCGGGATGACATCGCTAAGCGCGCGGGTGGAACTTGTGATGCACGGCTTTTAACCGTTGCTGATCCACGTGCGTGTAAACCTGGGTCGTCGAGATATCCGCGTGGCCAAGCATTTCCTGGATGATGCGCAGATCGGCGCCGTTGCTTAACAGGTGTGTGGCGAAACTGTGCCGGAGCAAATGCGGATAAACATTCGCCTCCAGTTCCGATCTTTTCGCGATCGCTTTCACGATCTGCCAAATCCGCACCGTCGTTAGGCGACGTCCACGGACCGAGAGGAAAATTTCGCTTCCGCTTTTCGGCCTAACGAGATCGGGACGCTCCTGCTCGAGATAACGCTCGAGCGCGGTGCAGGCTTTACGTCCGACCGGCACGAGCCGCGTCTTATTCCCTTTCCCGGTCACGCGGATCACGCCGCTCGCGAGATCAAGGTTTTCCAGCTTCGCCCCGGCCAGCTCGGAAATGCGCAGACCGCTCGCATACAGCAGTTCAACGATCGCGCGATTGCGCAGACCGAGCGGCGCGCTTGCATCGACACTTTCCAGCAGTTGTTCCACCTGGATTTCGTTGAGCGTCTCCGGCAGCGAACGGCTGATTCGCGGCAAAGTTAACGATTCGGCAGGATCCTTCACGACGAACCCGCGCGCAGTCGCAAAGCGGAAGAAAATCTTCAAGGCCACGACGATTAACTTGATCGAAGACGCCGCCAACCCGCCGCGCCTGCGTTCCGTGAGATATTCGGAGATCAACGGCAGCCCGACATCGCGCGAACGCGTGATTGATTTCCGCTGCGCGCACCAGGCGGCAAATTCGCCTAACGATCGCGCGGTCGAGAGCTGGTAGTTCTCCGAAAGGCCACGTTCGACCGCGAGAAAACGAACGAACGCCTCGATCTCCTCCTGCACCAGTTAAAAGGTTCCAGTAAGCCTTCCCGCGCAACTTCTCGCGGCTGCGCATCAACGGGATTCGCCAAAATTCCGCAGAGCCTCGTCGCTCCACGCGAGAGAGTTGCCTAACGGATTCAGGTCCGATGATTCACGTCGCGTTGACAAAGCAAACCCCGACTCGATTGTTTGCTCGCGATGACTCTCGATCTCAACTCGCTCCTGAACGGTTGGCCGCATGAAAACGGCTCCATCAAAGTGCGCAAAGTGCCCGGCCTCGATGGCCGCGAAAAGCTGCAATTGCGGATCGATCTCGGGTTGCTCCAGATGGAAATGGAGGGACGTCCCGACGGCATGCGGCCGCACAACTGCGAGTCGCTCCTGACCTATCATCAGCGTCGCGCGGCGCGCGCGGAAGAGCGGGGCGAAGAGTACGAACTCACTGCGGAACAATGCGGGGAGCTCCAGCAGGAAGGCGTGCAGTACTACCATCGTTACCTCAGCCTTTTCCAGATCGACGAGTTTGAAGGGGTGATCCGCGATACGCAACGCAATCTCGATCTTTTCGCCTTTGTCGATGAACACAGCGAACGGGACGATCTGGTCTGGACCTTTCAGCAGTTTCAGCCCTACGTCATGATGATGAACACGCGCGGGAAAGTCTCGATCCTGCTCGCTGACGGAAAGTTTGCCGCGGCGATGCGTGAGATCCAGGCGGGCCGCGAACGGATCAGCGGGTTCTTTCAGCAATCGGCTTTCCCAGAGATGGAAGCCAAGAGCTCCGAGATCGCTTTTCTCGATGAATGGCTCGAAGAAGTGCGCGCGAAACGTCCGCTCTCGAAGCTCGAAGTGATGGAGCGGGAAATGGAACGCGCGATCACCGCGGAACGCTACGAACGCGCAGCGGAGTTGCGCGACGCCATTCGCAGCTTCAAGACGCGACCCGAAGTCGGCAACTGATGTTGCGGCCGATGCTGCATCGTCGTGCTGAGCGGAGTGGAGCGCAGCAGAACGGAGTCGAAGGGTCACGTGAGATGGCGTTAAGGCTCGCGAGTTCTCGATCTTATCCGCGCAGTAGTCTCAAGGAAACTTTACCGAATTCTTCGACTTCGCTTCGGTGCGCTCAGGATGACCATCGGTTCTTCGGTGCCTCGTCCCGTCATGTCTGATTCCAATCTGACCGAGCGGAAGGAGCGTTGGGCGCGTAAGATGAGCGGGCGCGCAAAACCCGCGGCACGCTCGGAGGACCGGCTTCCGCCGGGGCAGCATCTCACTCCGGGATTTCCGGTGCTCGATCTCGGGATCCGCCCGGAAATTTCGTTAGGCGAATGGCGGCTCGAGCTCGGCGGCGCGGTCGAGAATCCGCGCACCTTTACCTGGGAGGAATTCAACGCGCTCGAGCAGTTTGAAGACGTGAGCGATTTCCACTGCGTCACGACCTGGAGCAAGTTCGATTGCCGCTGGCGCGGCGTCGCTTTCTTCACCCTGGCTGAAGTCGTTAGGCCAAAATCGGAGGCGCAGCACGTTCTCTTCACCTGTTATGACGGCTATACAACTAATGTGCGCCTGACCGATTGTCTCGACGATGATGTGCTCGTCGCGACACAGTTTGATGGCAAGCCGATTACGCGCGAACACGGCGGCCCAGCCCGCGTTATCATCCCAAAACTCTACGGCTGGAAAGGAGCGAAATTCGTCAGGCAAATCGAATTCGCGGCCGAGGACAAGCTCGGATTCTGGGAAGTCCGAGGCTACAGCAACACAGCCGATCCATGGACAGAAGATCGGTTCTCGTGAAGCTGCTGCGGCCGACAAGACCGTCGTCAGAACGGCGGCTGTAGAGGCGGGCGTGTCGCCCGCTCTTCCGTGGCTTCTGACGGAGGAGTGCAGGTGCAAGTGAAGGTGAGTTTAAGGCGATGGAAGTTTGGTCGCGCTTGCCTTTGCCAGAGTTCGATGCCCTGCTTGGCCGATGTCGAGACCGCCGCCATCCAGACTCGCGATCGTCGTCGCGTTCGCGG
>JAICMR010000026.1 GCA_025929155.1 Chthoniobacterales bacterium | reverse complement strand
TCGGGCAAGGCGTGGGACATTACGACGACTACTTTTCTCTTTATCCATGCCTAACGACTCCACTCCGACCACCGTTTACTCACGCAAAAATCCTTTTCCCGGTCGTCTGCTCATCAACCGCCGCCTGAACAATCCGGGTTCCGAAAAGGACACCCGACATTTTGAGATCTCGCTCGAAGGTTCCGGGATCAGCTACGAGGTCGGAGATTCCATGGCGGTTTATCCGACCAACGATCCCGAGCTCGTCGAGGAGATGCTTGGCGCGCTCTGCGCGAAAGGCGACGAGCCAATTGCCGGCGCGAAAGGCGCGCCTGACACGACGCTGCGCGAGGCGCTCTTGCGCCAATACTGCATCACGCAGCCGACGCCGAAATTTCTCCGCGCGGTCGCCGAGCGTGCTTCCGCCGCGCCGCTCCTGCGGGAACTGCTGCAGGAAGATCGTCGGCATGATCTCGAAACGTATCTGTGGGGAATGGAGATGATCGATTTCCTCATCGAGCATCCGTCCGCGCGATTCGAGCCGCAGGAATTTGTCGCGCTCCTGCCGAAGCTGCAGCCGCGGCTCTACTCGATTGCTTCAAGTCTCAAAACGCATCCCACCGCCGTGCATTTCATCGTCGATGTTATCACCTACTCGAGCCACGGCCGGAGGCGCAAAGGGGTCTGCTCCAGCTTTCTCGCCGAGCGTTGCGCCGACTCGCCGGCACCGATTTTTCCTACGGCGTCGAAGTTCCACCTGCCGGAGGACAACGACGTGCCGATCATCATGGTGGGGCCAGGGACCGGCGTGGCGCCATTTCGCGCCTTCCTCCAGGAACGACAGGCGATCGGAGCGCGCGGAAAGACCTGGCTGTTTTTTGGGGCGCAGCGCGAGAAGAGCGATTTTTATTATCAGCAAGATTTCGAGCAACTGATGCGCGACGGGGTTTTGACGAGACTCGACACCGCTTTCTCGCGCGATCAGGAGCACAAAATTTACGTGCAGAATCGGATGCAAGGCGCGTCGGCTGAGCTCTGGAAGTGGCTCGAGGAAGGCGCGCACTTTTATGTCTGTGGCGACGCCAAACGCATGGCCAAAGACGTGGATGCCACGCTCCGGGAAATCGTGCGACAGCAAGGCGGACTCGGCGCCGACGAAGCGAACGAATACGTGGAAAAACTGAAGAGCGACAAGCGCTACAAACGCGACGTGTACTAGGAGCGCGCGCCGCGCCAGAGACCGAAGCCGAGCGCGAGCAAGCTCAACCCGGCGATCGCTCCGCCTAACGATAACCACCACGGCTGGTAAACCAGCGTCAGGCGGCCGCGCGTGCCGGCGGGCAGCTTGATCAGCGGCGCCAGTCCACGGTAGGATTCGACCGCGAGATTTTTGCCGTTGAGTGTCGCGTGATAGCCATCGAAGAACGGTCGCGCGACGAGAATGGATACCTCGCCGCCATCGTTAGGCGCGGCCAGATCGGCCAGGAGCGTCTGGCGCGAATCCGAAAGAACCCGAATCGTCACCGGTGTTACCTTCTCGTTAGGCAAGCTGATGGCGTGCAACGGGCCGATCGGTTTTCCCACCCGCTCGAAAATCCGCCCTTCCGGCGGCTCGTGCGCGAGGCGCCATTCCGAACCTGGCTTGGGCGTGAACGCCAGGGCGCGGTCGACCAGAATGCCGTCGATGCCAGTCTTCTGGAGCAGCCCCTCGGGCCCGGCCTGGGCCTCGAGCAAATATTCCGCCATGCCGAGGTCGATCTCGCCGTGCGTGTAAAATGTCCAGGCTGGTCCCACGCCCGCCGGGCGGATTGGGCTGTAACCATTGATCAGTCGCACGCCTGCCCAGAGCGAGGTGCTGCCGGGGCGCGTGGTCTGTCCGACTGGACCGGGATGATGAGCGCGGCTGTAAGCGGACTCCGGAGGTGGGTAAATGCTCAGGTAAAGTCGTGCCGGATCAAGCGGTTCCGGGTCCGTTAGGCTCTGGGCGAAATGATATTTGGGCACGCCCGGATTTGTCGGCAGAACGAGGTAGGTCGCGAGAAGCGAGGCGAACGTTGCGCCTGTCGCGAACCAGCGCCAAAGCGAGCCGATCCGGAATTGCGCGAGCGCTTCCGCGGCCAGGAGCGCGAGCACCAGATGGAGAAAGGGCAGCCAGCGGAAACTCCAGCGAAAGACATTCGCGCTTGGCGACATCGTGATTGCGAGCAGGAGCGCGAGGAGTCCAAGTTCCCATTTCATTCGCCTAACGAACTCGCCACGGAGAAAAATCAGGCCGGCAGCGAGTGCGAGCGGCGGCACTGTCCCACAGGCTAATTCGACCGCCCGATGCGGGAGGAGCCGGCTGGAAAAATCCGACCACCGCACCGTCCAGCCCGGCCAGATAAATCCTGGAAGCGCCGCGGGCGGCACGAGCCATTGCCAATGTGCGCCTTGCGCCTGCTCGCTGCGCGCCGAGCCGTGCACGTAATCAAAGAGCGCCAGCCAGGCGGGCGCGGAAAGGCCGAAGCCAAGGGCGAGCCCGAGTCCGAGCGGCCAGAGCGAAAGCAGCCGGCGGGTCTTGCATAACGACTTTAGGCCGAGCCAGGCCGCGAGCAGCGACAGCATCAAAACCGTATAGGGAAACCCGCCGGCAACCAGCAGGTAAACGAACGGTGCGGGCCAGCAAAAGCGCCAGATCGAGCGAGCCGGGTCGAGCGCGCGTTCCATTCCCCACCAAGCCCAAGGAAACCAGGCGAAAGCGCCGAGCGCGCCGAACCAGTCGGTCGCGCCCCAGCAAATAATCCAGCCGTTGAGCGCCGCCACAAGCGCAACCAGGAAAGACAACGAGTTCGTCAGGCCCCTGTCGCGCGCAAGGAGAAAAGCGCCGGCCGCAAGCACGAAAAGATGCGCCAGCGAAAGTGCCGCGGCTTGTCCGGCAAAGGCGAGCGGCAACTTCCAGATCAGGACGACGGCAGCGTTGATGAAGACCGAGAAAGTTCCGTATTGGAATTCGCCGGCGAGATTTCCGCAGACCCACGAGTAGGGGCTGAGCAACGGGAGGTGTCCTTCCGACCAACTGCGCGCGACGTCCGCGAAAACCGGAAGGATCGAGATCTGGTAGTCGTCGTTCCAGAATGTCGCCGGATCGTGCCAGAGCAGGAGCCCGCAAAATGCGAGGACGAGCGTGCCCGCGGCGCAGGCGCCAAAAAAATCCAGCCAGGGATGAACGCGTATTTTCACGGGAAGAAGCGGCCGTCAGCGCTGCGCGGGTGAAGGTTTGCAGAAAAAACTGGCGCCAATCAAATGCAGTGCAGCAGGGGAAATCCGGCGGGATCTCTCGGCTCCGCCGCGCTTCGCTCAAGATGACGACGATCGTTGCATCTGTGTTAATCGGCGTTCCTGCGTGCCTCAAAAAGCGTCACAGCACCACGGGACGGCCCTCGGTCATGACGAGCACTTTTTCCTCGACACCTTCCTTGCGCGCGCTCGAGAGGAGACGCTCCGGCGGCTCGTCGAGCGGTTCGAAGCCGAGCCGGAAGGTTCCGTAATGCATCGGGACGAGTTTGTTCGCGCCGAGCTCGAGAAAAGCGCGCACCGCTTCCTCAGGATTCATGTGCACCTCGCGCCGGCTGGGCGCCTCGTAGGCGCCAATCGGCAGGAGCGCGATCTCGATCGGAAAACGCCTTCCGATCTCCTCGAACCCGTGGAAATAGGCGCTGTCGCCGCAGTGAAAGACGGAGCGTTTGCCAGCCTCGATGACAAAGCCGCCGAACCCTCGATGCTGATCGTGCAACATCCGTGCCCCCCAATGATGACAGGGCGTGAGTGACACGCGGAGCGGGCCGAGTTGCACCTGCTCCCATTCCGTCAGCTCGTGCACGATGTTGAACCCCAAATCCTGGACCAGATTTCCCACGCCGGTCGGAACCACGATCGGCTGGTCGGCCGCGACTTTCCGCAGAGTTTTGCGGTCGAGATGATCGAAGTGTGCGTGCGTCACAAGGACGACGTCGATCGATGGCAGGCTCTCGATATGCATGCCGGGCCGCTTCAGGCGCTTTACCACCTTGAGCCACATCGACCAGTTCGGATCGATCAGAATGTTCAATCCTTCGATCTGAAGAAGGAACGAAGCGTGCCCGATCCAGGTGAGGCAGACTTCGCCTGGATGGACCTTCGGAAAGAGCGGCATCGAGCGTAAGCCAGAACGCTTGGTGAAAAGCGACGGGATCAGGACCTCGGTGACAAAGTTGCGCTTGTGCCAGTCGCTTCCGGGTTTCAGACCCACGCGTTCGGCCGATTTTTTAACCGCGCCATTCCCCGGGGCCGTCCGGACGACATTGGTCCGCTTTTTTCGCGAAAAAGGAGTCGGCACAGTCGGCCAAGCATATAAACTAACGCGGTTGAAGCAATCGTTTTGCGGGTCGAAAAGCCGCGCCTAACGGGTTGCTCTGACCAGATGAGTCCACCCAGAAACCCGCGCCAACCACTCGTCGCGATCGCTTCGGCGGCCGCGGCTGGAATCGCCCTCGCTGACGTGATCGCCCCGCCGGTTTATCTGGCGTGTGGTGCGGTCGCGATTCTGGCTGTCGTCACTCTTATTTGGCCCCGCGATCCGTTTATTCACCTGCTGGTTCTCGCCGCCTTTTTCGCGCTCCATCTCACGGAGCAAGCCGATGCGCCTGGACGAAAGTTGTCCCGCGTACTGGGGGAGCGGCCGCGCATGATCAAGGTCGTTGGCACTGTCGTGAGTGAGCCGAAAGAGAGCGGCGGCTTCGCAAATTTCCTTCTGCGACTCGAGAAGGTCGACTTCGGCGGCGCCCAGGAAATTTCCCACGCCACGATCGGCGCGCGCTGGAAAACTGCGCCCGAACTCGGCGACGAAATTCAACTGACCGGTCTTGCCGAACCGATCGCGCCGGCGCGAAATCCCGGCGTTTTCGACATGCGGAGCTACTCCGCGCGCCGCGACATTTTCCGGTCAATCTTTGCGCGTTATCCCGAGAATGGACAGATCCTCGAGAAGGGACGCAGCCGTCTGTTCTTCCTGCTTGCCGCAAAGTCGCGTGATTGGATGCAGGAGAGATTGACGCGCGGATTGAGGGATTCTCCCGATGTCTGCGCGCTGATCAATGGAATGGCGCTCGGCGTCCGTCACGAAACACCAGACGACATCGAAGAACCGTTTCAGCAAACCGGAACGCTGCACCTCTTCGCGGTCGCTGGGTTGCACGTCGGCATCATCGCCCAGTTGCTCTGGATTGTTCTCCAGCTCTGCCGGTTGCCGCGCGTCGCGGCGGCGGCGATCACGATTCCGTTTTTGTTTTTCTATTCCGCAGTCACCGGTCTGCACGTTTCGAGTTTACGGGCGGCGACAATGGCGGCGGTGTTGTTAGGCGGAATCTTTTTCGACCGGCGCGTGCTCTCGTTCAACAGTCTCGCGGCCGCCGCTGTTGTCATTCTCGCGCTCGATCCGAACCAGCTTTTTACTTCAGGTTTCCAGCTCTCCTTCTCTGTTGTCGGCGCGATCCTCCTGTTCCAACAGCGCATCTTCCGTCCGCTGCTCCGGCTTGGCGAAACCGATCCGTTCCTGCCGCGGAGCCTCGTCAGCCGGACTCAGCTTTTCTTCGAACGCCTCTACTACTGGATCGCTGGCGGCTTCTCGGTTTCGGCTGCCGCCTGGCTTGGATCCATTCTCCTGATCATCTGGTATTTTTACCTCCTTACGCCGATCTCATTGCTCGCGAACCTGACGGTCGTCCCGATCGCTTTTTGCATCCTCGCTACGGGTGGGCTGTCGTTGCTCGCGGCGCCGTTCTCCTCTTGGCTTTCGATTGTCTTCAACAACGCGAACTGGACTTTGTCGCGTCTCGTCTTTGCCCTCGTGCAGCTTTTTGCCGGGCTGCCGACCGGGCATACTTACCTCGAACGGCCGCATTGGCCGCTCGCGCCGCTGACAGAAATCACTGTGCTTGATGCCGGCGCCGGCGCGGCGGTGCACGTCCGGAGCGAGGGAAATGACTGGCTCTTCGACGCCGGCAGTGCACGCGACTATGAACATTTTCTGCGCGATTATCTGCATTCGCGCGGGATCGATCGGCTCGACGGCCTCGTCCTGACGCATGGCGACTCGCTCCATCTGGGTGGCGCAGCGCGTTTGCTCGAGGAGTTTCAACCCCGCCAATTCCTGGACAATCCCGCGCCCGACCGTTCGCCCCTGCACCGCGAGCTTCTCGTCAGGCGAACGAGGTCACTGGTGAGCGGGGATTCGTTCCGCCTCTCACCGGACGTGACGGCGCAGGTGCTTTTTCCGCCGCCTGGTTTCAGCGCAAAAGCGGCCGACGATGAAGCGCTGGTCATCCGTCTGGAGATCGCGGGCAAGTTTCACGTCCTGCTGCTCTCCGATAGCGGGCCGCAAACCGAAGAGAAGTTGCTGGCCCAGGTTAACGACTTACAGAGCGACATCGTGATCAAAGGCCGGCACTACTCCGGCGAGACAGACCTCGAGCCGTTCCTCGATCTCGTTCGGCCGGAAATGATCGTCGCCAGTTCGGTGCCGTTTCCAGCGCACGAACGGGTGCCGGATGATTGGGCGGAAACGCTGCGCGCAGACGGCACGAAATTGTTTCGTCAGGACGAAACGGGTGCGGTGAAGCTTCGCTTCTTCCTTGATCACTGGGCCGCTGACGCTTTCGTCGGTGGCGAGACTTTCCGGAGCCGAAGCCGGTAAATCGGGGCGCCCGCAGCGACGAAATGCTTTTCGAAAGTCGTTAGGGGAAAGTTGTCCGTTCCATAGTCGACTTCGTCGCGAAACTCCGAGGCAGCGGCGAGCTGGCGGATCGCCTGGAAATAATCGACCTGATCCGTCGCGATTCGCAGCCGGCCGGCGGGCGCCAGGGCGCGATGCGCGGCGGCGAGAAAATCGGAGCTCACAAGACGGCGGCGATGATGCCGTTTCTTCGGCCACGGATCGGGGAAGAGCAGGTGAAGGACGTCGATTGAAGCCGGTGGCAGAAGATATTCAACGGCATAGGCTGACTCTATCAGGAGCACGCGAACGTTAGGCAACTGCGCTCGCGCCGCTTTTCCGCAGGCGCTCCGAATGCGACCGACGAGTCGCTCGATCCCGAGGAAATTCCGATCAGGATGCCGCCCTGCCATGGCCGTGAGAAAGCGGCCGTCGCCGCACCCGAGGTCCACCTCGACTGGGGCGGGCCGCCGAAAAATTTTCTGCAGATCGAGCGGCGCGAAATAATTTTCCGGCACCAGCTCCACCTCGCTCGCGATCAGCCCGCTGGAATATTCGTTCGCGTCAGTCACTCTCAGTCCGGAATTATGCACAAACTTTTCTCAATCCTCTCCTGCGTTCTCGCTCTCGGCTGCGTGTCTGCCACCGCGCTGGCCGAAACTCAAACCGCGATCTTTGCCGGCGGATGTTTCTGGTGCATGCAACCGCCCTTTGACCACGCGAAGGGAGTGACAAAAACGGTTGTCGGCTACACCGGCGGGACGAAGGAAACTGCCAATTACGAGCTCGTCTCGGCGCACAAAACTCAGCATCGCGAAGCGATCGAAGTGACTTACGATCCAGCGATTATTTCCTACGATCAGCTCCTCGATATCTTCTGGCACAACATCAACCCAACGCAGGCTGACGGGCAGTTTCACGATATCGGTCTTTCTTATCAGGCCGCGATTTATTACGCGAATGAAGCCGAGAAAAGCGCCGCCGAAGCTTCAAAGGAAAAGCTGGCGAAATCCGGAAAGTTCGACAAGCCGATCGTGACTGAGATCCTCCCGCAGATGCCGTTTTACTCAGCTGAGGAGTATCACCAGAAATACTATCTGAAAAACCCGGAGGCCTTCGAGGCGTATCACGTCGGATCAGGGCGCGTGAGTTATCTCCAGAGAATCTGGGGGAAATAGATTCGTCAGGGCGTAGGTTCCGCGGTTTTCCCGATCCGACCGGTTATGGCATCGACCGCCACATGATGCGCAGCTTCGCCCTTCCCGTGGCTCAGTTGCAACGACCAGATCAGTTTTCCCTGCACCGTCTCCAGTTTCGCTGCCTGCACGCGTTCGCCTGGATATTGCTTTAACGCGATGTGTTCGGCTTCGTTCTTTGTGATCTTCGCATCGCTTTCGTTCAGCGGGTTGGCTTGGAGCGGTGAAAGGCCGAGGAATGCGGCGAAGACGAAAAACGAGAGCAGCTTCATGACCGGAATGAAGCGGCGTTTCGTGCGATCTTTCAAGCAAAACCGTTTTTCGCTCTGATCCGTCAGCTGGCACGTGCGTTGCTTTAGGAGAGAGCTGCAAGCTGGGAATCCAAAACTACAATACTGATTGTTATAAATGCATTCCGGAGCTTTGCGGCGCGACCAGTGATGGTCGCGCTTTTTCTTGTCTAGAAAGTGCCATCATTTCCCGGCTGCGCTCGAGCCGAGGTAGGTTCGCGGCCCCTAGAACCGGTAAAGTTTCGCCTTCGTCGGCTCAACAAATTCGGCCTGCGCGACGAGCATCTGCTCCTGCAGCGCCTTCGACAATCCGTCCGCTAAAGCGGTCGCAATTACCTTCGGTTCCCGGGTGTAGATCGGGATTGGAAACGAGCCCGCGTTGCGATCGTAACCGTAGATTGTGCCGTCGGTTTCCCAGACGCAGTAGGCATGCCCAGAGGCATGATTCTTGTAACGAACCAGCAGCACTTTCGCCCAGAAATTCTTGTCGAGATTATGCTGCGTCTTAACCACGGCGAGATAATTCACCGCGGAGATGACACAACCGTTCAGGACGACGAGATCGTCATCCGCAGGCACGAGCGTGACTCTTTGCTGGCAGGCGCTGAAGGCGGAGCAGGCCGTGAGGCCGAGGAGGGCAGAAGCGAAGTGACGAAAAAGAGGAGCATGCATGACGGACACCTGTTATGGCCGTTATAGCATGATGCCCTCGGGGTTGGGAAGCACTTCCGTGCCCTGTCCCGAACCGGCTGCCTCTCCCGAGGGCAAACTTATTAGGCCGCAGGCGCTGGAAGAGTCACGATTTCGCCTGCCCCGAGACAATGTGATCGCGCCTGATATTTAACGGTTCGCAGAGGTTGAGCCGGCGATTCAGTTGCCGCGTGCCCGACGCTGCGATTTTTTGCAGGATACGCAGCCGCGCAGCGGGCGCGCTCTCGTGCCAGACAGGTTTGCGCAGGAGTGTGAGCGCGCGGTTCTTTTCGACCAATAAGCCCCAGCCGAGAGGGGTTTCGGGTTCGCGCAGGAGCTCGTTAGGCACGACCAGGAGGAAGAGGTTGGCGCAGCTGTAGCGGGTGAGCTTTTCGAACTTCCGTCCGTCACGCAGCTGGTTTTGCAGCGCGAGCAATTCGCGCGTGGTCCGCCGATAGCCGCGGTGTTCGATCGCGGCGAAATCATGCGCTTCCCACTCGGGGAAAAGCGTGTCGCCGGTCCGCAGGGTCGGGTAGTGAATGCGCAAATGGCGCTCGAGGATTTCCCGGCGTCGATAAACCGTCTCGAGACGCGCCAGCGCGGCCGGCGTGCGGCAATCATCGCGGCGAAAATCGGCGGTCGATCGTTTGCACTCGAAGATGACCGTGTGGCCGAGCCCGCTGTTTCGCTGCGGACGATAAGCGGCGACGTCCGCCCGGTAACGACACCTCGGAAGAGTCACTTCGAGCGCTGCGATCGGATACCCGTTCTCCTGCGCCCAAAGGAGAGCGAGACGCTTCAGCGCGAGGTGCGCACTGGTCTCACCACGGCGGTTGTTTTGCTGAACGGATCCCGCGGCAACGGCAGGAGTCGAGGGATGCCCGTCCGTCTCCTGGCCGCTTTCGATGTTCTGGCACTCGAGCTTCACCATTCTCCGGCGGGACCTCCGAATTTCTTTCGCAGTGCTTTGCTCTGCCCCGGCTGACGTCGTTGCTCCGGGCAATCTAACGACGAGTCCATTCTGCCAGTTCTCTCGCCCAATAGGTGATGATGAGATCGGCGCCAGCGCGCTTGATTCCGGTCATCGTTTCCAGAACGGCGGCGCGTTCGTCCAGCCAGCCGGCGGCGGCCGCGGCTTTGATCATGGCGTATTCGCCGCTGACGTGATAGGCCGCAGTCGTTAGGCCAAAGCGCGCGCGCACCCGCCAGACGATATCGAGGTAGGCAAGGGCTGGTTTGACGATCACGATGTCGGCTCCTTCCGCGACGTCGAGCGCAGTCTCCCGAAGCGCTTCTTCTGCGTTCGCGGGATCCATTTGGTAGCTGCGTCGATCGCCAAATTGTGGAGGACTTTCCGCCGCTTCGCGGAACGGACCGTAAAATGCCGAGGCGAATTTGGCCGCGTAACTGATGATGCCGGTTTGATCGAACCCGGCGCCGTCGAGCGCTTCGCGGATCGCGCCGATGCGACCATCCATCATGTCGCTCGGTGCGACCAGATCGGCGCCGGCGGCGGCGTGAGAGAGCGCGGTCTCGACGAGCAGTTCAACGCTTTCATCGTTCAGGACATGGAAGTGTTCGCCATCCCGCCTGACGACGCCGCAATGGCCGTGGTTCATGTATTCGCAGAGACAGACATCAGTGATGACAACAAGTTCAGGAGTGCACGCCTTGATCGCGCGGACGGCTTCCTGGACCACACCGTTTTCCGCGTAAGCGCCGGAAGCCCTGTCGTCCTTTTCGTCAGGTATGCCGAACAGCAGGACGGCGCGCAGGCCGAGAGCCTCGGCGCGGGCGGCTTCTTCGGCAATGTCGCCCGGCGGAAGTTGTTCGACGCCCGGCATGCTGGTGATCGCCTGGCGGCTCGTGCGTTTCTCGCTGACGAAGAGCGGCAGAATGAAGTCGTGAGGCGTCAGAACGGTCTCGCGAACCAGGTCGCGGAGTGCGGCGCTCCGCCGCAAACGGCGGGGCCGATGAATCAGCTTTCTCACCCGGCGAGGCTACGCGCGCGAGTTTCAGCGGGCAAGGGTAAGGCGCGGTGCGACGGCTTTGGGACGCGTCGGCGGTGACCCCTTTCCTCCGCACCGACCGAAGGCGCCGCACTCCCTCCTGCGACCGCGCTCGTAGAACTTCACCTAGCCTTCACTCCGCCACGCCTCGCCCACGAGACAACGAAGAATTGTGTCGTGGGAATGCCCGCACGTCGAAGCGCAACGACTGGTAACGGACGCATCCCGCGTGGGTTGCGGCGTCCCCGCCGCGACGAACTTTTCTTACCGCGTAGAGTTCCAAAAAGAGCCCCCAACAGTGAACCGTCGTTACCGCAGACAGAATTGTGATCGCCATTGTTTCATCCAGCACCGAGGTGTTTGTTGGCGCTCGTTATGCCTTCTCGCGCGGATTATTTGCTGATCGACGTCAGCAATTCCTTCACGAAACTCGCTTTTTCCTCATCGAAAAAAATCGGGGCGACGGAGCGGATTCCGACGCCGTCGTTAGGCGTGGAGGCGCTGCGGAAATTCATCCGCCGGCGCGCGGTCGCTCGGATCGTCGTTTGCTCAGTCGTGCCAAAAAAGGACGTGCTCATCCGTCGGGCCGCCGGCCAATTACCGGTGATTTTTGTGAGCGCGAAAAGCGCGCTTGGGGTGGGCGTGGAATATCCGAAACCGGAGACGATCGGTGCGGATCGGCTCGCGAATGCCGCGGCCGTTGCGGAAATCTACGGCTCGCCGGCGATCGTGGTGGATTTCGGCACAGCCGTAACTTTCGACGTCGTCTCGGCGGCGCGCAGCTACATCGGCGGCGTGATTGCGCCTGGCCTCGAGGCGATGACCAGCTACCTGTATAAGAGGACGGCGTTGCTTCCGGAGCTGACGTTGAGCGAGCCGCGTTCGGCGGTGGGCAAATCGACGCGTGCCGCAATGCTGGCGGGAGCGATTTTCGGCTATCGCGGGCTGGTGAAGGAGATCCTCGCGCAGATTTCGGCCGCCGCGTTCGTTAGGCAAAAAGCGCAAGTAATCGCGACCGGCGGCTATGCCCGGCTAATCGCGAAGAAAATGCCGGAGATCGATGCGGTCCATCCTAATCTGACGCTCGAAGGACTGCGGATCGTAGGTAATCGAGAAATCGCGGAGGCCGTTTTATGAAACGCGGAAGCATCTCGTGGAGGAACTGCCCAGCCGCGCTTCGGCGCGGGGACCGGCTTTCCTTCTCCGTAGTTGACGAATCACGGCAGAACTTGGCCCCTTGCGCGTTCACTTTTGCCTAACGATGATCTCGCGACTCAGGAGTTCCTCGCCGTCGAACTCGAAGTAACCAATAAAACTTACGCCGCGGATCAGCAACGGCAGCCAATAGCGATCGTCGGCCCACATCTCGCCGTATGGAATCGCATCGAGCGGCGTCCAGAGCGGAATGGCTTCGTCCGTCTCCTCTGGCTCGCCGTCGAAGTGGTAGGCCACAAAGACGAGACAGTGCAGACTGAAACCGTCCCTGAACTGGAAGTGCAACTCACCCCGCTGCTCCGCCCCAAGTGGGAGGATCCCGAGCTCTTCGTGGGTTTCCCGAAGCGCGGATTCTAGCGCCGTCTCGCCCGGGTCGATCTTGCCGCCGGGACCGTTGATCTTTCCGGCCCCGAAGCCGCGCTTCTTGCGAATCAGAAGGATCTCGTCGCCGCGCAGGACGAAGAGCAAATTGGCGCGTTGGCGCGGCTGCCAGATTTTCCAATCGGTCGTCGGGATCATCACATCCGCGGGATTCCGGTCCCACAACGAGAGATCCGTGCGTTGCGTTTCGCGAGGTTGCGTTCCTATTGAACCACGATGGGAACACTTCACCTCGGGGTCAATATCGACCACGTTGCTACGCTTCGGCAGGCACGCTATGCGACGATGCCCGATTCGAAAAATGCCGAACCCGATCCGATCGCGGTCGCGAGCCTGTGCGAACGCGCGGGAGCGAGTGGCATCGTCGCGCATCTGCGCGCTGATCGCCGTCACATGCAGGATCGCGACCTCGAGCGGCTTCGAGCGAATATCATGACGAAGCTCAATCTCGAGATGGGAAACACGCCGGAGATTCTCGAGTTCGCACTCCGCCTTCAACCGGACGAAGTCTGCCTTGTGCCCGAGAAACGGGCCGAGATCACGACCGAAGGCGGGCTTGATCTCGTTAGGCATGAACGCGAACTTGCGCCGGCCATTCGCCGGCTCCACGCGGGTGGGATTCGAGTCAGCCTTTTCATCGATCCCGAGCCGAAACAGGTGGATGCGGCGGTCAGGCTGGAAACTGAAATAATCGAGTTGCACACTGGTGCACTGGCGAATGCCTATACAGAAAAAGTGGAGCAACAGGAGTTGGACCGGCTGCACGCGGCGGCGACGCGGGCGGGGAATTTTGGCCTGCAAGTGAACGCCGGCCATGGCATCAACTACCGCAACATTGCGCTGATCCACCAGATCCCGAATCTCGCGGAATTAAATATTGGCCACTCCATCATCGCGCGTTCGCTCCTTGTCGGAATCGAAAGCGCGGTGCGCGAGATGCTCACCGCGATGGCGGCTTACCATTAGGAAAAGAGAAGAAGAAAGAATGAATCAGGAAAGCGAGAAAGCAGGAAGGAGAGGCACTACGTGGGTGTTTGGCCTAACGACATTTTCCTTTTTGGTTTGCTCGTTTCCGGATTCTTCCTCCCCCGCTTTGTTCTGCTTTTCTGCTTTCCCGATTTCGACCGTCTTCGGTTTTCCTGCCGGCGCATGAGTATTCTTGGCGTTGGGGTGGATCTGGTCGATTGCGAGCGGATCGAGAACTCGATCGAACGCTTCGGCGATCGCTTTTTGCAGCGAGTCTTCACCGAAGGGGAGATCGCCTATTCGCAATCGATGAAATTTCCGGCGCGCCATTTCGCCGCGCGCTTCGCGGCTAAGGAAGCGCTGTCGAAAGCCTTCGGCACCGGTATCGGCAAAGCAATGGGATGGCGCGATCTCGATGTGCAAAAACATGGAAGCGGTGAGCCGTTTGTTGTCCTTAGCGGCGGCGCGGAAAAGATGGCGGCAGAGCGCGGTGTGCAGAAAATCTGGATCAGCCTAAGCCACACGGATGACAGCGGAATGGCGACGATCATCCTCGAAGGCGAGCCGAAGTGAAGTGGCCGGCAAAGTTGCGGCGCGCCTTAGCCTAACGAATTTATTTTTCGTGTTCCAGTCAGGCAACGCCGATCGTTAGGCAGAACCACTGCCCGGTCATCCTGAGCGAAGCCGGAGGCGCAGTCGAAGGATCCGGTCCGGTTTGCTGGAACGGTCAGCCGCAACAAAACGCCAGGGACTCCTAAGGTACGCCGGGCTCGCTCACGAACAGCCCGATGTGCTGGCGCAAACCACTCTTCTTGCGCGCGGCCGCGCAAAATCGTAAAACAGTTTCATGTTCCAAAAGGAAGCGATCGTGCGGCTGCTGCGCGACAACGATCCCGCGACCGTCACATTGTTGAAGGAACAGCTGATCGAAACCGGAAGCGAAAGTATTCCGGCCTTGCGCGATTTGCTGGCGCTCGACGACGCGGCGGTGACGGAACATGTGCGTGAAGTGCTGGAGAAAATTCAGACGGACGACGCGCACAGTGAGATGCTGATTTTCGCGCACCTCTTTCCCGACCGCGGTGACATCGAGGCGGCCTGGTGGTTGCTGACCCGCTGTTTCGAACCGGACGCGCCGATCCCGAAATTACGTCGCAAACTCGACGCATGGGGTCGGCGGCTGCGCATGCTCGTGGGCCGCGCCGATTCGCATCGCGAGCGGCTCCAGGTGCTCACCACTTTCCTCGCGGAAGATCTCGGTTTCCGGGGGAATGCGGAGGAATACTACGAACCGAAAAATTCGCTCCTGAACGACGTGATCGAGACCCGGCTGGGAATCCCGATTTCGCTTGCAGTCCTCTACATCATTATCGGACGGCGGGCCAACATGCAGATCGAGGGCATCAATTTGCCCGGGCATTTCATTGCGCGCTATGAACGGATTTTTTTCGACCCGTTCCACGGCGGCCGGATTCTGTCCCGCCCCGACTGCGAAGCGATTCTTGCGCGGCAGCGATTAAAAACGCACTCGCGTTACTTCACGCCGGCTTCCTCGCGGCTCGTCTTCATGCGAATGCTGGCGAACCTGCTCTTTATCTTCGAGCGCGCAGGAGAAAAGCAGAAGCACGCGCTGGTGATGAGCTGGCTCAAAGCACTCGATCGTCCGGCGTGATCTGCGCGAAAAAGCGCTCTAGCTCAATCTGCCGCTGGCGTTCGATGCGCGCCCGGGCCGCGGATTTCCTGTCATGCCGGATGCGGCGGGCGTATTTGGGCGCGGGCGGACTTTTCCCGGCCTGCTCGAGCGCATGAACGGCCGCGCCCCGCAGTGAAGCTTCCTGATCCGCGCACGGAATGAGATCGCGCCCTAACGAATCCGCGAGAATCTGGAGCGACGCGGACGATTGCAGGATTCCGCCGGAAACGACAATTTTTTTGGAGCGACCGGTCACGCTCTCGAGCTGCTCGAGAATGTCGCCGAGCCGATGACAAACGGCCGAGACCGTCGCACGGAGGAGATCGGCCGCGGTCGTTGCCTGCGTCATGCCGACCACGACACTCGGAAGATTTTCCGGCCACGTCGGCGCGCGTTCACTCACCCAAAAGGGCAGAACGGTGAGCCGCGTGTTACGGTCGCGCGGCGCGCGCAGGAGTTGCTCGATCTTTTTGCGGTCAGGCGAAAGCTGCAGCTCACGCAGGCACCAGGCGTGGAGGTTGCCGGCGTTGCTGACTGCGCCGCCGAGCAACTTCCGATCGACATCTACGACGAAGCGAAAAAGGCCGAACGGCAGCGGGGTCGCGCGGGCCGGGATGGCGCGGACGGCCGCACTCGTGCCGACGTTGATCGCGACGATTCCGGGCGTTGCAGCGCCGCTCCCGAGGTTGCTGGCCGCGCCGTCGCCGATCGCGGGGAAGCAGGTCTCCACCTGATCGCAAAGCGGGTTCAGTTTTCGAGTCGTTAGGCCGAGTAACTCGAGCAGCTCTTCGTCCCAGCTATTCGTCGTGGTCTTGTAAAGTCCGGTGCCACTCGCCATCGAGTGACTGCAGGCGCGGACACCGAAAAGTTCTTCGAAAACCCATTCCGCCGGTGAGACCCAGCGCGCTACGCTGCGGAAAAGTTCTGGATCGCTCCGGCGCAGCCAAAGCAATTTGGCGGGCCAGAAGGAGGAGCGAAGCATGCAGCCGGTGCGTTGTTGCACGGCGCGCTCATCCAGTTGCACGCGCAAATCGGCGGCCTCGGCGGCGCACCGGGAGTCGGCCCAGGTGTAAATCGGAGTGCGCGGTTTGCCGGCGCGGTCGAGCCCGAGCAGGCTGTGCCAGAAACCGGAGCCGGTCACGGTCTCGATCCGGCTATTCGTTAGGCGAAGACAACGTTTCGTGCCACGCAGGAGCTGCGCCGGATCGAGCACCGCACCGTAATCGGAAGAATGGCACAGGTGATATTTTGCGCTTGCGCGACTGCTCGGAATTGCCTGTGCGTTTTCATCGAAAAGCGCGGTCCGAACGGAGGAAGTTCCAATGTCGATGGCAAGCAGAGCGGGCTCGGCGCGGCGGCGGTTCATCTCGAGGATTTAATCGTTTTCCGCTGCACAATTTAAGCCTTAATTACCTCGCTCGGATGTACCAGAAAATCCTCGTCGCGCTCGATAACAGTCCCACGGATCAGGCAATGATTCCGCACATTACCGCGCTCGCGAAGATGCATGGTTCGCGGCTGCTATTGCTCCACGTCGCCGACGGCTGGGCGGCGCGGCACTACGATCGTTTCGAGCTGGCGGACTCGGAGGAGATGCGCGACGACCGCGCCTACCTCGAGGCGGAAGCGGAAAAGCTGCGCGCCCAGGGCCTCGAGGTGGAGACGCAGCTCGAGCTGGGCGAGCCGTCGGAAGGCATCCTAAAGGCGGCGGAGGCGGAAAGTTGCGATCTGATTGCGATGACGACGCACGGACATCGGTTCCTGAAGGATTTGCTCTATGGGAGCACGATCAATTATGTGCGGCATCAGGCGAGCGTTCCGGTGTTGCTCGTGAACCCGAAGCGATGAAGGCGCTTTTCCTAACGAACGAATACCCGCCCAATGTTTACGGCGGCGCCGGTGTGCACGTTGATTATCTCTCGCGCGAGCTGGCCAGGCTGATGGAGGTGGAAGTGCGATGTTTTGGCGAACAGAAATCGCTAGACACGAATCCGGTCGTGCGCGGATTTCCTCTCGACACGAGCGGATACACCTGTCCGAAGCCGTTGCGTTCGGTCTTCGGCGCCGTGCAGCGTTGCGTCGATTTCAACACGACCGAGATCACGGCTGATCTCGTGCACTGCCACACGTGGTACAGCCATTTCGGCGGCATTTTGGCGAAACTGACTTACGGCAAGCCGCTCGTGATCACAGTGCATTCGCTCGAGCCGCTCCGGCCTTGGAAGCGCGAGCAACTGGGCGGCGGTTACGATTTTACCCTCTGGTTGGAGAAGACGGCGATGGAAATGGCGGACGCCGTCATCGCGGTATCGAAGGAAACGAAAGCGGATATCGAGCGGCTTTTCGAGGTCGAGCCGTCGCGCTTGCACGTCGTTTACAACGGCATCGATCTCGAGGAATACCGGCCGCCGGCGCAGAGCAGCGATGTGCTCATTAGGCACGGGATCGATCCGGAGAAGCCGTATTTGCTTTTCGTCGGCCGGATCACTCGACAAAAGGGGATCGTGCATCTCGTTAGGGCGATCGAGTGGATGGACCCCGGTTTTCAAGTCGTGCTCTGCGCCGGTGCACCAGATACGCCGGAGATCGCAAGCGAGATGCAGGCTGCGGTGCGGAAAGCGCAGGAGAAGCGGGAGGAGGTCGTCTGGATCGAGGAGATGCTCGATAAGCCAAGCGTGATCGAGCTTTACGCGCGCGCGGCGGTTTTTTGCTGTCCGTCGATTTACGAACCATTCGGGATCATCAATCTTGAGGCGATGGCCTGTGAAACAGCGGTCGTCGCGAGCGCGGTCGGCGGGATCAAGGAGGTGGTGGTCGATGGAGAAACCGGCTTTCTCGTGCCGGTCGAGCAAATGCGGGAAAGCCCGTTTGAACCGATTGATCCGAAGAAGTTCTCGCGCGACCTGGCGGCGCGGATCAATCAGCTGATGGCGAACCCGGAGCTACAGAAAAAATTCGGGAAGGCCGGACGAAAGCGAGCGGAAGAGAAATTCAGCTGGGCCGCGATCGCAGCCGAAACAAAGCGACTCTACGAGACGCTTGTGAAGTAGCGGAGACATCTCGCGGAAGGCACAGCTGAGTGATCCCGCATCCTCGCGACCAGCTTCACCGCGGGCGAAACGCCGCTCAACTGTCCGGATCCTCAACTGCGCCGTGCTCTGTTCGGATGACGGCTGGTCTTGCTTGTCACGGATCCGACGGAGTCTCGCGCTCCCGATTGCGCCTTCCTTCACTCGGTGGCGATGAACCAGCCGATCGTCTTGGTCGTTAGGCATTTCACACCTGCGCGCGGCGTGACGGCGTGTATGGTGGCTTAATGTTCGTCGATCGGATCAAGGTCGTCGCCAAGGCGGGCGACGGCGGACGCGGTTGCGTCAGTTTTCGACGGGAAAAATTTGTTCCGCGCGGCGGCCCCGATGGCGGCGACGGCGGAAAAGGTGGCGACATCATTCTGCGCGCAGATGAGCACACGGACAATCTGGCAGCGCTTTTCTACGAGCCATTGATCAAGGCGAAGAACGGAACGCACGGGATGGGCAAGCAGATGCACGGTCGCGGTGCGCCGCCGAAAATCGTCAAAGTCCCGGTCGGTACCGTGGTTTGGGAAATGCTGCCTAATGACAGCATCGATAGTAACGCTACGGACAAATCGCCGGCCCCCGCGCCGGTTGCCAGCGCGAAGGGCAACGCCGGCGTTTACCACGAGCCGCTCGCCGATCTCGTCCGGCCTAACGAGGAGTACATTCTCTGCCACGGTGGCAAAGGCGGGAAGGGAAACGTGCATTTCAAGAGCTCCCGCAATCGCGCGCCGCGCCAGTATTCCGATGGCGAGGAAGGCGAGGAAGGCAGCTTTATTCTCGAGCTCCGCACGATCGCCGACGCCGGTTTGGTTGGTTATCCAAACGCAGGAAAATCGACTTTGCTGCGCCGCATTTCGGCGGCGCATCCAAAGGTCGCGGCTTATCCCTTTACGACGCTGCACCCGATGATTGGGGTGGTTGAGTTTGCGGATTATCGCCGCGCCACCGTCGCGGACATTCCAGGATTAATCGAGGGCGCGCATGAGAACCTCGGGCTCGGCCACGCCTTTCTTCGTCACATCACGCGTTGTCGTTTGCTCTTATTCGTGCTCGACATGGCGGGGAGCGAAGGGCGCAACCCGATCGAAGACCTGCAACATCTCCGGCGCGAGATCGCTCTTTACGATCCGCGGCTGGCGCAACGGCCGTGGCGGGTGATAGCGAACAAGATGGATTTGGCTGGCGCCGACGAAAATCTGGCGGCGTTTCGGCAGCGTTTTCCTGATCGACAAGTGACCCCGGTTTCTGCAAAAGAATCAGACGGTATCGAAGGATTAAAGCGGGAGCTGGAACATTGGCTGATCGCAGAGGAAGCAACGACGGCAATTGCATCCGAAGCGTTTCGGGTGCAGGCCGTAAAGGGCGAAGGCCCCGAATAAGAGTTAGACAATGAATACCTCCAACGCCAAGGTTGCGACCTTTTCATCTCTCGCAGTTCCCTTTTCCCTATGCCGAAGCTCGTCGTAGCCAGTTATTGCACCACTTTCCTGAAGTCGGAGATGCTCCACATCTACCGGCAGGTGACCGCGCTGCGCGAAGTAAAGACTTTCGTGATGACGAAGAAGCTGCAGAACTACGAGCGGTTTCCGTTTGACGACATCGAGCTGATCCCGCCGCCGCGCGTCAACCCGTTGCGGCATGGGTGGCTGAAGTTTGTCGAACGCCGACCGCCCATCGTTTATCGCGGGGAATATCAGGCGCTCTCGAGTTTGCTCGAGCGTCGCGGCGCGGAGTTGATGCACATCTATTTCGGCCACACCGGCGTGCACCTCCTGCCGTTCATCGAGTGCTGGCGTCGGCCCTGCGTGGTCTCATTTCACGGCGCGGACGTCATGCTGAAAGCTGCGAGTCCCGAATACGCGGAGAAATTGCGAAAGGTTTTTCATGCGGCGCCGCTGATCCTCGCTCGCTCGCACTCGCTCGAGCGCAGGCTGATCGCGCTCGGCTGTCCGCCCGAACGCATCCGGATCAATCGAACGGGCGTTCCGCTCTGCCAATTTCCGCTTGTGCGCCGGGAATCGCCAAAAGATGGCAAATGGCGCTTTCTTCAAGCCTGTCGTTTGATCCCGAAAAAGGGGTTGATGACCTGTTTGAAGGCTTTCGCGATCTTTCAAAGATCGAATCCCCGGGCGGAATTGTTCATCGCCGGGAAGGGTCCGCTCCAGCCAATGCTCGAAGCCTTGGTCCTGGAACTTGGAATCGGCCAAAGTGTCCATTTCATGGGTTTCCTCTCGCAGCCGGACCTGCTCGCGCTCTACGATCGCTGCCATATTTTTCTGCACCCGAGTGAGATGCCGGCCGATGAGAACCAGGAGGGAATTCCTAACTCCATTCTCGAAGCGATGGCGACAGGGATGCCAGTGCTCGCTACGAGACATGGCGGAATCCCCGAAGCCGTTGAACATGGTCGCTGCGGCGCGCTCGTCGCGGAACGTGATTTCGCGGCGCTCGCTCATGAGATGGAAAAAATGACGCGCCGCGCGCACTCCTTCCGCGAGATGGGCGCGCTTGCCAGCGAATCCGTCGCGGCAAACTTCGAGCAGCGTGCTCAGATCGCGGCGCTCGAAGCGCATTATCGCGAAGCGGTGGAAATCGCCGAGGAAGCCGAGGCGCGTGAGACGGCGGAGCGACCCGTCCTGACACCACAATTTGCGGAGCGGGTGCCGGCGAAATAGCCGACCCGCAGACGCTTTTCAGACGGCGTTCACGACGGCAGGAAAATTTGCCGAAAGTCGCTTGTCAGCATGAACAACATGCTCTTCTGTATGCGCGACGTAAGCGGCCCTTGTGGCGCGCCTTTTCTTTCTGGAAATGCGCGGCCCAGCCAGCCAACGGAAGCGCCGCTTTTCGACAACCCACGCATGGTCCACCGCTATTTTCGTCAACTGCCGTTGCTCCTGAGCCTGGTCGCCTTACTGCTTTGCGGTAGCTTCGCGCCGAGTGTCCGCGCTCAAGAAGCGACTACGGGAAAAGCTTCGGTCCCTGAGCAACACGAGGCGGTTCCCCTTAAGCCCGCGCCGATTTTCACAATCGGGAGCTTCACCGTTACGAATTCGATGATCGTGACCTGGATCGTCGCCGCGGGAATCATTATCTTCGCGCAGACCGCGATGCGGAATGTAAAACAGGTCCCCTCAGGCGCGCAGAATTTTTGGGAATGGCTCGTCGAAGGTCTCTACAATTTTCTCGAGGCCGTGATCGGCTCCCACCTCGTGCGGAAAACGTTTTGGTTCTTCTCCACGATCTTTATTTTCATTCTCTTTTTGAACTGGTTTGGATTGATCCCGGGCGTCGGCACGATCGGCTGGGGACATCACGACCCGGTCACAAATGCATTCCACGTCGATCGTCCGCTCCTCCGGGGAGCGAATGCGGATCTGAATCTAACCTTCGCGATGGCAGCCACTTTCTTCGCGCTTTGGATTGTCTGGGCATTTCAGGAAAACGGCGTCGGCGGTTTTATCCTCCATCTCTTTGGCCCGAAGGGTGACTCCAGAGGCATCCTGAAGATCCTCATGATTGTAGTCTTTTTCATGGTGGGCTGGTTGGAAATCGTCTCAATTTTGTTCCGGCCAATCTCTCTGAGCTTTCGTCTCTACGGGAATGTTTACGCTGGTGAAAACATGCTCGAAGCGATGGCGCACATCGTGCCGGCGCTTTCCTGGCTTATCCCAATCCCTTTTTATTTTATGGAACTGCTCGTCGGCATCGTGCAGGCGCTCGTCTTCATGTTGTTGACGGCGGTTTTCACGCTCCTGATCGCGCACCACGAACCGGCGCAAGGCGCGCATCATTAGAATTTCGGCCAGCGCCGCGGATGCCGCGGAGAGCTGGTTGAAGCAACCCAACCAAACAGAAAAATTATGAACTATCCATTACTGGCAGAAATGACCGGAAGCATTCACGTCGGCCTTGCGGCCCTCGGCGCGGCGATCGGCGTGGGACTCATCGGCATGGGCGCGTCTTCCGCGGTCGGCCGCAATCCGGGCGCAGCCACTCCGATTCTGGTGCAGGCGATTCTCGCGATCGCCTTCGCGGAAGCGATCGTGTTCTACGCGCTCTTCCTCGTCCGCTAATTCGTTAGGCGCAGGGCCAACGCCCGGCGCCGGAGCTTTTTCCGGATGAACATTCCCATTTTCGTCGCTGCCAATCTCGTGACCGAGACAGCGGATAGCTTTGGCTTCGACCTGAAGATTTTCCTCTCTCAGGTTGTCAGCTTCATCATCGTCGCGTTGCTCCTGCGGTGGTTTGCCTATAAGCCCATCCTTGCCGTGCTCGAAGAGCGCCGGCAACGGATCGCCGAAGGGCTGCTCAACGCGGAGAAGATCAAACAACAACTCGCGGAGGGTGAACAGCGCCAGAAAGAAATCCTCGCGGAAGCGAACGCGACCGCGCAGCGAATGATCGACGAAGCGAAGTCGAGCGCAGGCGTGATCGCCGAACGCAAACAGCAGGAAGCGATCGTCGCCGCCGAGCAGATTTTGGCCAAGGCGCGGGAAGCAAGCGCATTGGAACACGAGCGCACGATGAGCCAGCTGAAGCGCGAGCTCGGGCGGCTCGTGGTCGATACCACCGCGAAGGTGACCGGAAAGGTCCTGACTCCGGAAGATCAGAAACGTCTTCAGGAAGAAGCGAGCCGGCAGGTCGCGGTCTAACGCCTAACGAATCGATGAAGATCAGCAAAGAAGTCCGCCAGCTTTCCGGCAAACTTGTGCGCGCGAGCTTTGTCGATGGCGCGCTCGATCGCGAGCGCGTGAAAGCGCTGGTCAATTCGATCATCACAAACAAACCGCGCAATTACCTGCAGCTCCTCGAAAATTATCAGCGTCTCCTCCGGCTCGAGGCCGATAAACGGCGCGCCCGGATCGAATCCGCCACGGAACTGGATAAAGCCGCCGGCGAACAAATCGTGAACGACCTGCAACAGCGTTACGGCGGCAGTTTGACGACCGAGTTTGTCGTCAACCCGGCGCTCCTGGGCGGTGTGCGTATTCGCGTCGGAAGCGACGTTTGGGACAGCAGCGTGCGCAACCGTCTGGAGCGTTTGCAGCAGAAGTTTTAACCTAACGAAATCATCATGAGCAGCATTCTCGAAGAACTCGAAACAGAAATCGCGGGGCTAAAAACCTCGACCACGAAAAGCAATGTCGGCGTCGTCCGCGAAGCGGGTGACGGTGTCGCGCGCATCGAAGGACTGAGCGACGTGATGTTGAACGAGATGGTCGAGTTCCCGAGCGGGGAAGTCGGTCTCGCGCTCAACCTCGAAGAGACCGAGGTGGGCGTCATCATCCTGGGCGATGCGACGAAAGTTTCGGAAGGCGACGAAGTACGTACCACCGGCAAATTGCTCCAAGTGCCGGTTGGGAAAGCCCTTTTAGGCCGGGTTGTGGATACGCTCGGTCAGCCGGTCGATAATAAAGGCCCGATCAAGACGGACAGTTATTACCCCGTAGAAAAGATCGCTCCCGGCATCATCAAGCGCCGGAGCGTGAATCAGCCTGTCCAGACCGGCATCATGGCAATCGACGCGATGGTGCCGATCGGGCGCGGGCAGCGTGAGTTGATCATTGGCGATCGCGCCACCGGTAAATCAACCATCGCGGTCGATACGATCATTGCGCAGGCGCGTTTGAATAAGGCGGCCGAAGAAGGTCAGCTAAAGGATCATCGTCCCCTTTATTGCATCTACGTCGCGATCGGGCAGAAGAATTCCAACGTCGCCCGAACTCTTGCGGTGCTCGAGAAGCAGGGGGCGATGCCATACACGACGATCATTTCCGCGCCGGCTTCCGAGAGCGCGACGAATCAATATTTGGCGCCATTCGCGGGTGCCGCGATGGGCGAGTGGTTCATGGATAACGGCATGGATGCGCTGATCATTTATGATGATCTGTCGAAGCACGCGGTCGCGTATCGGCAGGTATCTCTCGTGCTGAAGCGGCCGTCGGGTCGTGAAGCGTATCCGGGCGACGTTTTTTATCTGCACTCGCGTCTCCTCGAACGAAGCGCACGAGTCACGGAAGACGCCGGCGGCGGTTCCCTTACCGCTTTGCCTATCATCGAAACACAGGCAGGCGACGTCTCGGCTTACATTCCAACGAATGTCATTTCGATCACTGACGGTCAGATTTACCTCGAGACGGATTTATTTTTCCAGGGCATTCGCCCGGCAATCTCAGTCGGTCTTTCGGTCAGCCGCGTCGGTTCGGCGGCGCAGATCAAGGCGATCAAACAAGTGGCCGGCAAGATCAAGCTCGACCTCGCGCAGTTCCGCGAATTGGCGGCGTTCGCCCAGTTCGGTTCCGATCTTGATGCTGCGACCAAGGCTCGTCTCGATCGCGGGCAACGGATCGTCGAGCTCTTCAAACAGGTGCAATACAATCCGATTCCGGTGGAAGAGCAGGTGGCGATTCTTTGGGCGATGCAGAATGGTTACCTCGATCCAGTTCCAGTCGATCGCGTGAAGGAATTTCAAACGAAGCTGCAGGATTATCTGCAGACACGGAAGGAAAGCGTGCTGGCATCGATTCGGACGAAAAAGGCCATCGATAAGGACTTGGAAGCCGAACTCGCGACCGCTCTTAACGACTTTAAGGCAACCTGGCAATAGCCTTAGCCTAACGAAATGGCGAACACACAGGATATCCGGCGCCGGATCAAATCGATCCGCAACACCTCGCAAATAACGAAGGCGATGCAGATGGTGGCCGCCTCGAAGATGCGAAAGGCGCAGCAATACGCCTTGGCGGGCCGGCCTTATTCGCAAATCCTCAACCGCGTCCTCGTGTCGCTCGAAAGCAGAACGGATCCGCTGCTCCATCCGCTTCTCCAGGTGCGTCCGCTAAAGAAGGAGCTCGTCCTGATTATCAGCACCGATAAAGGCCTGGCGGGCGCGCTCAACACCAATCTGATGCGTGAAGCGTCTAACTTTGCGACGGAGCAAACGGTTTTCGTCACGACCGGGCGAAAAGCGCGCCAATTTATCGCGCGGACCAAGCGCGAGTTGCTTGCCGATTTCGAGCTGAAAGATGCGCCCACGATTTTGGAGACGAAAGCGGTCTCCAAGTTTTGCGTGGAGAAATTCCTGAGCGGCGAAGTCGATAAAGTCACCGTGCTCTACACGCAGTTCATTAATACGATCAGCCAAAGACCGATCGCTCAGACGCTGCTGCCGATCAGTCCACTCGCCTTTGAAGCCGCGGCCGCCGAAGTCGCGGCAGATCATGGCACGAAAGATCCCATGCTCGAGTACACTTTCGAGCCGAGCGCTCAGGCGGTCCTTGATTTTATGCTGCCCTATTATGTGCAGTATCAGGTTTTCCAAATGGTCCTCGACGCGCGCGCCTCGGAGCATAGCGCTCGGATGGTCGCGATGAAAAACGCGACTGACAATGCCAACCAGTTCATCAAGGACCTCACGCTTGAGTACAACAAAATGCGCCAGGCCAGCATCACGACCGAGCTCCTCGAGATCGCGACGGCGCAAATGGCTCTGGGCGGCTAACGGTCCGGGCGGTTCCACCTTCTGCCGAATCGCCACGATCGGACGTGGTCGAATCGATCCGGAACAGAAAAACGGCCGTCCTTTCCAGGACGGCCGCCAAACCAAGCGAAAAGAGTCTGCTAACTGTGCGGTCCGCTCCGCAATTGAGCAATGCGGCGGCGGCGAAGCAGTTGAGTAAGAGAGACTGCGACGACCAGGCCAACGATTGGGAAAAGCGCGCTTATCTCGGGAACCGGGGCCAAGGTCGCCTGAAACGCGACCGGCAGAACTCCGCCGTTCACCGCGCCGATTGAGATGTAATCGTAGTCAGAAAAGTCAGCGACACTTAGGAAGTCGAGCCTGGATGAGCTGCCGTAAACACCGCCAATTTGCTGCCCCAGAGAGCCGGAGCTGGACGATCCATAGATAACAAAGCTGTCGGAGCCATAGACATTCCCCACCTGGATCTTTCCATCCGTGAAGCCCTGCGCGACGATCGAGCTTACGTCGAACTGGATGAACGCTGCGGGGTAGAAGCCTTTCCCTTGCAACTGGTGATCGGAGGTACTGACGACACCGAGCCCGGCCAGATCCGCGCCGCTACTCTTGAAGTAAAGACCCAGAGGCGTGTTCGACCATCCGAGGGTGTAGCCGTTGGCAGTGATGCTGTAGCTGGATGAAGTAAACGTACGACTGGTCGAGCCAACTGCGCCCTCCGTGCCGGAAGGATTCAAGTTCCAGCTAACAACGGTCGCCCAGGCCGACGAAGCAGCGAGGATCGAGAGGACGGAAAGAGCGGCGATCATCTTTCCGACGTTGAGGACCGGTTTGTGTTTCATAAGGAAGGGGAGAGACGGTTGAAGTTTGTCTATCGAAAACGGACGATGAAGGACAAGCTTTTTTCGGTGCCGATGCTCGTTTTTGTCATAATTGATTCTCACGGTCAATGATTATTCTCATGCCAACTATTCTCTCCGAATTTTACTAGAACTTCCGTAATGTCGCGGACACGACGGAGATATGGGTCTCAAAGCAGCTTTTTCCCAGGCGGGAAACTATAAAAAAGGCCAAACTACAATCCCGCGCATGAATTCTGCTCGCTCTCCCCGGGGATAGGCAGGTAACGGCTACGCTTATGCGTCCATGTATATCTGCCAGCTCAGATTTTGTGGTCGGCAACCCCGCAGTGGGGATTGCGGAACCGCGAGATTAATATTGTCGATCCTCGACGGGTGCGTTCGGCCCATGGAGTCGCTGCCCCATGCCGCGGCAATAAATCGCATGGGTCGACGGCAGGGAAGGGATTGGCCGTACTCTTTGCTTCGACGAAGGCGAAATATCGCGGCGGAAGATAGGTCCCCGCAAGAGCAGGATGTCGGTAGCGCGGCTTCTACTCGCGGTTTGGAGGAAAAATCGCTGCTCACAGCTATAGGCGCAGCAAGGCGTCCGCGCCGGCGAGTTTTTTGCTGTCGACAAGTGCAGATTGACAGCAAGGCGCATCGCGTTTTGGGAATGACCCTGCCTGCTAGCGGGGATGTGCTTATGCATCTCCTCCGAATTTTCTACGGATCTGATCAATGTGGGACTGCGGCGATCGACGGCGGGCGGCGCAACCGTGGTGATCGGCGAATTTTCCTTCGCCCGACTTGTCGGCGCTCGCTCCTTGGCTACCTTGGGACTCCCGTGCACTGGGCAGGTCGCCCCACGGCCGTCCTTTTTATGAATACTGGTAATATTGTCCAAGTGATTGGTCCCGTCGTTGACGTGGACTTCGCCGATGCTGGGAAAATCCCCGGCATCTACAACGCGCTCGAAATCGAGTACGAGGTGAACGGTAACCCGACCAAACTGACGCTCGAAGTGCAGCAACACCTCGGCGAGAGCTGGGTGCGCTCGATCGCGATGTCTTCAACCGAAGGACTGCGACGCGGGATGAAAGTGAACGATACCGGCGCGCCCATCTCGGTGCCCGTGGGCGAGGGCACGCTTGGCCGGATCTTTAACGTTACCGGCGATCCGGTTGATAATCGCGGCCC
This sequence comes from Chthoniobacterales bacterium, assembly GCA_025929155.1. Taxonomy (GTDB): domain Bacteria; phylum Verrucomicrobiota; class Verrucomicrobiia; order Chthoniobacterales; family UBA10450; genus Palsa-1392. The sequence continues at coordinate 3,419 of JAICMR010000026.1, read as the reverse complement.
GGTTTCCTTCACAAAGCGCTATCCGATTCATCGCAAAGCACCGGAGCTGACGGAGCAGGATACCCAGGCCACGATCCTCGAAACCGGCATCAAGGTCATCGATCTGATCTGTCCCTTTACCAAGGGCGGCAAAGTCGGCGCGTTTGGCGGCGCGGGGGTCGGCAAGACGGTTGTCATTCTCGAGCTCATCAACAACATCGCGAAAAACCACGGCGGCTTCTCCGTCTTCGCGGGCGTGGGCGAACGCTCACGCGAAGGCAACGATCTCTACACTGAAATGAGTGAGGCCGGCGTGATCGACCAAAAAGATCTGAGCAAATCAAAGGTCGCACTGGTTTACGGGCAAATGAACGAGCCGCCCGGCGCTCGTCTCCGCGTCGCATTGAGCGCGCTTGCGATGACGGAATATTTCCGCGACGAGCGCAATCAGGATGTGCTTCTGTTCATCGATAACATCTTCCGTTTTTCCCAAGCCGGCGCGGAAGTTTCGGCATTGTTAGGCAGAACCCCGAGCGCGGTCGGTTATCAGCCGACACTAGCGGCTGAAATGGGCGATTTGCAGGAGCGGATCACTTCGACTAACAAGGGCTCCATTACCTCCGTCCAGGCGGTTTATGTTCCTGCAGACGATCTGACCGATCCGGCGCCGGCGAACACTTTTGCGCACCTGGATTCCACGATCGTGCTCGAGCGTTCCATTGCTGAACTGGGTATTTACCCAGCGGTCGATCCGCTTGCTTCGACCTCCAAAGCGCTCGCCCCCGACATCGTGGGCGAGGAGCACTACGGTGTCGCGCGCGGTGTGCAGAAAGTGCTCCAGCGTTACAAAGACTTGCAGGACATCATCGCGATTCTCGGCATGGACGAATTAAGTCCGGAAGACAAGCTGACCGTTTTCCGCGCCCGGAAAATCCAGCGTTTCCTGAGCCAGCCGTTTCACGTCGCAGAAGTGTTTACCGGGACCGCTGGCCAATACGTGTCGATTTCCGAAACCGTTCGCGGCTTCAAAGAAATCCTCGATGGCAAACATGACGACGTGCCCGAGCAGAATTTCTACATGAAGGGCGGCATCGAGATGATCAAGGAATAGCGATGGCTAAAACGCTACGCCTCGAAATCGTCACTCCGGAGGCGAAAGCCTATTCGGACGACGTCGATATGGTCGTGATTCCCGGCCGGGACGGTGAGCTGGGCGTTTATCCGCAGCACGTTCCGGTTTTAACCACGATCAAGCCTGGCGAGCTCCGTGTGTTCAAAGGTAACACCCAGACCTGGCTCGCGGTTGGCGACGGTTTTGCCGAGATCACCGGCGACTCCATCTCCGTCCTCACCGACATGGCGATGGAATCGTCGGCCATCGACGAGGCTGCGGCGGAAGCGGCCGTGGCGCGGGCTCAAGCCGCGATGAAGGACGACCTGGGCGGCGAAGAAGTGGCCGCGGTCCAGGCCTCTCTGCAAAAGGCGCTCGCGCAGCTCCACGTCAAGCGGCGCGGCCGGCATTAGCGTTCGTTCGTCAGCCGATTCTTCGGCGTCGATGGAACCGCCCGCAGTGCTGGAATCATCGCCTTCGCCGGGCCGACTCCCGGCGATATCAATGCCGGGGGTTGGAAATTGCGCTGATCGTCGGCTAGACCGCACGCAATCCGGCGACCGTAAGCGATCTCGGGCTTAGACAAAACAACTTCGCCAGCGCGAGGCCGCATCGCCGGCGCGAAGCCGCATAAAGTCAGGCTGCAAAGTGCAATTCAAGAACAAAGCCGCACTTTCGGCGCGAGCCAAGCCGCGCGCTTTTTACTTTCTCAGCACCGCGACTCCCAATGGCACGGTTCCCGCCGGAAGGCTGAGATTATAGGGAGCACGGTTCTCACTGGCAGTCCCATCCGCGGCGACATCGAGTACGTGCAGGACGCCAACGCGATCGAGAACGTAGAGAAAGCTTCCCGTCGGATCGAGCTGGATGTGTGTCGCGAAAGGCAGGTCTCCCGCCAACACCAAGTGTTGGATTTGCGTTGGGTTCGCAAAATCCGTCGTGTCATAGACCGTGACCGAACCGGATAAAGTCTCGGCAGTATAAAGCCTCGTTCCGGTCTCATTCATCGTCGCCCAACAGGGAGCGTTTCCAGGGCTTGGCTGCGTCTGAACTGACGAAAGATTATAGGCCGCGTCGTAGGAGAAGACACTTAGCTCGTCGATATTGGGCACCGTCACATACAGTTCCCTGACCTTGGGATGCAGCACGCCGCCCACGTTATCTCCGCTGGTCGCGAGCGAGCTGGTCTGCATCATCGTTCCATCGCGCGAAAACTTGTAGCTGGCGACGGTTTTTCCGAAATAAAGAATCCCTATGAAGTAAGGCCCCTTCTTCGGCATCAAAATCTGCGACGGAGAGCTATGACGCGGCAGAGTGAGCGTGGACCCCGGATTCTGTGTTGGAACACCGGTCGCGCTCACTTGGAAGCTGGTGTAGTTCGGGTTCGCCTTGGGCTGGTACGGATCGGAGGCTTTGTTTGCGATGACCATCATCGAGATGCTGTGGCCGAGGCCATTGTCCTTGTATCCGATGCTTGCAGGTTGTGATCCCCCCGAGGCAAACGGCGATCCCGGGATAAGGGTAAGGCCGCCTTGGGCATCCACGTTGAAGGCCGAAAAGTCGTTCGAATGACCGTTCACGGCGAAGAGCAAGGTTCCGGCGGCGTTGATGGCCAACTCGCCATCGGAATCCCACTGCGCGTCCTTCAACGGATCACTCGTGCCCGCCACTCCGGTCCCCCCGGTGGCAAAGGGAGATCCCGGCAAGGGAGCTAGATTGCCTGAACCATCGTTAACTAATCCGATTACAGCGTTTTGACCAGTGGCAGTGATATTCCCGTCGATATAGATCAGCGTTTGCCTAGCTGACGCAGTCGGAGTCGAGCCGAGACAGAAGAGGACGAGCGCGAGAAGCAGCCCGAATCGCCCTAAGAGTGAATTTAAGGTCGTTGCTCTCATATATTATCTCCTGCAAAGTCGATCCGCTGGGCTCGTTAACCGGACGAAATTTCGCTCCGTTTTTTTGGCTGGCTGCATGCTATGGAGATTGCCTGCTTCTCGGCAAGGAAAAATTTGCTCGACGGTAATTTGGTTTCACCCATAGAATGAAAAGATGAAAAATTCGCTGGCAGACGTGAAAGAGCCGATCCGCGCCTTTATTCTCGAATACGCGGCCGGCCGAGGCGTGACAGAAGTGAAGGACGACGAATCGCTTTTGAAGAACAACGTGATCGACTCTCTCGGTGTCTTCCGGCTTATCGCTTTCCTCGAGGATACCTTTCCTCTAACGATCGAGGAATCGGACATGTCACCGGAAAAGTTTGAAACCCTCAACGACATCGAGAGCTTGGTCGCTGGCAAGCTGGAATAATTCGAAGGCGACGCGGGTG
>JAICMR010000027.1 GCA_025929155.1 Chthoniobacterales bacterium | reverse complement strand
GGGGTGATGAACATGACACAAATGTAAAACAGAACTTTCTTTACACGCAGATGCCGTCCGAGATAAACCTCAATTTGTGACCACCAGACCACCAGACCACCAGACCACCAGACCACCAGACCACCAGACCACCAGACCACCAGACCACCAGACCACCAGACCATCCGGCAAACTCTTTTAGTCAGCGTCTTCAGCCTTCTGGGATGTGTTTTGGTCATCCTTTTGGGCTAAGGATGAGCGCCCAAGCTCAGTCCTCGCCCACTCCTCCGCCGCCGCTTCCCACGTGCGCTCCGCCGCCGAGCCCGCAGCCGACAGCGACCATCATTCCCGACCCTTCCTGTTTCCCCACCAAGACCTGTGCTCCTTGCGCACAGAACCCCACCTGTTCGCCAACTCCCTGGCCCTCGGTTCCGCTCAATGCTCCCGCCATGACTGCCGTCCCGGCGCCGACTCCGTTGGATCAGACGGAACTACAATGGCGGGTGTTTCCGCCCTACTGGACGCCTGGTCCGCCGAAGGTGCCATCGCCTGATCCCGGTTCCTGCGTCCTGCTCGTCCACGGCGGCGCCTTTGCCGCCGGCAGCACTTTCCAGCCTGGCATCGAACAGGTGGCCGAGACCATCGCCAACGCAGGCTACTGGGTTTTTGTGGGAGATTATCGGCTGGCGCCATGCGGGCGCATTTATCCGAACCAACCCGCCCATGTGCCGACGCCGACCCCTTCGGGCAGCGGCCCTACACCCACGCCTGATCCCTCAGGACGCCCCCCTGAACAAACCGACGACGTCATGTCCGAAGTGCTGGCGATCAGGAATAGCATTCATTGCAACGGCAAGGTGGGCATCGTGGGCTCCTCCAGTGGCGGAACCCTCGCGGCCTACACCGGATTGTATCGGGCGAAGATCAATACCGCCGGCCGTCCGGCCTGGGATGGCGGAGACGATGGGGTGCGGGATGATCGGCCGGATTGCGTGGTCACTTTCTCTTCTCCCTTTGATCTCTCCGATCAATTGGAGAGCGACAATGATCCGGGCAACACGCCAGGATTCATCGCAGCGGTGCAGAACTACCTTGGAACTTGTGATCGGTCCATAGCACGCGCGGCTTCGCCGATCGCGCTAGTCGATTCCGGAACCGCCCCGAGCTTCAAGCCGATGTATACGGTTCACTGTGATCGGGATTTGATCGTCCCTTATCGTCAACTCTCCGATTCAGAAACGGCTTTATTGCAGGCAGGCGTCTGCCCGGAAAATTTCATTGTTGCACGCGTGATAGATCCGAACGGCCACGATGGCGGAAGCTACGGACACGACGATCACGCTCTAGCCCTCTGGCCTGCCCCCGACCCAAGCGACCAGTCGCAAACCGTGGGGCAGGCAGTTCTAAATTTTCTCGATGCACATCTGAAGTAAGGATAAGGAATTATGAAATCACTCAGCGATCTCGCCCCGCGGTTCTCTCACTTAATGGCGCATCGTCGCCGTGTGCCGTACGGTTTCTTAGTAGCTCTTTCAGTATTTGTCTCGGGAATACAGATGAGCAAGGCCGGAAGCGCGACTTGGAAACTTGATCCGACCAGTAATGACTGGAATACAGCGGCTAACTGGACGCCGGAGACAGTGCCGGATGAAGCCACGGATGTGGCGACCTTCGGTGCTTCCAACGTGACCAGTATCTCAGTCGCGTCATACGATCCTCTCGACAGTATCGTCTTTAGTTCAGGAGCAAGCGCCTACACGATCACGGTGAGCGAAAACAATCCCTTGGGCTACCTGGACATCTTCGGCGGTGGCGTCGTCAACAACTCTGGCATCACGCAAAACTTCTATTGCTACGGAAACATTTACTTTGGCGGATCGGCTACGGCCGGAAAGGACGTGATTTATACAAGCCAGGATACTGGAGATCCGTTCTACTACACGCTTGGATTTGGTGACACCGCTAATGCGGGAAGCGCCACGTTTATCGATCCGGGCGAGACCTCGACGTCCCTGTCGGCATCGGTCGTTTTTTTTGAACGCTCAAGCGCTGCCAACAGTACGATCATTAACGAAGCCAGCGATACCATCGGCGGTGGGGCTGCTTTCTATGAATCTTCCACCGCCGGAAACAGCACGATCACGACCTACGGCAACGGCAACGTCGTGTTTTTCGATAACGCGACCGGAGCGAACGCGAACCTGATCGAAGACGGCGGCCGGCTGCGCTTCGAGTACCAATCCACAGGCGGCCTGGCGCGGGTGCAACTCCTTCACAGCGGCTGGCTTGATCTCACCTCGCGCAATAAATCGGGGCCAATGAGTATCGGCTCACTCGAAGGCGACAGCAGCGGACTGGTGATGCTGGGCTCCGTCAAAGTGCAGCAACTGGCGATCGGCGGGAATGGATTGAACACGACTTTTCCGGGTTCGATCAATGGTGGGACGACCGGCTCGATCCTCAAGACAGGTCCGGAAAGCCTGACCTTGAGCGGAGCGAACACCTACGCCGGAGGGACGACCGTCGAAGCCGGCACTCTTCTTGTCGCCAACAGCACCGGATCGGCGACCGGGACCGGCGCAGTGACGACCAAAGCCGGGACGTTAGGCGGAAGCGGCACGATCGCAGGCGCAGTCACGGTCGGAACAGGCAGCGGCAGCGGAGCGTTCCTTGCCCCAGCGGCCGGAAGCAAGCAGCAGGCGACCCTGACCATCCAGAGCGCGCTCATCTTCAAGAGTGACAGCACCTACACCTGCACGTTGAAGGCGAAGAAGAATAAGTCGCGAACCGACCAGGTCATTGCCAAAGGAGTAACGATCGAGAGCGGAGCGCAGTTTAACTTTGTCGGACAGGTGCAAGGCACGCTGCGTCCGGGAACAACCTTCAGCGTCATCAGCAACACCGCCAGCACTCCGATCAGCGGCGTCTTCGTGAACTTGGCCGACGGCGCAGTCATAAGTATCGGCGGCAACAATCTCCAAGCCAACTACGAAGGTGGCGATGGGAACGATCTGACGCTCACCGTGCAGTAGAAAAGAGGCCAGGTTTCTTTAGCTACCATCACGCTCTTTCTGCCCGAACAGAGGGACGATGCCGAAGTCCGTTCATCCAATTTCCGCAGCGGATGGTTCATGCTGAATCAAGCTTGATGGAATTACGCTGACGAGAAGCAAGCAGCGTCCAGCCTGACAGAGGAATCCGACGATCGAAAGAGCAACCTAAACAATGAGGTGAAGCATTTTCAAGCACGTGCTGGGTCAATGCCACCCGAAATTTGAGTGGCCGAGCAAGTAAAGCAGGGCCAGGCAAACCGCCAGCGGAAGAAGGTTCAGGAGCAGTGCGCTCAACGCGAGCGCGACTGATCGCTGCGGGCCGAAGAAACAGCTCACGCCAATGACCGCACCGACACTCCAGGAGATCATCGCCAGTGGCCCGTCTTTCGCCAAATCGCGGAATGGCCTAATGATCTCGAAAATGATGACCAGTCCAGCGGCGGCACATGCGGCGCTCGCCACACCGAGCCAGATCATTCTTTTCATTTACAGGTCACCTGAGCGTTTGGTTTTAAGCCGACATTATAACGAGGAGTGGCTCGCGCCTTTCGCGCCGGCTTTCTCGCGGTCGCATTCTGCCACGCGAGTTTCATCACGGACTCAATCACCGCGCGCCTTGCAGCGGGCAGGAAAACCTGCGTGCTTCCTCGTCGGCCCCAGGCACCCTTTACCACCACGAATGCCTCAGGGTGACCGCGAAGCGCTTCTGCCTGCTGATCCGGCGTCAGGATCAAAACGCCAAAAGCATTGTCAGGGTAACCGAGTGTAGCAAAGATTCTGCCCCGCTCGCCGGCGCGGAAATCCGCATGACTCAGATGGGATCGTTCCACCGCGTCCGGCAGGGTGAGGGCGATTTCTCTGAACTCGGCGGTTGTCATCTGGAGGAGCACGATAGCGGGATCAAGCTTTAGTGCGATCAGGCGCCGAGGTTTGCGGTCCACTCGGGGCCCATTAACAGACGATCAATCCTGCATCCGATCATTCGTTCCTAAATATGGCGACTACTTGCTTTGCAACGTGAGCTTGCGCTCGCATCAAACGGCCCCGGCTGGACAAACCCAGAATGCGCCACGAGTTATCCGGCGTCTCACTTTAATAATGATTGCCCACCCGAAGAGCTGGCATCCCGTGAACCGGCGACTTTGGTAATTTCGCCTAACGACTATGGCATCTCCTCAATCCGCGGTCGTCGATCCGCAACTGCCTGCGCCCTTGTCGATGGGCGCAGTCCTTCGCATCCCGATGATGCGACGCTTGTGGTATGCGCAGACGATCTCGGTTTTCGGCGATTTTCTGGCCCTCTTTGCCGTCATCAGCGTCTTGACCTTTCGACTTCATGGCAATGCACAACAGGTCACCGGCGTGCAGATCGCTTACCTTCTGCCGATCGCTCTCCTCGGAGTGCTGGCGGGAGTCTTTGTCGATCGCTGGCCGCTCAAGCCGACCATGGTCGGAAGCGATGTGATCCGGGCCGGCTTGGTGCTTTTGCTCCTTGTCGCTACTCAGCTCTGGCAATTCTACATCATCCTCGCCGCGATCAGCGTGGTCTCGAGTTTCTTCAGCCCGGCGCAAGGCGTGGCGATTCGCTCGGCGGTCCCGCTGCACGGTTTGCGCTCGGCGAATGCGCTGATCCAGCAAGTCATGTTCGGCATGCGGATCGTCGGGCCGGCGGTAGCGGCTTTCCTGGTCGCCTCGTTTGGAGCGAGCAGTTGTTATCTGGCCGATAGCTTGAGCTTCATTGGCTCGGCGCTCCTGATTCTTTCCGTGCCATTTATTCAACCGGTCAAGCCTGACGCGTCCGTTGTGGAGATAGCGGTCTCCTCCACCTCATCGGCGGTCGGACGGATTTTGCAGGACGCGAAGCAGGGGCTGAGCTTCATTTTTCACCACGCCGGGTTGCTCTTTGTGACTCTGGCGCTCGCTTCGGGTATGTTCGTCCTCGGCTGCTTCGGACCGTTGATCGCCGTCTATGTGCGCGAAGATCTGCACGGGGCGACTCGGATTTTCGGCATTGCCAGCGCGCTGATCGGCGTCGGCATGTTGGTGGGCACCAACTTCGTCAGCATCTTTGCTAAGCGCCTAACGAATGAAGCACTGGTCTTTCTTGGCTTGGGCGGGATCGCGTTTGGGCTGGTCTTCCTCTCGGTCTTCGCCCGGGTTTGGACGACTTTTCTCGGCGACTTTCTCATTGGTCTGGCCGTCGCGGGGATTGTCATTCCGGCTCAAACCATGATGCAACAGGAAACGCCGTCTGCGATGCTGGGCCGCATTGGCTCCGCTTTCATGTCTCTCATCTTCACAGCGCAAATCGCCGGTCTGGTTCTGAGCGGGTTCCTTGCGAAAGAGCTGGGAGTTCGCCATGTCTTTGGACTGTGCGCGGTTGTCCTGGTTCTTCTCGTGGGGATTGGTTATGTCTGGAAGAAACCGTCGTCGGATGCTGGGGCTGATGATTTGTCGACCGAGATCGCATCGACGGAGTAACGGATCTTACCCGACGAGGGGATCTCAGCTTGTCAGGTAGCGATGACCTGAGATGGGAATCGTTCCAGGTGAAAACGCATTCCTCCCATCGCGATCGGAGTTATCCCAGCAAACCTCAGATCCTAAGGGAGCCACGAAAGCCCCGGCCGCTGTAGTAGGAGTCGGCGCCGTTGTGGCCGATAAAGACGCGCCCATAGCGACGATCCCCGTAGAGTGCGCCGCCGAGGTTTCTGATATCAGCAGGTGTCTTGATCCAGCTCGATCTTTTCGAGTCGAACTCTCCCAGTTTTTGCAAGTCGAAATATTCTTCTTCCGTTAGAAGCTCAATCCCCATGGCCGCGGCCATGCCGACCGCGCTGCCCTTAGGCTTATGTTCCTTCCGCGCCGCCAACGCCTCGTCATCGTAACAAAGACTGACTCGGCCGCTCGGAGTCTGTGCTGAGCAATCGAAGTACGTCACCTGGCCGCTCTTCTTATCCTGACCAACGGCATCCGGCTCGCCTCCCGTTGTTTCCATCATCTGGAGCGACCAAAGCTTCGCCGGGTTTGCCTCCAGCCTGGCTTTTACCTTGGCCCAGTCCAGACCCTTGTGACGGTTCATGTGTTTCTGGAAACGCCCTTCCAATGTTTCCAGTAACACTTGTTCTTCTTTGGCCGACAACTTCTTCTTTGTTTCAATCGCTTTCATCGCACTTCTGCTCGTTTACTGCGCCGGGGCACGAAGCATCAACCAAATTGTTGCCCCCGCTCGTGCGAAATTCAGGTCGCGCTGCGTCTCGGAAGCGGAATCATCCGCAGATTGCGCAGGTGGGGAGCTAGAATAGCCACTCAGGACCCTTCGGCCTTTCCGGACCGCCGACCGAAGATCGCCACTTAGCCCCTTCGCACGAAGCGCGAGATCCGTAGCGAAGGTCGAGGTGGAGAACCTGTTGCAGTCGGACGGCTGAGGCGAAGCCAAAGGTCCGGAGGTTACAGAATCAAAGACGTGCGAACGCGCGCCGGGAGCCGACGGCACAACTTAGTTACTACTCCGCTGCCAGGCTAAAGATGCGGGGACTGGTTTGGATGACCCGATTATTATTGAAATCGAGAAACCAGATGCTCTTCCCTGGCCCGGTGGTGATGCCGGTAGCCTCAACTGAGTGTGGGAAAGTCGGCGACTCGGTGACGACGCCATCGGTCGTGATTTCGGCGATGCGGCTCGAGGCAAACTCCGTGACGAGCAGGGTGTCGCCATCGCCGGGCGCAATCTGCCCGGGATTACTCGGCGTCGGGAAGAAGGCGATCTCGCCCGCGGGAGTGATCCGGCCGATCATCGGCATGAACGCAACGGTGAACCAGACGTTCCCATCCGGCCCGGTGGCGATAGACCCGGCATTTAGTCCCTGGCCGAACGCTGTGATCTCCCCTTCAGGCGTGATCCGGCCGATCTGTCCGCCGGCGATGCCAGTAAACCAGAGATTGCCATCGGCGCCGGTGGTGATGTCGCCGGGCGAGGAACCAGACACGGGCACGGGAAAGGCTGTCAGCGCCTGGCTGGCGAGATCGTAGCGCCAGATGTTGTTTCCGGTCGAATCGCAGAACCAGATGTTACCATCGGGACCAGTGGTAATGCCTGCGGCGGCGTCGAAGGTTGCGAAGGTGATCTCGGTGATGCTCCCGTCCGGAGTGATGTAAGCGATCTTGCCCGTCGAGCCTTCTGTGAACCAGATGTTGCCATCAGGTCCGGCGGTAATGTCATAGGGCTCGCTCAGCGTCGGGGTTCGAAATTGTGTGATGATTCCGGCGGGCGTGATACGGGCAACCTTGCTACTGTGCTGGAGCGTGAACCAAAGGTTGCCATCTGGACCTTCGGTGATGTTGATCGGATCGAGGGCATTCCTAATCGAGTAGGAATTGACGACCCGTGCCTGACTCGTGCCGATAAGGGCGCAGGCGAATGGGATGAGGAGAAGCGAATGAGCGATGCGGAAGAATTTATCCATAAGGAAGTGTTGGTAACTGCGCCTGATATTGCTTGGAGCGGGAGGCGGCGGACAAATGTCGAAAAGTTACGCTGTTGTTACTTTTGTTCGGATACGAGCAGCCGGTCGTGGAGCGACTCGGAAATCGGAGGTAAAGCACAACAATTCAAAAAGAAGCGCTTTCAAGTGTGAGCAGCTTTGACCGACTCTGCACTCTACGTTCGTTAGGTCACACACTCGCGAATCGCTGACATTGTCTTACGCCTCCGCTAATCTCATTGACATCGCATGCCCGGAGCCGGTAGCAGAAGACATGACAGAAACCACTCGTCTTCAATATCTGCGAATCGCGCTGATCGTTGTCGGCCTGATTTTTCTCTTTGGCATCTATCTGTTGATGATCGTCTGGCCGTCGGGTTGGACCTGGCATACGGGCCATTCCGATTACCCGATGATGATCGTCGGAATCTACGCAACGCTAGGCCTCTTCCTCATCCTGGCCGCGCGGGATCCGCTGCAACACCTGAGCCTGATTTGGTTCACCGTCTGGTCGAGTGTCGTCCACGCTGCGATTATGACCGTGCAGGCTCTGTCATTAAGGAATCATGGCCATTTTCTCGGCGACGTGCCCGCTCTCTTCATCGTCGCGCTAGTCCTGGGAATCCTGACGCCGCGCCGCCGGCGAGAAGACAAGCGTCGCTAACTCTTTGTATCGCTAGTAACGATCTCATTCAACGGGCAGGAATCCCGAGAGAGTGAACCCGGGGCTGCTTGCAACGAATCACTTCGCACCGGATCCAAGTCGCTAACGAACGAGCGGCGCAGAACCGACCCGAAGTTTGCCTGACGCAACCCGGCAGGCAGGACAAACGGCATGTTCCGCGGCCGAAGAGGTTGAATGCCGTCGCGGCGCTTCCAGATGCAGCAGCCCGCCATCGTTCGCTTCTTCAGTCCCGGAGCGAGAGCTGCCAGATCGTTGCTGGCCAGCTGCAGGAAATACTGTTAGTTAGGCAGACCATGCCTTCCGCTGCCGAGCTGCAACATACTCTCGCTAAAATCGCTTCGCTGACTGGCACTTCGCTCCACACCGGCGCGAAAGTCTCGCTGCAGATCCACCCCGCGCCGGTGAACTTCGGGATAAAGTTTAAGCGGAAAGATCTCGCTGACGAACCGACGATCGACGCCACGATCGCAAACGTGAAAACGGTCGAGCGGGCCACCACGATCGGGGAAGGCTCGATGCGAGTGCACACAGTCGAACACGCGCTTTCCGCCCTCGCCGCACTCGGGGTCGACAACGCGCTCATCGAGATGGACGCAAACGAGCCGCCGATCGGCGACGGCAGCGCCTTGCCTTATGTCCAGGCGATCAAGAAAGCTGGCATCACTCCGCAGGAAGCGCCGCGGCTGCTCTTCCATGCCCGCGAGCCGATTTCGATCGAGTCCAAGGGAGGCTCGCTCCTCGTGCTCCTGCCTGGTGAGGAGTTCCGCATTTCATGCACGCAGGCCGGGCCGGACGGGCGCTTCACCCAATTCATGTCCACTGTGATTACGCCGGCCATTTACGAGAAGGAAATCGCGCCCGCTCGCACCTTTGTTTACTACGAGGACGTCAAGGGCTTGATGGATAAGGAGCTGATCAAAGGCGGGAGTCTCGAGAACGCGATCGTCGTGCGCGGCGAATCGATCTTGAGCAAGGAGCCGCTCCGGTTCCCGGATGAATTCGTTAGGCACAAAATCCTCGACATCATCGGCGATCTCGCCCTCTCCGGTCGCGCCATCCGTGGACATGTCGTCGCAGTCAAGCCCGGCCACGGCATTAACACCGATCTGGCGCGAATGATCGCAAAGATCCAGGAAGTTGCCGCGGCTGTCCTGCCAAAGCGCAACTTTCCGCCCGGGGAAGGCGGCCTCGACATCAACGAGGTGATGAACATTCTGCCACATCGCTATCCGTTCCTGATGGTCGATCGCATCCTTTCTTTCGAGGGCGATACCAAGTGCATTGGAATCAAATCGGTTACGATCAACGAGCCTTTTTTCGGGGGACATTTCCCGGGCCATCCGGTGATGCCGGGCGTTCTCCAGGTCGAAGCGATGGCGCAGGTCGCCAGCGTGCTGATGTTGCGACTTAGTAAAAGTGCAAATCGCGTGGGCTATTTCATGAGCGCGGACGCGGTGAAGTTTCGCAAACCTGTTTTCCCTGGCGACACGCTCTACATTCACGCCGAGTTGACCAAGTCGCGCGGTAATCGGCTCGCGAAAGCGAACTGCAAATGTGTGGTGAACGATGCGGTCGTCTCCGAGGGGGAATTGATGTTCACGTTCCTCGACAAGTGACAGAGGGAAAATTCGAGATTCGAATGGCGAAATCCCATTTGCACTTGGAGATCCGAAGCGCCCAAACTGGAAACAGAAATCCATGCGGCTCCGATTTGGATTTCGGAGTTTCGATCTCGAATTTTGTTCGCGCTTTCAATTCCCTTCGGCTTTCGAAACTCGACTTTCGATCCTCCCTTCGCGATGTCCGTTGAAATTCATTCCACGGCGATCGTCGATCCCGCCGCGCAACTCGGCGACGGCACCGTTGTCGGCCCCTATTGCGTCGTCGCCGCCGAGGTCTCGTTAGGCGAGAGCAACTGGTTGCAAAACCACGTCACGGTCGCCGGTCCGCTCCGGACCGGCCGCGGAAATAAATTCTTTGCCTATTGCTCGATCGGCCAGCAAACGCAGGACCTGAAATATGAAGGCGAGCCAACCTGGCTCGAAATCGGCGACGACAACGCCTTCCGCGAATTTTGCACGGTAAACCGGAGCACTTTCGCAACCGGAAAAACTGTGGTCGGGAGCCGATGCAACTTTCTTGCCTATTCGCACATCGGCCATGATTGCGTCGTTGGCGACGGCGTTGTTTTCTCAAACAACGGGACCCTCGGCGGACACGCCCAGGTCGGCGATGGTGCGGTTATCGGTGGCCTCACTGCCATTCATCAATTTTGCCGCATCGGTCGCTTCGCGATCACGGGTGGATGCTCGAAGATCGTGCAGGACGTTCCGCCTTTCATGATCGCCGACGGTAACCCCGCGGAAGTGCGTGGCATCAATCAAGTTGGACTCGAGCGGGCCGGTTACGTGCCGGAAAAAATTAAGCCGATCAAGGAAGCATTCCGCATCCTCTACCGGGGAGAAATGAACACGCACCAGGCGTTGGGAGCAATCCGCGAGCGGCTTGGCGGCAGCGAGGAAGCGCAGGAAATCGTGAGCTTTGTCGAGGCGAGCACCCGCGGCATAATTCGTTAGGCAAGAATGAAAATCAAGAACATCGAGAGCGCCCGGGAATGGTTTGAAGTCTTGCAGACGAACGCTCAGGCGCAGACGGCGGTGATGACTCTGAAACCGGGCGCGGCAAGTGGTCGCGAACCAAACAGGCACGAAAAGAGCGAGCAGGTGTTGCTCGTGCTGGACGGCGAAGTCGAGGCGGAAATCGCGGGCGAAAAGCGCTCGTTAGGCAAGGGCGATTGTGTCGTTGTGCCCGCTGGAACTCCACACCGTTTCGTGAATCAGGGCGAGAGAGCCGCCGTGACATTCAACGTGTACACGCCGCCGGAATATCCTCCGGCGAGCAACGGCTGAGCGCGCCTAACGAGCAGGTTCCCGGGCTTTCCATCTCCGCAGGAAGCCGCGGCGCGGCGCGCAGCCCGGCTCGACGGAGTTTCGCCCTACCAGTGAACGCGCTCACTCGGGTGGCGAGAGGCAGGATTATTGCGAGACGATTTGTGCATTCCCTGGCTTCCCGAGCAGCGGATTCCATCTCGACGGGAGCGTTACCAGGATATATTTGACGTTGTGGTCGCAGCCATTTCATCCCGGTGGAAAAATCGAAAGACGCTCGCGGTCTTCCGGTCACAAGTTGTGCCATCGATTCGCGTCGTTTTGCTTGTCGTTGGCTTGGCCGCAGCGGATCGCACCACGGTTCACGCCCGCGATATTCCCACCTTTGCCGGACATCGAATCGCACCGGGGGAAACCGTCCGCGCCGACGTGCCGCTGAGCGCCCAGGAGCGGCAATACGCCAGCGTCCGTGGTAACACTCCGCCCGCGAACGCCGTCGCCGTGATTGCGGTCCCACCTGGATTCGACCCGCAAAAGACCTGGCCGGTGCTGGTGATTTTTGCGACTGACGATTTCAAGCGTCTGAATCGCGACGATCTTGTGCAGATTTATCGTCGCGATGCGCTCGCCGCCGGCTGGGTCGTGCTTGCAGGCGACGGCCCGGAGTTTCCGCGGCATGGGACCTCGGCCTGGCGCGCTGGGATGACGCTCGCCGCGATCGAAGAGCTCTATCGCAGCTTCCCCGGCTCGTCCAAATGGCCCGTCGCTTGCGCCGGATATTCCGGCGGCGCGAAGCAGACTGGCGATCTCGCGCCGCTCCTCGCGCTGGCGGGTTGCCGGATGATCGGGATTTATTTGACCGGCATAAATGAAGATCGGCTCAGTCCAGGTTATGAGCAGTTCAAGCCGGGCCGCGCCTTTCTTCACACGCCGGTCTTCATCAGCGCCGGGCGCGACGACAAAATTGCTCCGCCCCACACGCAGATGGAGGTCGATCTTTCGCTCAAGAAAACGGGCTTTGATCGAGTCCGGATTGAGACCTTTCTCGGCGGACACGTGGTGAAGCGCGCCCATCTCCAGGAAGCGCTCCGCTGGTTTCGCGAAGCAGACGGCATGGTTCGTTAGGGAACGGCGCGGCTCGTGAATGATTCCGCTATCAGAGCGGGTCAATCAGCGCCCTTCCCTGCACACTTCCCATCCGGGCATCAATCGGGCGAGCAAAGTTCTGACCGCGGAAGAGGCATGAGGATTCTCGGCAACCGGCGGCGGCGAGTCTGCGAACCAAGTATGACGCCTAACGAAATTCAGCCGGCTCAACTCATGATCCGGAAGCGCGCCAGCAACTCCTGCCGCAATTCCATCGCCAGGCGAGGATTGTAGCGGCTCAGCAGTTTACTGCGGGCTTCTGGCGGCATCGCGGCGAGCCGGCGCAGCAGGTCATTGCGAGATTTCGTTTTCGCGTAGCGGCTCCAGCCGATGCCGAGCGCAAGGAAGGCCGAGGCCGCCCAAACCGCGACGTCGGTGCTCGTGATCATCGACAAAGCTAGCGCGTTTTAATTATGTTGTAGCCGCGAATTCGCGTTCTCTCGCTGGCGGCCGTCCCTCGCCGGACGCTTTCTGCGACTCGCCGAAAGAGATATAGAGTTGGGCGGGCCAAAGTTCTTTCTCGTCATTTCGCCTCCGCTCGCGAATAACGAACGGAGTAGGAAAGTGCGGAAGTGAAACACGAACGCCGTTTATCGCGCCGCCGCCGGAATAATGCGCGGGCTTCGTTTCTCTGAACCCGGCTGGCCCGGTGGCTCTCGCAGCTCAACCCTTCTAAATTGCCAAACAAAGATGAACAGACTTAACGCAGAAGCCGCTGTGCGCGAACGCTACGCCGCGAGCGCGCAACAATCCGAACCGAAACTTTGTTGCCCGATCGATTACAATCCCGAATATCTCAAGGTGATCCCGGAGGAGGTCGTCCTGCGTGACTACGGCTGTGGCGATCCGAGCAAATACCTCCGTGAGGGCGAAACCGTTCTCGACCTCGGCAGCGGCACCGGAAAAATTTGTTTCATCGCCGCGCAAGCCGTCGGGCCTAACGGAAAGGTGATCGGCGTCGATATGACCGACGAGATGCTCGAGGTCGCGCGAAGGAACGCGCCGATCGTGGCGGAACGAATCGGCTACGAAAATGTCGATTTCCGGAAAGGACGCATCCAGGATCTGGCGCTCGATCTTGAGCAGCTCGATAAGGAACTGAAGGCGCGGCCGATCACCGACGCAGCTTCTTTCCTGCGCGCCGATCAGCTTGCCCAGGAACTGCGGGTTAAGCAGCCGCTGGTGGCGGACGATTCCATCGATGTGGTCGTCTCAAATTGTGTGCTGAACCTCGTGGAATCGAAGGCGAAGCGGCAACTTTTTCAGGAGATTTTTCGCGTTCTGCGAAACGGAGGGCGTGCCGTCATTTCCGACATCGTCTCGGATGAAGACGTGCCCGACGCGTTGCAAAATGATCCCGAACTTTGGAGCGGCTGTATCTCCGGCGCCCTGACCGAGGAAGGATTTCTCCACGCATTCAGCGATGCCGGCTTCTACGGCATCCAGATTTTGCAGCGAGACGAGGAACCGTGGCAAACCGTAGAAGGTATCGAATTTCGCTCGGTCACGATCGAAGCCTTCAAAGGCAAACAAGGTCCGTGCGTGGAGCGCAAGCAAGCGGTGATTTACCGCGGCCCCTTCCGCGAAGTGCTCGACGACGATAACCACCGGATGGAACGCGGCCGGCGTTATGCGGTTTGTGACAAGACCTATAACATTTACCGCAAGGTGCCCTACGCGCAGTTCTTCGAGTTCGTCGAGCCACTGATCGCAGTCCCGACGGGGGAAGCGAAGCCCTTCGATTGTTCGCGCAACACGCTGCGTCATCCGCGCGAGACGAAAGGCATGGATTACAACCTGACCACCGAAGCGTCACAATGCTGCGATGGCGGCAGTTGCTGTTAAACAAATCCGCGAAGCGTGATCTTCCTGCTTCTTCTCGGTGCGGCGATCTTCGTGGCGTTTTCCAACGGCGCGAATGACAACTTCAAAGGCGTCGCGACCATCTACGGCAGCGGCACGGCCAGTTACAAAACGTCGATTGCCTGGGCGACGATCATGACTTTCGCTGGCTCGGTCGCGTCGATTTTTCTCGCGCAGGTTTTGCTCCAAAAATTTTCCGGCAAAGGCCTCGTGCCGGACGCCTTCACCAGCTCGGAGTTCTTCCTCCTCGCGGTCGCGCTGGGTGCGGGCCTGACGGTGATCCTCGCAACACGGCTGGGTCTTCCCATTTCGACCACTCACGCGATCCTTGGTTCGTTAGTCGGTAGTGGCGCGGTCGCGGCCGGGATCGGCGGGGTGAATTTCGCCGCACTCGGGAGGGGTTTTGTCGCGCCATTGCTCCTGAGTCCGGTTCTTGCGGTCGGGCTGGGAGCGATCCTCTACGGACTCTTCCACGCCGCCCGACATTCGCTCCGCATTCCGAAAGAATGGTGCGTCTGCGTTGGCGCGGAGCAGCGCGCGACCGCGATGCCTGCCGGCGGATCGATCTTCGCGATGCGCGCGTTGCCGATGCCGACTCTCACACTTGCGGAAGGTGAAACGTTCGCGAGCTGCCAGGAGCGTTATGCTGGCACCTTCGCCGGAATTGACGCGCAACGTCTCGTGGACGCGGGCCATTTTCTCAGCGCCGGCATCGTCTCGTTCGCCCGCGGACTGAACGATACTCCGAAGATCGCTGCGCTCATGTTACTGGTGAAATGGCTCACCCCGGCAACCGACATCGCGATTGTCGCTGTCGCCATCGCGGTCGGCGGTCTGCTCGGGGCGCGCCGGGTCGCGGAAACCATGAGCCACAAAATCACCGCAATGAATCCCGGCCAGGGCTTTACCTCCAACCTCACCACCGGTATTCTCGTCATCCTTGCCAGCACGTTTGGTTTGCCGGTTTCGATGACGCAGGTTTCGGTCGGTTCGCTCTTTGGAATTGGACTGCTGACCGGTCAGGCCAACCTGAAAACCGTGAACGGCATCGTGCTCTCCTGGTTGATCACGCTCCCATGCGCCGCGGCGATCGCCGGGATGGCCTACTTTGTCATCAGCCGGCTTCACTAAATGCAATTCGAGACGAAGCCGCGCGTGAACCTTTTTGCCGAACGACTCGCCAGCGATTCGCTCACCCTGCGGCATACCCGGACCGAAATCCTGCAGGTCAACGTCGGCAAGCTCTGCAACCTCACTTGCGTGCATTGTCATGTGAACGCCGGCCCGAAACGGAAGGAAATCATGACGCGTGCGACGATCGATCGAGTCGTCGATTGGTTGGAGAAGACGGACATCCCCACGGTCGACCTCACCGGCGGCGCGCCGGAGATGATTCCCGACTTCAAATATTTCGTCCGTCGGTTGAAATCGCTCGCGCCGCCCCGGCACATCATCGATCGCTGCAACCTCACGATTTTGCTTGAGCCAGGGTTCGAGGATTACGCTGCATTTCTCGCTGAGAAGCAGATCGAGATCATCGCCTCGATGCCATGCTATTCGGCGGCGAATGTGAATGCGCAGCGCGGCGAAGGCGTCTTCGATGCGAGCATAAAGGCGCTGCGACTCCTAAACTCGTTAGGCTACGGAGTCGATCCGGCTCTTCCGCTCCACCTCGTTTACAATCCGAACGGCGCCCTCCTCCCCGGGCCGCAAGCCGAGTTGGAAGCGGATTACAAGCGCGAGTTACGGGAACATTTTGAAATCGTTTTTAACCAGCTCTTCACGATCACGAACCTGCCGATCGCGCGCTTTGCTTCCTACCTGAAAAACAACAACAAGCTCGGCGACTACATGCTTCTGCTTCAGGAGTCGTTTAATCCGGCGACTGTCGCCGGATTAATGTGCCGCAATACGATCAATGTCAGTTGGCAAGGTGAAGTCTTTGATTGTGACTTCAACCAGATGCTGAAGATGCCATGGCGGGAGGGTGATCGGCTGCTCCATCTGTGGGAGATCGATCCGTCCCAGGTCGAGCATCGTGAAATCCAAACGGGTGATCACTGTTTCGGCTGCACCGCCGGTGCCGGCTCCAGTTGCGGCGGCGCGCTGGTTTAAGGAGCTAGCGCGAGGCGATTGTAGTGTCTGGCTAGCGCACAGGTCTCGTGTGCTGGCGACGGTGTCTCGCTGTCGCGAACCCGTCGTTAGGCAAGATCATGTCTCCGGATTCCTGCGCGATAAAAAAGTTCGTCGCGCTGGAATAGCGCGGCCAGCACCCGAGACGTGTGCGCCCCCATGGCAGGCCGATCTAACACGGCTCGCAGTTTCTCCGGTTCTCAAGTCCGCGACATCCGTCAGCCCTCTAACGTCGCTTGAGATGACAAGCAGCGGCGCAGGTAGGCCGCGGCACTTTTCGCCGCCAATCGTTAGGCGATCTCATCCACTGGACAATCCGGCGACTGGATTCGACACTGGCAATTCACGACACCACAATGCCCGCTGCCAAGACAGAGAAGACCTCGAAATCCCCACTCCCGAAATCGGCTGGTCGCACAGCGAGACAAGGCAAAGCCGTCGGGACGCTGCCGGAAAGCATGACGACCGGCAAGGCCAGCCCCGCGAAGGCAGCGGTTGGCGACACGCCGGTCTTCGCCTACATCGCCAGCCTGCCGCAGCCACAACGTAGCATCGCCGAAACGGTCGATGCCCTCGCCGCCAGAACCCTGCCTGGCCTGCAGCGTTCCGTGAAGTGGGGCATGTCCTACTACGGCGTAGGCGACGGCTGGTGCTTCTGTTGCGGCGGCTTCGCCAGCCACGTCAAGCTCATGTTTGTGAACGGCGCCTCGCTCACGCCAGTGCCGCCGGTCACGCCGCTGGCAATGGGCAAGGCTACCCGGGGCGTCGAACTCAAATCTGCGGACGACCTCGACGAAAGCCTGATCGCGGCGTGGATGAAACAGGTCGCGGCCATGGCAGGTGTGGGTGGGAAGAGACGATAAGCCGCGTCCTCCCCACCGCTCCCAAGAGCGGTCACGCAGACCAATTGAAACACTCAGCTCCTGTCTTCTGCGTCCCAACTTGCGGCGACACGATTGGATGAAGGAACTACGTAACCCGCGGCCTGGGGTTGCATACACGTCTCGTGTGCTGGCGGCGCTGTCGCGGCGTGATGAAAATTTTTCTCGCGCCGAAATTCCCCGACCTAATTTGCCCAACGAAAAATTGAGACGGTGAGACACCGTCGCCAGCACTCAGGGCGAGTGCGCTACCGGGCCCTCCGTGGCGACAGATTCGCTTAGAAGCCGATGTCCACCGGCTGGACAAGGCGCGACACGGAATCGACAATCGCCCATCCAGAAACGTCCTCGTAGTTCAACGGATAGAACAAGGGTTTCCTAAACCTTAAATGTGGGTTCGATTCCCGCCGGGGACATTTCGATGACCGGTCACGATTTAACTTGTCTGGCAGCTTTCCCCCCGAACCGCCGTTACTTGATTGGAGTCTCGGGGGGGCGCGATTCCGTTATGCTGCTGCATTGGCTGCTCGCGCGGGGTTATAAGAAGCTAATCGTCTGCCATCTCGACCATGGTTTGCGCGGGCGCGCCAGTCGGGCCGATGCCCAATTCGTTAGGCGCCTGGCCGAGCAATTGCGATTGCCATTTGAACTCGGCAGCGTCGATCTGCGCGCCAGCGAAGCTTCGGTCGAAGCGGCTGGTCGTGCGGCGCGACTGGAATTCTTCACCAAAGTGGGAAGTCGCCGGCGCTGCCTGACGATCTTTCTCGGACATCACGCAGATGACCAGGTGGAAACTTTTCTCTTCCGGCTTTTCCGGGGTGCGGGCCGGCGGGGGCTCGGCGGAATGCAGGAAATCTCGCACGTCGATGCACTAAAAATTGTGCGCCCCCTTCTCGGCGTCTGGCGATCGGAAATCGACGCCTACGTCGCCCGGCATCGCCTCAAGTATCGCGAAGACGCGAGCAACGCGGAGCTGACCGCGCGTCGCAATCGCGTGCGCCACGAGATCGTACCCGAATTGGAAAAGCGCTTCGGTCGAAATCTGCGCCGCAACCTTTGGCGGGCCGCCAGCATTCTCGCGGAAGAAGACGCGCTTCTCGAGAGGCTTGTGCCGAACGAGTGCGCGGAGGGCGAGAATCTGCCGGTGCACGCTCTGCGTGCACTCCCCCGCCCTTTGCAACGCCGCGCGATTCTGCGCTGGTTGCGCGCGCACCAGCTTCCCGACATCGGTTACCAGGCAGTCGAGGCGGTCCGACGCCTGCTCGACTCGCAACTGCGGGTCGCGAAAGTAAATTTGCCTAACGACCACCACGTGCGACGGCGGGCCGGTCTCATTTTTCTGGAATAGAAACTGGCCGGCCGGATTTGCGGGATCCTTCGACCTCGCTCAGGATGACCACGTTGATGTCCACACCTGTTCGCGTTCGCTTCGCGCCTTCGCCCACCGGCTTTCTCCATATCGGCGGCGCGCGGACCGCACTTTTCAACTGGCTCTACGCCCGGCACACGGGCGGAACTTTTGTCCTGCGGATCGAGGACACCGACCAGGCGCGCAACACCGACGAAGCCACCGGCGCGATCTATCACGGGTTGCGCTGGCTCGCGATTGACTGGGACGAAGGACCGGAGGCTGGCGGAGAGTTCGGCCCCTATTTTCAGAGCGAGCGCAACGAAATTTACGAGCGCCACCTGCGCCGTCTCGAGGAAAGTGGCCATCTTTTTGAGGACAACGATGCAATCCGTTTTCGTTCTCCGCGCGAACATGTGGTCGTCGATGACATCGTCTGCGGTCGAATTGATTTTGACCTAACGAACCCGGAGACGCATCCCGATATGACGATCCGGCGCCCCGACGGCTCCTGGATTTTCCACTTCGTGAATGTGGTGGACGACCTCGAGATGCAGATCAGCCACGTCATTCGCGGTGAAGATCACCTCTCGAACACGCCCAAACACATCGAGCTTTATCGCGCCCTTGGGGCCGAGCCGCCGCGTTTCGCGCACATCCCGCTCATCCTCAACCAGGACGGCTCGAAGATGAGCAAACGCGACGCGGGCGCGAGCGTGCGCACCTACATCGAGGATGGTTTTCTACCGGAAGCGGTCCGCAATTATCTTTGCCTGCTCGGCTGGTCGCCAAAGGATGACCGGGAAAAAATCGCGATCGAAGAGGTCGTTAGGCTCTTTGACCTCGAGAAGATCAATCGCAAGAGCGCGCATTTCGACCTCGAGAAGTGCATCTGGCTAAACGGCGAATACGTGCGCGAACTGCCGGACGCACGTTTCCTGGCGCTCGCGAAAATCGCGCTGCAAAACGCCGGGATCGATACCGCGAAGTTTTCGGACAGCTACGTGGATGCGGCGCTCGCTACCTGCAAAGGGAAGTTCCGGCTTTTCAGTGAGCTGCCAGATTATGGCGGTTTCTACTTTCGCGACGACGTGATTTATCAGCCGGAAGGCGTTGCGAAACATTTCACAGCGCAAAACAAGCCCCGGCTTCAGGCACTGCGCGATGCCTTCGCGGAAGTGGAAATGTTCGACGCCACCTCGCTGGAAGCGGTATTGAAAGCAACCGCGGCGCAGCTCGGCCTGAAGGCGCGCGATCTGGTGCACCCGCTCCGTCTCGCTGTCACCGGCAGCAACGCCGGACCAAGTTTGTATCACCTGTTGGAGATTCTCGGGAAAGCACAAGCGCTGGCGCGAATCGATCGCGCGCTCGAAAGCTTCACGTAACACCGGCCTCCAGCCTGTGTTACTTCGCTGTTTTCGCCCAGGTATCGCGCAGAGTGATCGTGCGATTGAAAACCGGCTCGTTAGGGTGGGAATCCGGGTCGAGCGCGAAATAAGCCAGCCGCTCGAACTGGTAACGCTCTTCCGGCCGGGCCGCGCCTAACGACGGCTCGCATTTGGCCGTTACCACTTCCAGCGAGTGCGGGTTGAGAAAAGACTTGAAGTCACCTTCCGCGTCCGGTTCAGGCACCGTGAAAAGCCGGTCGTAAAGCCGCACCTCCGCGTCGAGCGCATGCCGCGCGCTGACCCAATGGATCGTGCCCTTGACCTTGCGATTGGAAGTCGCGCCGCCGGACTTGCTCTCGAGATCGGCCCTACAACGCAGCTCGACCACGTTGCCTAACGAGTCTTTCAACACCTCGTCGCACCTGATGATGTAGCTGTACTTCAAGCGCACTTCACCGCCCGGTTTGAGCCGGAAATATTTTGGGACCGGCGACTCCATGAAATCCGCGCGATCGATGTAAAGCTCCCGGCTGAAGGGCACTTTGCGCGTCCCGGCCGCGGGATCTTCCGGATTGTTCGTTGCTGCCAACTCCTCGGTCTGGTCTTCAGGATAATTGGTTAGAACGACCTTTAACGGGTGGAGTACGGCGAGGCGGCGCTGCGCCGTCTGGTTGAACTCGGCGCGTATTGCGTGCTCGAGCGCGTCCACTTCGGTGAGCGAGGGGTATTTGGTGATTCCGATGTGATAGGAAAAGGCGCGAAGGACACTGGCAGTGACGCCGCGCCGGCGCATGCCCGAGATTGTCGGCAGACGCGGGTCGTCCCAACCTTTCACGAAACCGCCCTCGACCAGCTGCTTTAGCTTCCTCTTGCTCATCACCGTGTAGGTGAGATTCAAGCGAGCGAACTCAATCTGCCGCGGAAGTTCGTTAGGCAGATCGAGTGCCTCCAGAATCCATTCGTACAGCGGACGGTGCACCTCGAACTCGAGCGTGCAGAGCGAGTGCGTGATCCCCTCCAGATAGTCGCTCAGACAATGCGCGAAATCGTAAAGCGGATAGATGCACCAGGCCGTGCCGGTGTTGTGATGGACGGCGTGACGGATGCGATAAAGCACCGGGTCGCGCATCCACATGTTTGGCGCCTGCATGTCGATCTTCGCTCGAAGCGTGCGCGTGCCGTCGGGAAATTCACCGGCCTTCATCCGCGCAAGCAGGTCGAGATTTTCTTCAGCCGAACGGTCGCGCTGCGGGCTGTCCCTGCCGATCCGGCGATATTCATCGGTCTGCTCCGCGCTCATGTCGCAGATGTAAGCCTTTCCTCGCCTAACGAGTTGAAGCGCGAACTGGTAGAGCGGCTCGAAATAATCCGAGGCGAAAAACGGCGCGCCCGGCGCTTTCAGGTTCAGGTTTTGATCGGCCCAGCCGTCGATCAACCAATGCACGTCGGCCATGATCGAGTTGACGTATTCGACTTCTTCCTTTTCCGGGTTCGTGTCGTCCATCCGGACGTTGCAGAGGCCGGCGAACTCGCGCGCAATCCCGAAGTTCAGTGCGATCGCCTTGGTGTGGCCGATGTGCAGGTAACCGTTTGGCTCTGGCGGGAAGCGGGTCTGAATTTTGGTGTGCTTTCCGGTGCGGAGATCTTCTGCGACGATGTCGCGGATGAAATCGGACGGAGGCTCGTTAGGCAAAGGCGTCATGCGGATGTCGGGCGACTTTAGCAGAGGGCACGGCGCGCAGCCAACCGCGGCGCTCTACGGCTCGTGAAAAACTTCTACACGCTGAGCGACCTCGAGGCCTGGACGGAAGCGCCGGAGCAAATTCGGCTCGGGGTGCTCGGATTTCCGGTGGCACATTCGCTCTCGCCTGCGATGCAAAATGGGGCGCTCGCTGCCGCGGAACTCAACCTCCGATATGCGCGCTTCGAGATTCAGCCTAACAAACTCGAAAGGGCGCTGCGGCGGTGCGCGGCACTCGGCTTTCTGGGAGTCAATCTGACCGCTCCGCATAAGCTGGCGGGTTTTTCATTGGTCGACGAATGCGATCAGACGGCGCGAGAGATCGGCGCGATCAACACCATCCGCTTCATCGGCGGCGGATCGGCGGCCGCGACAAACACAGATGGCCCCGGGTTCGAGCGAGGGATCCGGGAAAGTTTCAACGCGGAGCTGCGCGATCTGCACGTCATCGTCCTGGGCGCGAGCGGCGGCGGCGGCCGGGCCGTCACGGCGCAATGCGCGCGCGCCGGTTGCTCCAGCGTTGCGCTCGTCAGCCGCGACTTCAAAAAGGCGCAGCGGCTCGCGCAACGGTGGGATCGACAGGAAATCTTTGCGCTCCCGTGGCCGGAAGATTCATTAAGCGAGGGAAGACTGAAGGCGGATCTGATCGTGAACGCGACGCCGCTCGGCTTGCAGCCCAACGATCCCTCTCCCCTTCCCGCTCACCTGCTCGACTCGCATCATTTGGTTTACGATCTGAACTACAAGCCAACCGCTTTTCTCGCGGAGGCCGCTGCGGCCGGGGCCCGCGCGGCCTCGGGCCTGACAATGCTCCTTCACCAGGGGGCGTGCGCTTTTGACTTTTGGCTGGACCGGCCGGCGCCGCTTGCCGCAATGCGGAGGGCGCTCGGCCTCTGAATCGCGGCTGGATTTGCCGTGGCGCCACGTTATTTTCCGCGACTCCTTTTTTGTTTCATGCGTAAGGCTCTGCTCCTGTCCGCGCTCGCTCTCCTGGCGGCACAACCGGGTTTCGGCTACGTCCTTGAAGGACCCGCCTGGACAAAGAACCGCACGGTCCAGATGCAACTGTCATTAGGCGGTCCCCATCCCTTGATCGACGGTTTTGCTTCCTTCAACCAATCGGCGGCCGACGCGCTCGCAGTCTGGAACGAGCAGATGGCGCACATGACGTTCGCGCCGGTCTCGAACTCGCCCGTCATCCCGAGCAGCAACGATTACGAAATGTCGGTTGCCTTCGCCACGACCGTTTTCGGCGACACTTTCGGCGCCGGGACGCTCGCGGTCACGCTTCTCTCCAACCGCGGCGGGGTCGTGACAGAATCGGACACGCTCTTCAACAGTGCCTTCCAGTGGGATAGTTACGGTGGCCCGCTTCGTCCCGGCCTTTACGACTTTCACCGCGTCGCGCTGCACGAATTCGGACACGTCGTGGGACTCGATCATCCAGATGAAAACGGGCAGACGGTGGTCGCGATCATGAACTCGCACGTCAGTGACATCGCGACGCTCCAACCTGACGACATTGCCGGGGCGGCCGATCTTTACGGCACGGGGCCGGAAATCGAGTCGCCTAACGACGGGCCGATTCTCGCGAATCTCTCGACCCGCGGCCAGATCAGCAGCGGCGACAATGTGCTCATCGGCGGGTTTATCGTCCAAGGCTCGGCGCCAGCCACCCTCATCCTGCGCGCGATCGGTTTCTCTCTCAGCGCACAAGGGCTGACGGATTCACTGCAGGATCCGGTCCTGACGGTTTACGACAAAAACCAAAACGCGGTCGCCACAAACGACGACTGGATCAGCGGCTCCGCCGCCGGGAAAATCGCGAGCTACCATCTCGATCCACCGAACACTCTCGAATCCGCTTTGTTTCTGACCTTGCAGCCGGGTTCCTACACGGCAGTAGTTTCCGGTTACTCCGATGCCAACCAAACGGCTCAGCCGGGCGTCGGGCTTTTTGAACTTTACGACCTGCACACCACCGCCGGCCGAGCCGGAAACATTTCGACGCGTGGTCAGGTGCTCACAGGCGACGAGGTGCTGATCGGCGGATTTATCATCGGCGGGAGCGACTCGAAATCGGTTGTGGTGCGCGCGCTCGGGCCGTCCTTAGGCAACTCCGGCGTATCCGATCCGTTAGGCGATCCGTTTCTCGAACTCCACGATGGCAACGGCAACCTGATCGAGTCGAATGACAACTGGGCTCAGAATGCTGATGCGCAGGCGATCCAGGCCGAAGGGCTCGCGCCGCAGAACGCGAAGGAATCGGCCCTGCAGGCGACACTGCCTCCGGGCAGTTTCACCGCGATTGTGAGCGGCGTGAACGGCGCGACCGGCGTTGGGCTGGTCGAAGTTTACGACCTGAGTCCACCGCCGCAGTAGGGAACCCAAGTCATCCCGAGCGCAGCCGCAGCGCAGGCCAGGGATACAGTGGAGTCTCCGAGAAGGCGGAGCGCAGGGAAACCGTAAAACCGCCAACCTTCGGCGTACTCTTTGGCGTTTCCTCCCGCCATCTAATTTGAAGCTGCACGGCAGCTTCGCGAGATTCTTCGACTTCGTTCCGCATCGCTACTCTTTGCTCAGGACGACGGGAACGGGCGCCAGTTCTTTGGCGCGCGACGCCGCGGCCACCACGGCGGCGGTAATTCCTCCTGCACTGTCGCGTTCCGCCATCACCTGCAAACCGGCTGCAGTGGTACCGCCGGGAGTGATGACCATTCGGCGCAACTCCTCCGGCGAAAGCTGGCTCTCGAGCGCGAGTTGCGCAGCGCCGCGCACGGTTTGCGTGGCCAGGTCCAACGCCACTTCAGGCGCGAGGCCACATTTTGCACCGCCGGCCGCAAGCGCCTCGATCATTGTGTAAACGAAAGCCGGGCCGCTTCCTCCGAGAGCGGTCACGGCGTCGATCATGGTCTCCGGGACTTCCACAACCGTTCCAATCGCAGAGAAAACTGCTCGCACCCGCTCGATATCGACGTCCGTCGTGCGGGTGCCGCGGGCGATGGCGGTGGCTGCCTGGCAAACCGCGGCCGGCGTGTTCGTCATCGCTCGCATGAAGCGCGCTTTACCTTTCGCTTCGATGCTCGCCAGGCCCACTCCGGCCGCGAGGGAGATCACCAGCCGCTCGGCGCCCCCGCTGGCAATCGACTCGACGACGTCGAGCACCACGCCGGGTTTGACCCCGATGAAAATCATTGCCGCTTGCTCTGCGACCTCCCCGTTTTCCGCAGTAAGCCGGACTCCCAACTCCGCCCCTAACGACGCCCGCGCCGATTCGTTAGGTTCGCTCACGACGATCTCCTCCGGCGCGCAGAAACCGGCCCGGAGCAGCCCCCGCAGGACTGAGCCCGCCAGCTTGCCGCCGCCGATGAAACCGAGCCGATACCGCAGGTCGTTGGATTGTAAACTCATAAGATCCACCGATATTAACCGATGGTAAGCGCCGGTGTAAATTTCGGTCTCGATCTGGTCGCGGAAATCAAGGAACTGAAGCGCGAGCGCAACGCCGTGATCCTCGCGCACAACTATCAAATCCCGGAGCTGCAGGACCTGGCCGATTTCGTTGGCGACTCGTTAGGCTTGAGTTTTCAGGCCGCTAAAACCGATGCGGACGTCATCCTCTTTTGCGGCGTGCATTTCATGGCCGAGACGGCGAAAATCCTGAACCCGTCGAAGAAAGTCATCATCCCCGACCTCGATGCCGGCTGCTCGCTGTCCGAATCATGTCCGCCAGACAAGCTCGCGCAGTTTCTCCGCCAGCATGCGGCGAAGAACTACTACGTCATCGCCTACATCAATTGCAGCGCCGGCGTGAAAGCCCTCTCCGATGTGATCTGCACGAGCGGCAATGCCGAAAAAATCGTACGCGCGGCCCCGGCCGATCGAAACATTCTCTTCGTGCCGGATCAAAACCTTGGCGCCTGGGTGATTGAGCGGACCGGCCGCAAAATGGACCTCTGGCAGGGGAACTGTTACGTGCATATCGAATTCACGGCCCGGAGTATTGCCGCGATTCATGACGAGCATCCGGGCGCGCCGGTCGTGGCGCATCCTGAGTGTCCTTACGCGGTGCGACTCTTGG
The DNA here is from genome assembly GCA_025929155.1 of Chthoniobacterales bacterium. Classification (GTDB taxonomy): domain Bacteria; phylum Verrucomicrobiota; class Verrucomicrobiia; order Chthoniobacterales; family UBA10450; genus Palsa-1392. The sequence continues at coordinate 5,226 of JAICMR010000027.1, read as the reverse complement.
CGGACGAAGTTTGCTCCACGGAAAGGATGGTCACCTACTGCAAGGAATCCCCCGCTCGCGAGATCATCGTTGTGACAGAAGCCGGTCTGCTACATCGGTTGCGCAAAGAGATCCCGGACAAGCTCTTCATTGCCGGGCCGACCGATCGCTGCGCCTGCGCGGAATGCCGGTTCATGAAGATGAATACCGTGGAAAAGGCCCACTCTGCGCTGCTCAATCTCCAGCCGGAGATCATCCTGCCCGAGCCACTCCGGAAGCGCGCGGAAGTTCCTATTCGCCGAATGCTCGAGCTCAGCAAGTAGGCCGCCTCCGCTTACTTTTCGCTTGCCGTGATTTGGCGGGCGCTGATTCACTTCCGGGATGAAACGAATCCTGCTGACCAGCCTCCTGCTTATGACTCTCTCCGCCGGACTTCAGGCAGAGACTGCTCCTGCAGCTCCGGAACTAACTAAACTTCTGCGAGAATTTCTCGCCGGCGCGAGCCGGAACGACCCGGCGATGCACGAGCGCTTCTGGGCCGACGACCTGATCTACACTTCATCAACCGGCAAACGGATCGGTAAGGCGGATATTCTGCGCGAAGTGAACGCGGAGCGTCTCTCGGCCAAACCCGGGACGGAGCAGCAGACTTATTCCGCGGAAGACATTCAGATTCATCAGTACGGCGATGTTGCGGTAGTCGCATTCCGTCTTCTCGCGACGCCCGAGCCGAAGGGAAACAAGAGTGTCAGTTACTATTTCAATACGGGAACCTTCGTAAAGCGAAACGGCCAGTGGCAGGCTGTCGCCTGGCAAGCCACGACGGTGCCGAAAGAGGACGCGAAAAAGAAAGAGGCGACCCAATGATCACGGGTGCTCACACTATTATCTATAGCACCAATGCGGAAGCCGATCGGGCCTTCCTCCGGGATGTGTTGAAGCTAACCCATGTGGATGTCGGACATGGGTGGCTGATCTTTGGGCTGCCACCGGCGGAAGTGGCGGTTCATCCGTCTGAGTCTAACGACCTGCACGAGTTCTATCTCATGTGCGACGACCTCGAAGCCTTTCTCGTCGAGATGAAGACCCAACAGGTCGAGTGCGAGCCGGTGCAGGATTTGCGTTACGGTTTGTTGACCCGTCTGACTTTGCCGGGCGGAGGCAAACTCGGCATCTATCAGCCGCGGCACGAACGGCCGCAGCCGATGGCCTGATTTATCTGCGCCGGGCCAGATGAGAGAGCGCGATCGACATCGCGGCCGCGCCCAGGGTCTTCACAAGCATCGGATGTTCCGCGTAAATCTGGCTGATGCGGTCCACGATTGAGGGATCCTGTTGCGCGACCTGAGCCGCGGCTTGCTGCGCCATTTCCGGAGTCACCTTCTCCGCCACCTGAGGCGTGACAGGCGCCGTCGCGCCAGGACCAGCGGGGAGCGTTACTCCTGTCGCCTGCGAGAGTTGGGAAAGTAGGCCGGTCGCGGCGCCACTCGAGAGCAGTGTATTCAGCAAGCTGGCGCGTTGGGCGCCATTCGAGTTACTAACGAGCTGGCCAATCATTTGCGGAAAAGGCGGAGTCTTATCGGATTGGAACATGGCGGCGAGCCCGCTCGCCAAATCCGATGTCGGTGCCGCTTGCGCGACCTGATGAAAGTGGTCGCCAACGGCTTCGTCAGAAGCGGGCGTTCCACTGTGGGAATAATTTTGCAGGACATTAGCCAGTTCGTTCATCCAACTCATAATGGAACGCTCGCGAATGATCCGCTGGTTGTCGAGGAGAAAGAACGGGAGATCTGTGCGCCTAACGACCAAAGGATGCCTAGGCGAGAAAGGCGGGCAGCTTGCGCAGGAAAAACCGGGTGTAGAGAACCATGCCCGCAAATCCCACGATGATAAAGATATCAAAGTGAGCGAGTCCCTTACTCACCGACTCGCCATGCAAGTAGAGCCCCGTGAGCAGGCAGCCCATCAGAATGGAAGCGGTAAATTGAATGACCGCTCGACGCCAGACGCGCACCCGGTCGGCGACGTCCGGGTCGGTCCGGCGCTGCTGGAGGCTGCGCACCCGAAGAACGCCAAGCGTCATCAGGATGATCATAAAATCGCCGACATAGAGAGCGAAAGAGGGAAGCGCGAAAGTGAAACGGAGAAAGGTCTGCACCGTGTAAGGCAGAATCGCGATCCCGAAGAGAAAGACGAAGTTCACGACGGCGTCGAACATGTCGGCGACGAAGCCGTGGCGGAAAACCCGGTAATGCTCGAGCCAGAATCGGCAAACGAACCCGAAGGTGCCGATGATCGCGAACCAGCGCGTCGGCGCGAAGATATCCTCGACCCGCGCCGGGACATCGAGCCGGGTGGCGAGGAGCGAGAGGCTAAAGCCAAAAACGAGATCGCTAAAGGCCTCGAGGCGCGAGGTAAACCTTTCGTGCTTTCCCTTCGCGGCGCTTTCCGACACGGCGGCAGAGTTCTGCCAACCGCGCGCGATCTCAAGCGAAAAGCGCATCTCCATCCGCGGAGTTTGCCTCGTGATTATCCCGCCTGTCCCAGCTTCGGCGCCGACGCATCATCGGCTTTGGGCACTGTTTCCCGTTCCAGCACCCTGTCATTGCGCTGGGCGCCTCGCGAAGATCGGCGGTCATCGTGTCTGGATCTTAGAAGGATCCGGCGGAAAAAAATTGCCGTCTTTCCAGCTACTGCCTTTAGCTGCGACGGCTCAAAGCATGGCTGCCATTCCCGTTCCCATTGCTGCGCGGCGCGATAGCGCTGAGCGGGGCGAGCAATTCCGCTTCCGGAGACGTCGGCTTCGCTGCCGCTTCTTGCGCGCCCACTGGCGGGATGGTGACCGAGACCGGGTCGCTCGGTTTGCTTTGCGAGCCTTCGTTTACCGCTTGCGCGATGTACTCCACTGTCACTCCGGGCGGCACGTCTTTCACGAGTGCCATCGGAGTGCGCGACGTAGCCACAAGCTTGTAAGCGCTTTCCAAGCCGACGATTCTGCCCCGGAAACGATCCACCGTAGGCCTCCCGCCATCGTTGGGGGAACAGGCACCTTAGAGCACCCGTTATGCCCACTTCTTTATTCGTTAGGCTAGCCCGGCCGAGGGAGAGCGAGCTTCCAGCACTATCTATAAAAGCCAGATTTCGCACCTAAGGGAACGCGGCCGTAAAATTTCCGCTACGCGGCTCGCGCGAACCGACCCCGGCGATTAAATGCACCTCCTCGTGCAGCTCTTAAAAGGAGAGTTAAGCGATCGCGCGTTCGCCGTATTGCTCGAAAACGTGTTCAAAGACGCTTGAGCACTTCTGCTGATAAAGCTCCGGTGTGTAGGCGCGCGGTAACCCGTCATCGAGTTCATCTTCGATAGCGAGGCGAACCTGCGCCCGGCCTTGTGCAGTCTGACGCCAGTTAAAACCCAGGGTTTGCTTTACTCGCTGGAGGAGTTGTCGCGCGACCTTCTTTACTTCTTCGCGTTCCTCTTCGCTCAAGTCCGGCCCAGGGCGGGTGAGGCGGTCGAACACGGCGAGCTCAGGCTCACTCAAATTTTCCCGGACGTGACGCCGTTCTTCTTCGTTCAGGCTGCGGCTGAAACTGACCAGATCTTCGAAGAGTTGGTGAATGGTCCGACTGCCAGAGTTGTAGGATTCGATCAGCTCTTCGAACTTCGTCAGGTAATCGGTGCGTGTTTTGTTCAGGCGAATCAGCTTATCCAGCTGCGCGCGGATCGCGGCCTTCAACTGTTCGAGGTCGATGTTCTTCTTCTTCGATTGTTTGAAACGCTTCGCCAGCTTTTCGAAATCGATTTTTGCCAGATCGATGATGCCGCGGCCGTCATCGTTCGCGCGGATGATAAAGCCATCGGCAGCAATCGATCCGTCGAGCAACTCGTTCACCTTTGTCATCACAGCGGAGATATCGACGGGTCCACCGCTGCCAGTCCGCAAGCGGATCTCGTTTGCGATCGTCGTAAGACAGTAGATGCGCGAATAGAACTGCAGGACGGCGGGGTCGGGTTTGATGGCTTGAAAAAGCGTTCGCACCAGTCGTTCGTGCGCCAAGAACTGCTTCCGCAGCGGATCAGGTGAGATTAGGGCATCAACCGCGTCGCCGATTAATCCGACCTTATCCAACCCTTTAGCGGCTTCGATCGCTGTGATGTCAACATTGCGCTCAGCGCAAAAAGCCATCGCTCCTTCGACTGCCTTTGCCAGTTCTTTAACCAGTTCCGCCTTGTCCCGAACCGGCGTTGCGCCGCATTTGCCCGCGCCGTAGATCGCAAGTGCTTTTTCGAGCGACGCGAAGACATTCGCGTAATCGACAATCAAGCCGCTGTGTTTGCCGGGATAAACGCGATTCGCACGCGCGATGGTTTGCATCAGCGTGTGATTCCGCATCGGCTTATCGAGATAGATGGTCGAGCAGCTCGGCGCGTCGAAGCCGGTCAGCCACATGGCACAGACGAACACGAGACTTAGAGGATCGTCCGGGTCTTTGAATTTCTCGTCGAGCTTCTCTGCGTTCATCCGCTGGCGATGCGGAATGATGTCGAGGCCTTGCTTCGCCATTAGCTCCACTTCGTTCTGCGCTGCAGAGACGATCAACGCCATATCGACCCTCTTTAGCTGCGCCAGCCTTTCATTTAGCTCGCGCACCTTGTCAGGATCGGAGGCGTTAAAGATGGTCAGCTTCGCCAGCTCGCGTTCGACGCGGCCTTGCTCCGCGACCCAATGCTCCCGCACCTTGTCATACATCTTGAGCGCGGTGGCCTTGTCGATCGACACCACCATCGCTTTTCCTTGGAAGCCGCGGCCGAGGAAATGGCTCACAATATCCTTCGCCACTTTCTCCAGCCGATCGTCACGCGTGATGATGTGGTATTGCCGGCCGAGCTGCGTCTCGAGTCGCTTCTCCGCCTCTTCGCTTAGCTCGGCTTCCTCGATCAACTCATAGATGTCTTCGTTCAGGTTCGGGTTGGTGAGATGCAACTCCGGCGTCCGGTTCTCATAGAAGAGCGGGACCGTCGCGCCATCCTCGACCGACTGCTGGAAATCGTAGATCGAGACGTAATCGCCAAAGACTTCGCGCGTCCGCTCCTCGCCCGCGATCAACGGCGTGCCGGTGAAAGCGAGGAACATCGCGTTCGGCAGCGAAGCGCGCATGTTCAGCGCGAGCGTGTCGTATTGGCTGCGGTGCGCTTCATCGGTCAGGACGATGATGTCGGGCCGATCCGAGAGCACCTCCGGCACGCC
>JAICMR010000156.1 GCA_025929155.1 Chthoniobacterales bacterium | reverse complement strand
TTCTTCCTCGCGCTCGGTCATCCCGGCGCGATCGAAGCCGGGGCGATGTTCGAGCCACTGATCGCGAAGAAACCAAACTCGCCGCAACTGGAATTGCTAGGCGAGGGTGTCAGCCGCAAAAGCGGCAAGAAATTTGGAGATCTGCTTTGGCCGGACCGAGTCCTTATCGAGATGAAGTCGAGAAATGAAAAGCTGGAACGCCATTACGACCAACTTTTCGATTACTGGACCCATATCGTTCCCAAGCGTCCTCCGTACGCCATTCTTTGCAACTTCGACGAGTTTTGGATTTACGACTCTAATACGCAGCCCCTTCGATCCGGTCGATCGCATCTCGTTAGGTAACGTGACTAACTGCTTGAATAGATTATATCATAACTGAAAAACACCGGATGGCTCGCCGACTTCATAACGCGGATCATCCTGAACTCGGTTTACCCGAAGTTCGGAAACTCTGGCAGACGGAAGACCTTTTCTCCGACCATTATCTCAAGGCACGTCTCCGACAGAATGCATGGTGGCCAGGCGATGCCGAGGTTCACCCGACTTGGGAGTTCTGTAAGTCGCTCTATGAAAAGCGTGCCTTTGCTTTGCAGCGTTACGACAACGAAATGGGCATTCGGCAGGAGTTTATCAATAAGATTCTGGCAAAGCTTGGTTTCGCTTGGTCTGACAATCTTCGTCTGCCCGAAACGCAGCAGGAGCTTGAACCCGACTACTTGCTCTACACGAGCGAAGAAGAAAAGGAATCGGTTCTCGATAAGGACATCTCGCATCGCTATCGCGCTGCAATCGGGATCCTTGAAGCGAAAAAGTTTGGTCACCCCCTCTCGCAGAAAAGCAAGAGTCAGCAGCGCTATCCGCATCAGCAAATCCGCCACTACCTGGATGAAGCTCAAGTCTTCTCATGGGGCATCCTGACCAACGGAGAGCAGTGGCGTCTTTACTGCCGCGACACGAAGCCGAGTCACTTCTTCGCCATCAATTTCGGACTGGCCATCAAGTCGCTGGAGGACTTTAAGTTTTTCTTCGCGCTCTTTGGTTCTGTAGCGTTCAGGCGCGACACGCAAGGCGAGTGCCGGCTGGATTATGTGCGTAAGAGCGCGCTCGACGCGCAATCGAAGCTCGAGGAAGACCTCCGCCAGCGTGTTTTCACAATCGTCGAAATTCTCGCGAATGGCTTTGCCGAGCGCGAGCAAAACGGGATCACCGACACCGCTGATAGCAGGCGAGAACTTTACGGAAACTGCCTGATTTTTCTCTACCGACTCCTCTTTGTCCTCTACGCGGAAGGCCGCATGTTGCTTCCAGTCGAACGCAGCGACAGAAAATACTACAAGGATTTTTCACTCGCCGCGCTACGCGGTGCATTAAGAAGCTTCTCCGAATTCGATAGCCCGCATCTCACCCGACTCAACGACAAGATTGTAGGGCTCTGTCGCCTCATCGACGGAACCGATAAAAAGCTGAACAAGGCCTACTCCGTCCCATTGTATAATGGTGGTCTCTTTGCTCCTGAGCGTCATCCGCTTTTGGAAAAATGGCGTGTGAGCGATGCCGTCCTCGCGGATGTGCTGCGCGGCCTCATGTTCAACCCGCAGCCCGAGCGCGACAAACCCGCGCTGCCAATTGAGACAGTCGATTTCGGCGACCTGCGCGTGCAACAGCTCGGCTCGATTTATGAAGGCTTGCTCGAACATCATTTCGTCCGCGAAGGCGAGCGGCTCGTGCTCAAGACGGACAAAGCCGAACGCAAAGCTACCGGCACCTACTACACGCCGGATTACATCGTAAAATATATCGTTGAGCAGACGGTCGGGCCGCTCGTCGCGGAGATTGACGAGCGCGAGCCGGTGAAGAAGGCGCGTGCGGTGGGATTAAAAGATAACTCATTCGCCCGCGAAGCGCTCGCGCTGAACATCCTCGATCCCGCGATGGGCAGCGGTCATTTCCTCGTCGATGCAACGACTTATCTCGCCGACGAAATCGCCGCGCATCCGACCACACAGGCGCTTGGCGAAAACTCCAAGGATGAAGACGAGATTGCGCACTGGCGGCGGCGCGTCGTGGAATCCTGCATCTACGGCGTGGACTTAAATCCTCTGGCCGTCGAGCTCGCGAAGCTTTCGCTCTGGCTCACCACCATCGCCACCGATCAGCCGCTCAATTTTCTCGATCACCATCTCTGCTTCGGCAACTCGCTTATCGGCGCGCGGCTGGAAGATCTACGCGAAGTGCCGGAGCTGAAAAAGAAAAAACACGAGCGCCTCAAGCTTGCGTGGAAAGGCACGGAAAACTTGCGAGTCGCTTTGCAAAAGGCCGTGCAGTTCGTCGAGGAAATCGAGGGGAAGGAATCCGCGAGCGTCGATGCGGTGAAAAACAAGGAGAAGCTCTGGGCTGAAAAAGTCCGGCCGGCGCTCGAGCCATTTCGCGCCGTGGCGAACCTTTGGACTTCGTGCTTCTTCGGGAACGAACTGCCGCAGCTCGAATACGAAGCGCTCATCGAGTTGCTCGACGTGCAGTCCGGCAAAACACCGTCGTGGAAATCTCCCGCCGAGTTTCAGGAAATCACCGCGCAGGCGATCAAGAAAGGCGTGCTCAATCTCGCGGGCCGGAAATTCGAAGCGGCGGCGCTCGGCGAGCTTGCCGCGCGTTTGGACCACGCTGCCGCGATTGGTGACATGCGGAAACTCTTCCATTGGGAGCTCGAATTCCCTGAAGTCTTCTTCAACGCCGACGGCTCGCAACGCGAGTTACCGGGGTTCGATGCGGTAATCGGAAACCCTCCTTACGATGTTATTTCGGAGAAGGAGCAGGAGCGCGAAGTTGCAATGGAGAAAACTTATTTTTCTCTCTCTGAACCGTTCAGCGCCGCGGTCGGGAGCAAACTGAATCTTTATCGCCTTTTCGTTGCCGCTGCCGTGAGCGTTTTGCGCAAGAACGGAAGACACGGATTCATCGTTCCGATGGCCCTGCTTGGAGATTCTCAAGCCAAGCCGCTCAGGCGCGAACTACTCACGTCGCATCAATTCAAGTTTATCGAAGCATTTCCGCAAAAGGACGATCCCCGGGACAGAGTCTTCTTCGGCGCAAAGCTGTCCACATGCATTTACGTGCTGCATAAGGCGCCACCCGCACGTTTCTCGATTCGCGTTCATGCCGGGCGCGATATTTTGGATTCATCGCCTCGTATAGAACTTCGTTTGGAAGAGTTATTGCGCTTTGACTCAGAGAATCTGTGCATTCCATGTTACCCAAATGCGACTACCGATGACTTCCACCTGGCCATCAAGCTTGTTGATGCGAGCGGCGGAAAACGGCTCGGCGAAATTGCTCCGTCCCAGCAAGGGGAAGTCAATCTCACCACACACGCGAGATTCTTGAGTGACGAACCTCTGGGGCCGATCGCACTTCGCGGAGCAAACGTCGGACGCTATTTTCTAAATGAGACACCGAAGCAAGGCGAACCCAAGTATTTGCTCCGAGCTCAGTTTCTCAGCGCGCATGGACTTGACACAAAGGCCGCTGATCACCGTCACATTCGGATAGGGTATCAGCGCGGTGCGGCGATCGATAACTGGCGGCGCATCATCGCTACGATCATCGAGCCGGGAAATTTTTGCACCGACACGATCAATTACATTTCCAAGCCAAAGACGTTTGATCTTTTTGCAATTCTTGTGCTGTTAGACTCTACTGTTTGGGAATGGCGATTTCGGCTGACGAGCACTAACAATCACGTCAACGCGTACGAAATCGATGCGATGCCACTACCTCGCATCCACTTCACGACGCCCGTCACAAAGCGCGCGGCACAGCTCGACAAAGGACAATCGCTTTACGATAAATCCCTCGCGGGCGGCGACGCGCAGAACGTACTGCGTTTTGTCGAAGCCGAATTGCAGGCTGGGCGCGCGGACGTTGTCCACGATCTGCTCGCATTTCTCGCCGAGCGGATGATGGCGCTGAACGTGGAGAAGCGGACGACCGCGAAACAATTCCTGACCGACCTCAAAGACTTCCACGGCATCGAAGCCCGCGCCTTGAATCCGAAAACGAAGCTCGACGAGTTTTGGAAACTCGAAGCTGCCGACGTGTTCACGCACCTGCGCAAGAATACGAGACTCCTCGCTGAGCAGAACGTCCGCCTAACCGAAGAGGCCGAAGAGAAAATCCGCGGCCGTTTTTCCAAGTCCAAATCCACGCTCCTCCCGCTCGAGGCGCAGATCACGTTCACAGACCGGCTTATCGATCAGATCGTTTACAAATTGTACGGTCTCAACGATGCAGAAATCACAATCGTGAAAGGGACAAACTAACTGTGACCGAGAAGGAGTTTCAGTTCGATGAAGTCGGCTATTGGTCGGAAGTAAAGCTGGAGATCATCAAGCGATACGGCAGTGAGTATTCAAAGATTCTCACGACTCAGGGATTCAATCATGCCTACATCGATGCCTTCGCGGGCGGCGGCCATCACGTCGCCAGGAGTACGAAGGAATTAATACCGGGTAGTCCATTAAACGCGCTCTCGATTGAACCGCCGTTCAATGAATTCTTCCTGATTGATCTTGAGCCCAGCAAGGCGGGGCGGTTACGAGATGTCATCGGCGAACGAAAGGACGTGCACGTACTAGAAGGCGATTGTAATCGGCTTCTGCTGGGAACGGTCTTTCCCACGATTCGCTATGAAAAATATCAGCGGGCACTTTGCCTCCTCGACCCATACGGCCTGCACCTAAATTGGGAGGTAATTCAGACGGCTGGCAAGTCGCAAGCAATAGAGATTTTTCTCAATTTTCCCGTGGCCGACATCAACCGGAATGTTCTTTGGAATGACCCGGCGAAGGTATCGCAGAAGCAGGCGGCCCGGATGAGCGCCTTTTGGGGCGATGAGTCGTGGAAGACGGCGGCTTATTCCTCGGAAGGCGAGTTGTTCGGTCACCTCCACAAGCAGCCGAATGAAATAATCGCCGAAGCGTTTCGCGAGAGACTCGCGAAGGTCGCGGGCTTCAAGTTTGTTCCCGACCCACTCCCAATGCGCAACAGCAATAATGCGATTGTTTATTACCTGTATTTCGCTTCGCCTAACAAAACCGGAGACAAGATCGTGCGACATATTTTCGATAAGTTCCGCGACCGTGTAAGCTGAGCCGTGGCCGCAAACTCACACATCGAATGGACGGAGGCGACGTGGAACCCGGTGACCGGTTGCACGAAGATCAGCGCCGGCTGCAAGAATTGCTACGCGGAGCGGCTGGCGTTGCGTTTGCAGGCGATGGGGAACCACCGTTATCGCGATGCGTTTCGGGTCACGCTGCACGAGGATGTGATCGATCTGCCGCGCTCTTGGAAGAAGCCGCGCCGCATCTTCGTGAACTCGATGAGCGATTTGTTTCATCCGGACGTGCGGCTCTGGTTCATCCGCCGGGTCTTCCAAACGATGGAGGAATGCCCGCAGCATTCTTTCCAGATCTTGACTAAGCGGAGCGATCGGGTGCGGAAGCTGGCGGCTAAGCTGCCGTGGCCGAAGAATGTCTGGATGGGCGTGAGCGTGGAAGACAGTCGCGTCATCGATCGCATCGATGACCTTCGGGAAGTGCCGGCAGCGATCCGGTTCCTCTCCTGCGAGCCGCTGATCGGATCGTTGGCCGGAATCGATCTGCGGGACATCCATTGGGTGATCGTCGGCGGTGAGTCAGGGCCGCATTCCCGGCCGATGAACATCCAATGGGTGCGAGAGATCTTCCGTGCCTGCCGTAAGGAAAAAGTGCCATTCTTCTTCAAGCAATGGGGAGGGGTGAGGAAGGACCTGACCGGCCGGTTGCTCGGCGGTCGCGCCTACGACGAGATGCCGCAAGCGGCCTGACATGGACGGTCTCGCTGCCGACCCGTGCCGGCCGAGTTATGGCCTGAC
>JAICMR010000001.1 GCA_025929155.1 Chthoniobacterales bacterium | reverse complement strand
GATCGCCTAACGATTCCCGAGCAGGCTGCGGAGCGTTTGCATGTTCTCGATGTCTTCACGCAGCTTCTTGTCTTTCGGCGTTTCCAGCACTTTCGGGATTTTGCGGAAACGGCGGTCGCGCATGATGACGCGAAAGGCCTCGAGTCCGATCTGGCCCTTTCCGATGTGCTCGTGACGATCGACCCGCGAGCCGCGTGCGGTTTTGGAATCGTTCAGGTGCAGCGCGACGAGATGTTGCAACCCGATCACGCGATCGAACGCGCGAAACATCTTCTTCGTTCCGGCTTCACTCGTTAGGTCAAAACCGGCAGCGAAGACGTGAGCGGTGTCGAGACAAACACAGAGCCGCTCCGGTTCGCGCACATTCGCGATGATGTCGGCGAGATGTTCGAACCTGTGACCGAGACAGGAGCCCTGGCCGGCCGTAGTCTCGAGCGCGATCCGGGTCTTCACCTTCGGAATTTTCCGAAAGATGGTGTCGATCGACTGCACCACTTTCTCGAGTCCGGCTGCTTCGCCCGCGCCCAAATGCGCGCCGGGATGAAGCACGAGGAACGGCAGGTTGAGTTGATCGGCCCGGGTTAATTCTTCCGCGAGCGCGCGGATCGAGTTGGCGTAAAACTGTGGGTTGGTCGCCGCGAGGTTGATCAGGTAATTCGCATGCGCGAAGACCACAGCCAGCTCACGCCGTTGGGCGTGCTCGAGAAACGCCTTAATCTCGTTAGGCGCAAACGGCCGTGCGAACCATTGCATGTTGTTCTTCACGAAAATCTGCATGGCAGTGCTTTCGATCGAGCGCGCCCGCTCGATCGCACGATGCACCCCGCCGCCGATGGACATGTGCGCGCCGAGAAGGATTTCGGAACGCCGAGGGCAGAGTGGCGTTTGATCGTTGTTCGATCGCCTGTCCTGCCTCTCGCGCTTCTTCTTCATTGCAAAATCTGCATTTGCCACTCCGTAATCCTCAAAGGTGCTTCGGTTTCCAGACCGGCTTCGTTAGGCTGCCGGAGCCGTGATATTCAAAGAGCTGATAGAGAGGGGTGAGCACCGCGCCCGCCCCGGCCGCGTCGATTCGGATATCAAAATCGAGATCGTTCCTGATGAAGTCGATGTCGCCATGCCCGATCATCGCAAACAGCTTGCCGGAGACTTTAAACTTCTCGGTGTGGATGACGCCGTTGCGGATCGTGAACGGCGCGGTCGCTTCATGCGCGACGCTGTAGCCGGCGCCGGTGAAGAATTTGCTGAGCAATTCCGAGAGCGGACCGAAGATTGGAATTGCGAAGACGTTGCCGTTACGCACTTCCACCTCGCCCGCGCCATGGAGCGCCGGCTTTTGATCGCCGATGCCGCCAAAATCGAACTTCCCGCTGAGTTCGCCGCGAGCCGACTTATATTTGAAATAGAGATCGGTGAGACTGGGGAAATCGACTTTCTCGACCGCAATGTTGGCCGTGTAGTGGTGATCATTATGCGCGAGCGAAATGTCCGCGCCGCCAGTGAGATTTCCCTGAAAGAGCTTTCCCTTCAGCCCGAGAATCTGGAGCCGGTCATCGGTGAAAAGCAGAGTGCCGCCGATGCGATCAAAGGGCAGAACCTTGTCGATGAAGGTGTAATCCATGCCGCCCGGCGCCGAGACTTCCAGTTCGAGATGCGTCTGCTTCCCCTTGCCGAGCTGAACGATGCCGTTGGCCAAAACTCGCGGCGTGCGGTGGAACCGATATGGCGCGACGTGCTCGAGAAAGCGCGGCTCGATCCAGATGATCGCCTCGCTCGGCTTTAGCGTCGTCTCGACGTGATCGATTTGGATCTCCTGCTTCTTCGTGTCGAAGGAAAACGCACCGGTGCCCTGGCCTTCGTCGCGTGTCACCTTCAGGTTTTGGATCGCGTAGAGGCCGTCGCCGAAATGCAGATCGCCACGCGCGCTATTCAGGCGCACGCCGCGGAAACGGGCTGGCCCGAGATCGAACCCGCCGTCGCCGTGCCACGTTGTAGGATCGCGGGAGGTCCCCTTGATCGTTAGGCGGATATTTGGTGCACGCTGCCACTCCCATTCCTTCAGGAAACGCGCCGTGCCCGGCTGCGCGAGCGGAAGCAGCGCGCTGGGGGCAATCCCGCTCTCGACGTTCAGGCGAAAGTCGTTAGGCGCATCCAGCAGGTCGGCACTCAGCAATCCGGTGCGATGCCGAAGTCGCAGGTCGCGTAGCATCATTCGCTCGGCTTCCCACGCGAAGTCGGCGGTGAGCCCGTCGAACTGGATGGATTTGTAGCTGAAAGTCTCAATCGCAGCTCTGCCGATCACATCAAATTTCTTTGCGCTGCCACCGGTCGCGCCGGAGCCGGAAGCTTCGATTAGCGGCGGAGTCGTATAAGCCAGATCGCCGAGGACACCTCCGAGGCCGAAACTGCCTAACAACGGCTTGAGATCGATTGTGGAGCGCGCCTGGAAAGTCGCCCTGCCATCCCGCCGGCTCCATGCGCCAGTCGCGGCAAAGCGCCCAGCTGAGTCGCTCCACTCGAGCTGTGGAATCGCCAGGGTTTGATCCGACCACTCCGCCGTGGCGCGAAGATTCCGCACCTCATAAGTGTCCCGCACCACTTCGCTCGCCCGCAGGCTCGCGTCGACTCGCGCATCCTCGAGTTGCGAGAGATCGCCGGAAAATTTCACCTGCAATTCCGGCGCCGCGCCGGGATAACGGAATCGCTGCATCATCGTGACGAGCGTTTGCAGGAGCCGCAGACGTGCAGCGGCTTCTTCGGCAGATTCGTGCGCCGACGAACGATATCCTTCGCGCTTGACCAATTGTCCGCTCGCCGAAACGCGAACGCCGCAGAAATATCCTTCCGCCTGCGAGACCTCGATCCGTTCCGGCGGAAAGTAGACGTGCGCGCGGAAATGTTGCAGCTCGGCCTGGCGCACCTGGCCGGCTGCCTCGGGCAGTGGAATCGTCAGATTGCCATTTCGGATATCGAGCGCGTTCAGAAACGGCTGGTGATGAAAGAGCGCCGCATAGTTGATATCGAGGGAAATTTCGCTGACGACCGCGAGCGTCTGGGCGCGGTTCTTGTAGTCAAAGATGCGGACGTCGCGCGCGATTAACCCACGAAACGGGTCGAGCGTCAGCCGGCGGACGGAGGCTTCCACGCCCCGCTTCTGCAGCTCGGCGACGACCAGGTTGCGCCAGTTCCGAGAAAAACCTTTCCGCGCCAAATACCAAGCCCCGAGCGCGAGACCGCCGACGACCAGGAGAATTGTTAGGCGCAAAAGTCCCCGGAGCGCGCGCCGTTTCCAGGATGCGCGAACCCGGCCGCGATGCAGCCGCGGCCGAGGCGGCTGGAGAGTCGATGGCATCTCTTCTAGCGAAACCCCGCTTCGCCCTCCTTGTGCAGGCGCGGGCCCTTTTGCGTCAGCGTTTCGCGCGCTTTTTTGATCGGGACGTTCGGGCAGCGATCGATCCATTTGCCCTCCGGTGCGGCCCAGCGGACGGCGTTGCGGAGCACCTGCCTGACAATCGGATGAAAATAAATCGGGTAGGTTTCGTGGCCGGGGCGGAAGTAGAAAATTCGGCCGTTCCCGCGCCGCCACGTGCAGCCGCTCCGGAAGACTTCACCACCTTCAAACCAGGAGAGAAAAACGGTTTCATCCGGGGCCGGGATCGCGAAGGGCTCGCCATACATTTCCGTGTGCTCAAGTTCGATAAACCGGTCGATCCCGCGCGCGATTGGATGCGCGGGCTGGCAAACCCAAAGGCGCTCGCGCTCTCCCGCCTCGCGCCATGTCAGCGAACAGCTCGTGCCCATCAGCCGTTTGAAAACTTTCGAGTAGTGCGAGGAATGCAGCGCGATAAAACCCATTCCTTCCCAAATACGGCTGAGCACCCGCTCCGCCACTTTGTCGGCGACCCGGCCGTGCGCGGCGTGGCCCCACCAAACGAGCACGTCGGTCGCGGCCAGCGCGCTTTTCGTTAGGCCATGCTGCCGTTCCTGCAGGGTCGCGGTTTGCACTTCGAGCTTTCGATCCTCACGCAGGCCCGCGGCGATGCAGTTGTGCATGCCCTCGGGATAAATTTGCCTGACAATGGCATTTTTGTGCTCGTGCACATTTTCTCCCCAGACGATGACGCGCAGGCGATCGGGCATGAGGCAAGAAAGATGAATCAGGAAAAGAGGAAAGCAGGAAATGGGCTGGGGCATGGCGCAGCCGAATCGACAGAAAGCGGCGCTTGTTGAGAACTTCGCCGGCAAGGGCACTACGTGCGCGCTCGCGTCACGGATACTCGACGGGATCCTTCGACTGCATTTCGTTCGCTCCGCGAACTGCACTTCGCGTAGGATGACGGAAGTTTTGTGACACGCCTCTTTGGAAAGCCGGGTGCGCCGCGATCAGTTGCAGCGCGCGCTGGAGGAGTTCGCGCCCGGGAGAAATTCTCGGCCAGGGTGACGCCCCGGAAGGATGTGGCAAGGGAACGAGATCAAAAGTCCGCCCGTCGCGCGTGACCCGGAAATTGCGCCCGATAATTTCCTCCAGCTTCCCGACCGCCATGAATTGCGCGATCGCGAGCTTGCCGACCGGCAGGATCAGTTGCGGCCGCAAAATTTCCAGCTCACGGCTGAGCCACGACGAGCAATTCGCAATCTCCTGCGGATTGGGCACGCGATCGCTGCCGCCAGGCGCTTTCCCGGGAAAACAACGACAGACGGCCGCGAAGTAAATCTTCGCCCGCGCTTCACTTTCCGTTAGGCCTGTGGCGTCTTCGATCCAGCGGAAAAGCGTTCGGCCGGCGGTCCAGGCAAAGGGTTTCCCCGCAGCGGGCTCGCGCACCCCCGGCGCCTGGCCCACGAGCAAAATCCGGCTCATGACCGCGGCGCCTGACACTGGCGGCGGATGCATCAGAGGACAGCGTCGGCAGTTGCGCAACCGCGCCACATGCCGATCCAGCTTTGCCTGGAGTTCCTTTACGCCCGCCATCGCCTAACGACGGAAAAACGAAAGCACGAGACTGAGCAAAATGCTGATGATGATGCAGGTGACGATCGGGAAGTAGAACGATGAGTGGCCGCGCTCGACCCGAATATCGCCGGGCAATCTTCCGAACCAGCTTCCGCCGAACCCGCTCCAGAGCACGAGCCCGAGAAGCACGATGATGCCTCCGAGCACGACCAGCATTTTCCCCATCTCCGGCATGACTCAACAAGAGCGTGAAAACCTGATCTGTCATCCCGAGTCGCGCCGATGGCGAGGGATCGCGCGCGGCTCGCCGCTGGGTTCGCCTAACGAGCTAAGTATACGATCTGTGAGATCCCGAGGCACTTCGCGCGCTGCGGCACGATAGGACGAGGCACTGCGCGCGAGCTCTCAGAAAGACCGAAGTTCGTTCCGGCGAGACGCCGGAACCTGGGGCGAGACGCCCACTCTCACCCGACACTATTCCTCGCGAAGGGTTCAGACTTTTGAAGCCGTCCGGTTCGCTCGAAGAGCTCCGCGGTTGCGGATCACTCTTCAAATTTCGTCACCACGATCGTCGCGTTATGTCCGCCGAATCCGAATGAATTGTTCACGGCGACGTTCACTTCTTTCTCGCGCATCACGTGCGGCGTGTAGTCGAGATCGCACTCGAGATCGGGGTGATCGAGATTAATCGTGGGCGGGATTTTTCCATCGCGAATGGCGAGGGCGCAGGCGGTCAACTCGATCGCGCCGGAGCCGCCTAACAAGTGGCCGGTCATCGATTTCGTGGAGCTGATCGTCAACCCGCCGGTCTGAGCGTGATTGCCGAAAACCGATTTGATGGCGCGGGTTTCGCAAATATCGCCGAGGCCGGTCGAGGTTGCGTGAGCATTCAGATAATCGACCTGCTCGGGCGCCAGGCCGGCATGGTCGAGCGCCATTTTCATGGCGCGGGCGGCGCCTTCGCCATTGGGCGGCGGCGCGGTCATGTGGTAGGCGTCGCCACTCAATCCGTAGCCGGCAATCTCGCAGTAGATTTTCGCGCCGCGGGCTTTGGCGTGTTCGAGTTCCTCGAGCACAATCATGCCGCCGCCTTCGGCGATCACGAACCCGTCACGATCTTTGTCGAAGGGACGCGAGGCGCGTTCCGGCTCGTCGTTGCGTGTGCTCAACGCTTTCATGGCGGAAAAGCCTGCGAGGCCCACGGGGATGATCGACGCTTCCGAACCGCCCGCGATGAACATGTCGGCATCGCCGAATTTAATAATGCGCCAGGCTTCGCCGACCGCGTTATTCGAAGCGGCGCAGGCAGTGACGATGCAGAGGTTCGGACCTTGCAGACCAAATTCCATCGAGATGGCGCCGCTCGCCATGTTGCCGATGAGCATCGGAATGGTGAATGCGGAGACGCGGCCGGGACCTTTGTTAACAAGGGCGGAGTGCTGGTCTTCGAGCGTCTTGAGTCCGCCGATTCCGGTGCTGGCGAGCACGCCGAAACGGGTCCGATCCAACTTCTCAAGATCGACCCCGCAGTCGCGCATCGCGCTCTTCGCGCAGGCCATCGCCAAATGAGTAAAGCGGTCAGTCCGGTTGTGATCCTTCGGATTATTAAATACAGACTTGGCGTCCAAGTTGCGCACTTCGCCGGCGATCCTCGAATCGTAGCCGGTCGTGTCGAAGCGCGTGATTGGGCCGATCCCGCTGTGGCCCCGGAGAAGGTTGCTCCAGAACGTTTCCAGCTCCTGGCCGACGGGCGTGACTACGCCCATGCCGGTGATGACGACTCTGCGATTCATAAGCGAAGTGAAGACGGAGTGGTGAGTGTGAGCGAGGAGTTATGCGCGCAGTTTCAGGACTTGTCACTCATCACCTGTCGCTTGTCACTATCTTGTGCCCATGCCGACGCTTTGGACGGTCTGGAAAAGCTTACCTTCGGTTTTAATCGAGGGCGCAATGATGATCTCGGTTTGCTGGAAGGCGGGGAGCGTACTCGCTCCGACATTGCCCATGCAAGTCGTGATGGCGCCGACCAGATTTTGCGA
Source organism: Chthoniobacterales bacterium (assembly GCA_025929155.1). GTDB lineage: Bacteria > Verrucomicrobiota > Verrucomicrobiia > Chthoniobacterales > UBA10450 > Palsa-1392. Next base: position 88,808 of record JAICMR010000001.1, on the reverse strand, counting down.
GCCGTCGTCCACTTCCGCCGGGCCGAAGAGGATCTGCTTGAGAGAACCGGTCGCGCCCACTTTGATGCGTGTCCCGCGCGGCAGGTTGGCGTGCGGCGTCGCCATTCCCCAGTGGTAGCCATGGCCGGGCGCTTCGTAGGCTTTCGCAAAAGCGCTGCCCACCATCACCGCGTCCGCGCCACAGGCGAGTGCTTTGCAGACGTCGCCGCCTTTGCTCATTCCGCCGTCGGTAATGATCGGAACGTAGCGCGAGGTTTTTTTGAAATAAGCGTCGCGCGCCGCTGCGCAATCAACGGTCGCGGTCACTTGCGGCACGCCCAGCCCGAGGACGCCGCGCGAAGTGCAGGCTGCGCCCGGACCAACGCCAATCAGGACCGCGGACGGACCGCATTCCATGATCTCGAGCGTCGCATCATAGCCAACGGTGTTGCCCACGATGATCGGGATGCGCATCTCCCGGCAGAACTTGGTCAGATCGAGCGACTGATATTCGGACGAAATATGACGCGCGGTTGAGACTGTGCTCTGAACCACAAAAATATCAGCGCCCGCTTCCTGTGCGATCGCGCCAAACTGTTCTGCGCGCTGCGGAATCGAACTGACAGCGACCGGATTACCGGCGTCTTTCATTTCCTTCACGCGGGCGCGGATCAGGTCTTCCTGGACCGGTTCCTGGTAAATTTTCTGGAGCAACCCCGTGACCTCGGCCTTGTCGGCATCGACGATTTTTTGCAGCACTTCCTCGGGATTTTTGTAGCGCGTTTGGACGCCTTCGAGGTTCAATACCGCGAGGCCGCCGAGCTTTCCCATCGCGATGGCGAATTTCACGTCCACTACGCCGTCCATCGCGCTCGCGAGGATTGGGATTTTGAATTCCAACGGCTCGTCATTTTTACGACCAAGACGCCAGCTGATGTCCACTTCGTTGGGGTTGATCGTGACCTGCCCCGGCACGAGCGCGATTTCGTCGAACCCGTAGGTGACGCGCGCTTTGCGATTTCTGCCAATCCACATTCCCATGGTTAAATCCGATCCAATTTAAAACGTTCGTTCAAGCTGCCGCAGCGCGGGCAGCGTGGGAGCAGCGTCGTCGTGCGATCTTCAAACTCGAAGGCGCATATCACACACCGCAAACGGTATCGCAGAGCCCGCTGTTCCCGGCGCCGCCGATTCCACTCACCCAATATCCAGAGGAGAAAAACCGCCGCAAGAAAAAGCAGCAGGTAAATCGTCGCCAGGGCCGCGAGGCTGACACGAATCACGACGCCGTCGCCGCGGCCGGCGGCAGTTGCAGGTCCGTGCCGAAGTGCACCGTCGCGAGCGCCCAGGTCAGTTTGTCGTTAGGCAAGATCCGCGGGGCGGCTTGGAACCGGCATAGGATGAGCGCGTGCCGAGCCTGTTCATCGAGCGCCGCGTCGCCCGAGGAATTGGCGAGGAGGCAATAGCGGACCATTCCCTTCCCATCGACCCCGACGCGGAATTGCGCGTCCTGCGGCGCGTCATGCTGGGTCGCGTGGAAGGCAAGCGCCGGGCTCGTGAAGGTCCGCCCCTGGAGCGCACCGGCGAAAGTGATCGCGCTTGGCGCGATCACGGGCGGCGACGGCATGATCGGTGTCGTCATCGGAACCGGAGCAGGTGGCATCGAAAAGCGATCGAGCTTTTCCAGCGCCGGAGGCGGCAATTGCTTCAGGCTCGGCGGCACCGCGACGTAGGAGGGCACATGCGCCAGCCTCGGAAGCTGAAATCGGCGCGCGTCAACCGGGCGCTGGGTTTGCGTGATGAGCGCAGGATCTTCCGCCGCGAGCCAATGCAAAAAGCTGCGCGCTTCTTCAGAAGTCGGTGCGATCAGGCTGACCCGCGCCGGCGGCGGAAGCAGCGAACTCATCGGCGGGTAAATCACCTGGAAGAGCAGGAAACAAAAAGCGTGCAGGCCTAACGACGCCAGGAGAAAGCCGGCGATCGCCACTTTCCTCCGGCGCGGCCGTTCCCAGTGAAAAAGGAGAGCGCCGTGCGGCTGCGCGTAAGTCCGGGCGCTCATTGTTGCGGAGTGGTTGCGAGCGCGACAGACGTAATTCCCTTAACCAAGGCGGCGTTCGTCACGGCCATGACGAGGTCGTAGGAAGTCTGCCGGTCCGCCTTGATCACAACCGAGCGACCTTCGCGCTTCGTCTCATCGAGCGCGGGCCCGAGTTGATCAAGAGTCACTTTTTGATCGCGCAGATAAATCGCCGCGCTCGGTCCGCCGGTGATGCTGATGATCTCCTGGTTAGGCTGAGGTCCCAGAGTGAAGCGGGAGAAAGGAACCGTGACGGAGATACCCGGCTGGAGGACAAAGTTTGAGCTCAGGAGCAGAAAGAAGATGAGCAAAAAAAGCACATCGAGCAGTGGGAAAACGTAGAGCCACCCAAAGCTGATGTTGCTCGTCCGGGTCAGTTTCATGACTCGTTAGGCGCGGGTTCCGAACGCCGCCTTGCTAGAAGGGGGATCGAACCGCCAGTGATCCCGAGCAAAACGGATGGATCCCGTGGCGAAATCTTATAGCCCGCTCCGCGGGATCCCTCGACTGCGCTGCGCTTCGCTCGGGATGACACGGTGGCCGGAATGTTCTAGAACTCGGAGCGTCGTTCTGCGGTCGCCTTGTTCTGCGCTTCGCGAAAGCTGATGATCTCCGCAGTCGGCTCGCGATCCGTCAACATGTGCACGACTTCTATCCCGGCGCGTTCCATGTCGTGGAGCAAGGTGTTCACGCGCGAAGAAAGATAGCTGTAGGCGACAAAAGTAGGAGTCGCGACGACCAGACCCGCGGCTGTGGTCAGTAAACTCTTATAAATCCCGGTGGAAAGCTCTGTCACGGTCGCGTAACCCCCGTTCGACGACACCATTCCAAACGCCTCAATCATTCCCGCGACCGTGCCTAACAATCCGATCAAAGGCGTGAGATAAGCCAGCGTCGCGAGTACTCCGAGGAAACGCTCGAGCTTCGGCACTTCCAGCTGGCCCGCTTCCTGCACGATCTCGCGCAGCTCCGCGCGCGGCGCGTCATGCCGAATCAGGGCGGAGTGGATCACTCGCGCAACCGGACCCGGTGTGCCGGCGCATTCATGCAGCGCTTCGGCGAAATTGCGGCGCTGCACAAGATTGGAGAGGCCCTGGAGAAACTCGCCCACGTGAATCGTCGCGCGGTGGAAATAAAAAAGTCGCTCGGCGAAGACAGCAATCGAGATGATGCTGCAAATCAGGATCGGCCACATGAGCAGACCACCCTTTTGGATGTAATCGATCATGCCGTGACCTGATAAGGCTCTTTCCTGCCGCTGGCAAGTAATCGACGGAAGCTTCCGAAGCCGACCATCTTACAACAGCACGCGCGTCATCCTTAGCGGACCCACGGCGGAGTCGAACGCTGCCGTGAACCCTGTGGGAAAGGTTTAAGGAAACTCATCGGGATCCTTCGAATGCGCTGCGCTCCGCTCAGGATGACCGCAGTCCATCCTAACGAATAAAGGATTCTCGTTCCTTCACCGTGGGCCAGACTGCACTGGCGCGGAACTCAGTGTCGTCCGGCCGAGCAGCCTACCGGAGCCGTCGTAAATGGCATAACCGGCCGGACGACCTGCATTGTCGAAAATGTAGACGATTTTGTGCTGCACATGGTCGTGCTCATTGATCTGCGTTTCTTCCGCCAATCGTCCCGAATCATCGTAGCGATAGAGCGTCTCGAAACGGAGCCTGCCGGCGGCGTTGAAGACGCGGCCGCTCTGGTAGCGTCCTTCGAGGTCAAGACTGTAGATCACTTTGCCTCCGGACCTCCCATTCGCCGTGATAGTCGTGGCGACGGATTTGTGTCTGGCGTTGTCCACGCGGTAAACGGTTTTCGAGCCGTCTGAATTGACGGTTACGGTCACGCGAACGGTGTCGTCCTCGGATTGTCCGTCCGCCGGAAAGGCATTGAAGATGAGGGTCGCCGCGACCGCGGGGACGAGGAGGTGGGGAAACATGGGGGAGGAAAGAAAGAATAGCTGGCGAAGAAAAGCGTGCAAATCGGCATGAATTTAATTGACCGGGGAAAAGTGAGGTGGTTTAAAGTGGCGGAAAGTGGATTGATATGGACCATTAATCCTCGCTCGCATGGAATCGGCCTCGTCATCTCAAACTTTCTTCGCGGGGGAGTTTCGTCATCAGATCGACGAGAAACATCGCGTCACCATCCCGTCACGGTGGCGGCGCAACGGCCAGGCTGAAGAGTTCATTCTCCTCGCCGAGCAGAACCTGCGCTGTCTGCTCGTGATGCCGCCTAACGAATTCGAGCGGATTAGCGCGGCCGCCGCGCAGGCGCCGGGAATTTCCGCTGGCGACGTTCGCAAATTCCAACGCCAGCTCCATGCGCGGGCGCAACATGGTTCGACCGACCGGCAGGGCCGTTTGGTTTTGCCCGATGACCTCTGTCAACAGCTCGATCTCAAAAACGAAGTCGCACTCGTCGGCGGTCCGGGACGTTTCGAGATTTGGAATCCGGCGCGCTGGAAACGCGCCCATCAGGACGAACACCAAACGTATCAACAAGTGGCCAACCTGGTTGGCCTCTAGCCGGGAAAATATGGACGCATTGTTATCTGAGCGACCGATCTGGTTCTCGACCGGGCCGCTTATGAACATGGAGGAGGCACAGGACATGGAGGATTTTAGTTATCATCGCCCGGTCCTCGCGACGGAGACGCTCGAGCTGCTCGATCCTCGCGCCGGTTCATTGATCCTCGACGGCACCTGCGGCGGCGGCGGCCACACCGAAGCGATTTTGCAGGCGGGCGCCGATGTGCTCGCGCTCGATCAGGATCCGGACGCGCTGGAATTCGCGCGCGCGCGCCTAACGAACTTCGCAGGTCATGTGACTTTGGAACGCGCGAACTTCCGCGAAGCGGGCGCGGTTCTAGATCGTCTTGGAATGGCTCAAATCGGCGGCGCGCTGCTTGATCTTGGTGTTTCATCTCGGCAACTCGAAAACGCCGACCGCGGTTTCAGCCTGATGCGGAACGGCCCGCTCGACATGCGGATGGACCCTCGCCGCGAGCTGACCGCGGCAGAGGTGATCAACAGCTATACCGAAGACGAACTGACTCGGATTTTCCGCGAGTACGGCGAAGAACCGGCCGCCCGCCGGGTAGCGAGCCAAATCGTTAAGTCACGCAAGGAAACGCCGTTTCATGAAACGCTCACGCTCGCGAAAGCGATCGAAAAAATCGTCGGCCGTCACGGCCGGCGCCATCCGGCGACGCAGATTTTCCAGGCGCTCCGGATGGAGGTAAATGACGAGCTCGGCGCCCTCGAGCAGGGTTTGCGCGAGATCACCGCGCGGCTCAAACCTGACAGCCGTTTCGCGGTCATCACCTTCCACTCACTCGAGGATCGGATCGTGAAAAATTTCTTCCGCGATCGGAGTCGCGAATTCCTCGATCGCCCGGAATGGCCCGAGCCGCGGCCGAACCCGGATTACCAACTGGAATTGATCACGCATAAACCGGTCGAGCCGGATGCGCTTGAACAACGCACCAACCCAAGAGCGCGCAGCGCTAAATTGCGCGTCGCAGAAAGGATCGGATGAATCGCCGCCACCAAAAATTGAACCCGATCAATGCGCCGTCGCTCGCGCGTTGGATTGTGATCTTTGCGTTCCTCGCGGCGACCGGGCTGAGCTACGTCTATCTCTCGGTGCAACTGCACACGCTCGGTAATAATCGAACCGTGCTCGAGAAGGAATTCGTCGCAATCGATCTGCAGACGAAAGAAGCGCGCGTCCAGATCGCCGCGCTCACTTCCCGGCCCGCGCTCGAGCGACGGCTCCAGGAAGGTTACCTGAAAATGATCCACATCGAAGACGGCGCGATCGTGAAGTTGACGCCGCATCCGCGGAGTGACGACGCCGTGCAACCGGTAGCAAACGAACGAGGCAGCCGATGAAGTGGAACGGGCGAACACGTTGCGCGCTCGTCGGCTTCGGCTTTGCCCTGCTCTTCAGCGTGTTTTCGTTTCGTCTCGTCTGGCTGCAGATGGTGCGGCACAGCTATTACGCCGCGCAGGCCGAAAGCAAACACAGCGAGCGTTCCACAATTTTCGCCGAGCGCGGCACGATTTACGATCGGCACGACGAGATTCTCGCCATGAACGTTCCGGTCGAAACCGTCTTCGCCGATCCGAGCGTCATCAAAGCGCCTGAAGAAATGACGCCGATTCTCGCCCGGGCTTTGGAATTACCGGCCGATGAGATCGCGCAAAAGCTCGCGCGCGATGGCATGTATGTGGTGCTGAAACGGCGGGTGCCGGAAGCCGTTGCGGTTTCGTTAGGCGACGAGCTGCGCAAGAAGCATCTGCCCGGGATCGGCTTCGATCGCGATTTCGTGCGGCGTTACCCGAACGATTCGATGCTCTGCCACGTCATCGGGTTTTCCGATTTCAACCACCTCGGCATCCAGGGTGTCGAGAAATCAATGGATCAATATCTGCGCGGCGAGAACGGCTTTCGCGAGTTTGAAAAAGATCGGCGCGGCCGCGAGGTCTCGGCCCTCGGCGTGACGGAACGCCCGGCCCGCAACGGCTACAGCGTTCACCTCACCATCGACATGAACCTGCAGAACATTGTCGAGAACGAGCTCGACGCCGCGGTGAAGGAATACGCACCGCAAAAGGCCACGATTATCCTGATGAAGCCGCAGACCGGCGAGATTCTGGCGATGGCGAACCGGCCGAATTTCGACATCAACCAACGTTCGACTGCCAAGCCCGACCAGATGATCAACCGCGCGATCCTCGACCTGATGGAGCCGGGCTCGACCTTCAAAATCGTGACCGTCGGCGCGGCCTTGAATGAGAAGAAAGTGACGCTCCAGACGCCCATCTTTTGCGAGAACGGCCCCTGGCGTTACGGCGGCCGCTATCTGCACGATCACAAATATTACGGGGAGATTCCTGTTCGCGATGTCCTCGTGAAATCGAGCAACATCGGCGCGGCCAAGATCGCGCTCATGCTCGGCGATCAGAAGTTTTACGACTACATCCTGCACTTCGGTTTCGGGCAAAGGACCGGCATCGAGTTGCCGGGCGAAATTCCGGGACTGATTCATCCACCGCGCGCCTGGAGCAAAATTTCCATCACCCGCATGCCGATGGGTCACGAAGTGGGCGTCACTCCGTTGCAGATGATGGTCGCAATGGCGACGATCGCGAACGGCGGGAAAATGGTCGAGCCGCGAATCGTGAAATCGATTGTGGATGAAAACGGCAAAGCCATCAGCGAACTCCGGCCGACCACCGTCCGGCAGGTCATCAGCCCGGAAGCGGCCGCGGAGGTCGCGCTCGCGCTCCGCGGTGTTGTAACCAAACGGGGCACGGCAGCGGAAGCCGCTGTTCCCGGCTATGACCTCTGGGGAAAAACCGGCACCGCGCAAAAAGTCGATCCGAAAGGCGGTTACGAAAAAGGAAAGGAAATCGTCTCCTTCATCGGCGCGCTCCCGGCGGATAATCCGGCTTTCGTCGGCCTCGTCGTGCTCGACGACGCGCACACCAAAACCGCCGAGGAAAATTACGGCGGTAGAGTGGCCGGACCCATTTTCTCGCGTGTCGCCGCGAAGGCGGCCCGCTATCTCGACCTTGAGCCGCATGAGGACGTTGGACCGCAGGTCGCGGCGGCCGAGTCGCCCTTAACCGATGCCCATCGCTGAACCACCACCGCGGCGCGCGTGTCCATACCTCATGCAGCTCAAAACCCTGGCCGCGGCCATCCCAACCAGAGAAGTAAATGGTCCGCTCGATCGCGAGGTCGAAGGCATTTATTACGACTCGCGCCGGGTGCAGAAGAATGGTCTCTACGTCGCGGTGCCGGGAACGAAGGTTGATGGCCACGAGTTCGTTAATCAGGCCATCGAGCGAGGCGCGACGGCGGTCGTGGTGGAACGCGCGGAAACCCACGCCCGCGCCACGACCCTCGTGGTCGATGACGCCCGTCATGCGCTCGCCGACCTGGCCTTCACCTTTTACAAAAAGCCCGCGCTGCGTCTGAAGATGGCCGGGGTCACAGGGACGAATGGCAAGACCACCACGACTTTTCTCCTCAAGCACATCTGCGAAAGCGCCGGCTTGCGGAGCGGTCTGATCGGCACCGTCCGCTACCAGATCGGTGAGCGCGTTTTGCCAGCGACTCGCACCACGCCGGAATCAGCCGATCTCCAGGAGATGCTCGGGCAAATGGTCGGCGCCGGCTGCAAAGCAGCGATCATGGAAGTCTCCTCGCACGCGATCGCGCAGGAACGGATTCGCGGGATCGAATGGGACGTGGCGATCTTTACCAATCTCACCCAGGATCATCTCGATTTTCATCGGACGATGGCCGACTACTTCGATGCGAAAGCCCGGCTCTTCACTGGCCTAACGAATCAAGGCAATAAGAAGAACGCGACCTGCGTCATCAACATCGACGATCGCTACGGCGAGCAACTGGTGACCCGGCTCGGTCATCCCGAACGCAGCCGAGGGATCCAGTCGGGAAACCCTAAAGCCAACCCCGGCTCTCTTGGCTCTCGAGATGAGGGCATAAGCGTCATCACCTACGGACTGAGCCAGCGAGCCGACTTTCGTGCCTCGAATTACCGGGCGGAATTCAGCGGCACTTCCTTTCAACTCGATGCGCGCGGGCGGAGCTATCTTGTGCGGGTGCCGCTCATTGGGCGCTTTAATGTTTCCAACTCCCTCGCCGCCCTCGCCGCCGCGACGTCGTTAGGCGTCAGCCTGCGCGACGCCGTCCTTAGCCTCGGTAAAGCGCCGCAGGTTCCCGGCCGCCTCGAAGCCGTCCCGGCGAAGCGGCAATTCCAGACCTTTGTCGACTACGCGCACACCGACGACGCGCTCCTCAACGTCCTGAAAACTCTGCGCGAGCTTTCCCCGCGCCGATTGATCTGCGTCTTCGGCGCGGGCGGCGATCGCGACCAGGCCAAGCGCCCGCTGATGGGACGGGTGGCGGATCAGAATGCCGATTTCAGCATCATCACTTCCGATAATCCTCGCAAAGAAGATCCGCTCGCAATCATAGAAAGCATCAAGAAAGGTTTTCTTTCCGATCGCTATGAAGCCGTGCCGGACCGGGCGGAAGCGATCGCCCGCGCGATCGCACTCGCTCAGCCGCGCGACATCGTGCTCATCGCTGGTAAAGGCCACGAGACCTACCAGGAGTTTGCCGATCACACCATTCCCTTCGACGACCTGCAGGTGGCAAAGCGTGCGTTGGAAAACCGTCCGCTCGAATTTTAAAATGCTCCGCCTAACGATAACTGAAGCAGGCCAGCTCTGGGCAGCGCGCGCGTCTCGCGTGCTGGCGATGGAGTCCTCGTCATCGCGAACTTGCTTCTGCCTCAACGCTTGCCGTGGAACGAAGAATTGTTCCGGCGAGGACGCCGAAACCAGCACGCGAGACGTGCGCGCTACCCAGAGCTGTCGCCACTGATGGACCCAATTTCACTCGATCAAATTGCGCGCTTTGCCGGTGCTGTTCGGCAGAACGGAAACGCTGAAACGAAGGTCACAAACCTGAGTACCGACTCGCGCCGAATCGGCCCGGGCGATCTCTTTGTCGCGCTGCGCGGCGACCATTTCGATGGTCACAAGTTTGTCGGGCAGGCCGCCCAGCGAGGCGCAATCGGCGCCGTCGTCGAGAAAGTCTGGACCGGCAAAACCCGCCCTGATTTCGCGCTTCTCCGCGTCGGCGATACCCTCGCCGCCTACCAACGAATTGCCGGGGAATATCGTCGTTCGTTAGGCGTAAAGGTGGTTGCAATCACTGGCAGCAACGGCAAGACGAGCACGAAAGATTTCACCGCCTCCGTCCTGGCCCGCGGTTTTCGAGTCACCAAAACGGAAGGAAACCTCAACAACCACGTCGGCCTGCCGCAGACGATTTTGCGCACGAGCGCGGCGGACGATGTCGCCGTCTGGGAGATCGGCATGAACCATCCCGGTGAGATCGCACCGCTCGCAGCGCTCGCGCGGCCGGACATCGTGATCGTCACAAACGTCGGTCGGGCGCACATCGAATTCATGGGCTCGCGGGAAGCGATTGCGCAGGAAAAAGGCGATCTCGCGGCCTCGTTAGGTCCGGACGGAACTCTGGTGTTGAACAGCGGCGATGACTTCGCCGAAACCATCGCGCAACGCACCGCCGCCAAAGTTGTTTTCGCTGGTCTTGAGCACGGCTCCGTTCGTGCGACCGAAATCGTCCAGACTGCCAGTGGCGCGGAGTTCACCATTCTGGAAGGCGCGCATCGTTGTCACGCGATCCTGCCGGTGCCTGGTTTTCACATGGTGCAAAATGCGCTCCTGGCGGTCGCGGCGGGACGCGCGCTCGGTCTCTCGCTGGAAAACTGCGCGGCCGGTCTTGCCTCCACCCCGATCACGCAAGCGCGTTTGCAGATCAAGCACATCGCGGGTGTGCAATTTATCGACGACAGCTACAATGCGAATCCGGACTCGACCAAAGCTGCGCTGCAGACGCTCGCTGAGCTCGAGACTGACGGCCAACGGATCGCGGTCCTCGGGCAAATGGCGGAGTTGGGCAAGGAATCGGTCCGCGGCCACCGCGAAGTCGGCGCCACCGCGGCGTCGTTAGGCATCGATCGACTGATCGCGCTCGGAGAAGGTGGGCGCGAGATCGCGGCGGCCGCGCGGGAAGCGGGCCTGACGAATAGCAGCGGCGCCGCTGACGCCGGAGAAGCGGCTGCCGTTTTGGCCGAGACGACTCACGCCGGCGATCTCGTGCTCGTCAAAGGCAGCCGCTCCGCGCGGACCGAGCTCGTGCTTGAGGAATTTTTGAAACTGCAAAAGGAGGCTGACGTCGCCTCATGATGTTTTTCCTGCATCGGCTGACGGAGCAATTCAAAGGCTTCAACGTTTTCTATTACGTTACGTTTCGTGCCGTCCTCGCCGCCATCACCGCCTTCGCCCTTTGTCTCCTTTTCGGGAATTGGACGATCCGCAAATTGATCTCGCTCAAGGTCGGTCAGCCAATTCGCACCGCCCGCGAAGTGCGGCAACTGGCCGAGCTGCACGGGGGAAAACAAGGCACACCCACGATGGGTGGCGTCCTCGTGATCGGCGCGGTCGTCGTTTCCTCCCTGCTCTGGGCGCGGCCCGATAACCCGTTCGTCTGGCTCGCCCTTTTTTCCATGGTTTACCTCGGCGGGCTCGGCTTTGCCGATGACTACCTGAAGGTGACGAAGAAAAAATCCGACGGCATCAGCGGCCGCTGGAAACTGGTTTTCCAGCTCGTCCTGGCCGGGATCGTGACCGCTTTTTTTCTCCTGAATCCGCTGATCGAAGTGCAGGCGCGTTCGCTTTATCTCCCTTTTTTTAAGTTGCCCGTGATCGTGAACATGGGCGCGTTCACTTTCTTCTTTTTCGCGCTTGTGCTCGTGGGCGCGTCGAACGCCGTCAACCTGACCGATGGTCTCGACGGCCTTGCGATCGGTTGCACGATCACGGTTGCCTTCGCCTACGCGCTGCTCAGTTACGCGGCAGGGAATTTCCGGATCGCGGAATATCTGCAGGTCCCATTTTATCCCTACTCCGGCGAGCTCGCGGTTTTCTGCTCGGCACTGGTTGGCGCGGGTCTCGGTTTTCTCTGGTTCAACTGCCATCCGGCGAAAGTTTTCATGGGCGACACCGGCTCTCTCGCGATTGGCGGTGCGATCGGAGTGGTCGCGATTTGCTGCAAACAGGAGCTGCTCCTCACCGTCGTTGGCGGGGTTTTTGTGATCGAGGCTGTCTCGGTGATTTTGCAGGTCGCAAGTTTCAAGCTGACGGGCAAACGGCTCTTTGCGATGTCGCCAATCCATCATCATTTCGAGCTGAGCGGGTGGAAGGAAAACACCGTTATCGTGCGGTTTTGGATTCTCTCGATCGTCTTCGCCCTCCTCGGTCTGGCCACTTTGAAACTGCGATGAAGAAGGAGCACGGATTGGCAGCGCGAGACTCCGTCGAGCCGAGGCCGGGATTGTCTTCTGAGCACACGTCCTCCTCCGGTTCGAAAGAGTCTCGCGCTAGCGATTCGCCTAACGAACGGTCTCGCCCGCGATGAAGACGCCTGATTACAAAAACAAAAATGTCGCTGTCCTCGGCGCCGGCCGGAGCGGGAAAGCCGCTGCGCTGCTTCTCGCGCAGGAAGGCGCGCGCGTGACCTTGCTCGATAGCGCGCCGGAGGAAAAGCTCGTCGGTCTCGAGCCGTTGCGCGACGCTGGCGTTTACCTGCTTTGCGGCCCGGCCGCGAATGAAGACCCGGCCGTTTACGACCTTGGAATCCTGAGTCCAGGTGTCGATCCCGAGCTGCCTTTGGCGCGGAATTTTTACCGGAAAAACATTCCGGCGATTGGCGAACTCGAACTTGGTTACCAGTTCTGCCGCGTGCCGGTGATCGGCATTACGGGCACGAACGGCAAGACGACCACGACGGAATTGATCTCGCAAATGCTGAATGCCTGCGGCCAGCGCACGGTCGCCTGCGGGAACATCGGCAAGCCGCTCGTGGAAGCGGCGCGGGAACGAGATGACCTCGACGTGCTTACGGTCGAAGTGAGTTCGTTTCAGCTCGAGACGATCCGGGATTTTCATCCCGAAATCAGCGTCTGGCTGAATTTCGCACCCGACCATCTCGATCGTTATCCGTCGATCCGAGAGTATCGCGAGGCGAAGCTGCGCATCTTCGAAAACCAGACGGCGGGAGACACGGCGGTCGTGAATGTTGCCGAACATCTTCCACCGATCGCGGCCCGAATCACGACCTTCAGCGCCTGGACAAATGACGGAGATTTTTCGTTAGGCGATGGCTGGATCAAATATCAGCAACAGCCGATTTTGAACCTCGCGGAGGCGCAACTGCGCGGCCCGCACAACGCCGAAAACATGATGGCTGCGCTTGCCGTCGGGCGGGCGCGCGGCCTCTCCTTCGAGGAAATGGTGCCGCCGCTTTGCGCCTATCGCGCGCAGCTTCACCGGATCGAATTCATCCGCACGATCGGCGGCGTTGATTACGTCAACGATTCGAAGGCCACCAATCTCGACGCGCTCGAGAAAGCGCTTCTGAGCGCGACGAAACCGATCGTGCTCATCGCTGGTGGGAAAGACAAAGGCTTCAACTTCCGCTCGATCACCACTCTCGTTAGGCAAAAGGTGCGGCATGCCATTCTGATCGGCGAAATCGGCGGTCGGATCGCTGACGACTGGGAAGGCGCAACCGAGTGCGAGGTTGTGGGCTCGTTAGGCGCAGCCGTGACCCGAGCCCAGAACGTCGCGCGGGAAGGTGAAGTCGTTCTCTTCTCACCCGGCACCTCCTCCTTCGACATGTTCAAAAGCTACGCCGATCGCGGCGACCAGTTCCGCGCTCTCGTCCGCGCGTTACCCGAGACCTCATTATGAAACTACCTGCCATCATGACTCGTAAAAAGAGGCTGAGCGCCGCAACCGCGCGCCGCTCGCGAGCCCTCGCTCTGCCCGAGGAAATGGACTACGAAGAGATGGGGGAGCCGAACATGAAGTTGTCGCGCGCGCTCCTCATCGTGCTCGTTCTCCACATTGTCGCGGTCGCGGGCATCGTCGCATTTAACACGATCAAAACCCGCGAGGATTTGCCCTCACCGACGGCCGAACTCGAAGCGAGCGCAGAGGCATCGATTGCGCCAAGTGTCGCTCCGAGCGTGGCGCCCGTTTCTAACGAGGTCGCAAAAACGGCGACGCAACCGGAAAGCAAAACCGCCGAAGCCCCGGAAAAATCGGCAGCGGCCGCCGCGAAATCGACGGTGAAGGATTCGGGCGAAGTTTATACCGTCGTCAGGGGCGACAATCCGGTCACGATCGCGCGCCATCTCAAAGTCTCGGAAGCTGACCTGCTCGAGCTGAATCAGATCACCGATCCACGCCGATTGCAGATCAACCAGAAGCTGAAAATTCCGGAGCGGCGTGCGGATGCAAAGAAAAAATCTGGGGAAGACTAACGATGACCGCCTCAGCCACAGATCTTCTTCCACTCGATCCGCGTCCGATTGCTAGCGCGAGACTCAGTCGAAGTTTTGGGGACGCGAGGCGCCGGCTCGACCGAGTCTCGCTCTACCGGGAGAAGGCGGTCCGCCTAACGAAAACCTGATGCATCGTAAGAGCGCCCACATTTTGTTTCTCGCCGTTCTCGGTTTGCTCGCGATCGGTGCGGTGATCATTTACAGCACCGGCGCCTATGCCTACGACAGTCATGGCGATTCCTTTTTCTTTATCAAGAAGCACGCCTTCTGGCTTGGCCTCGGCCTGCTTCTTTGCATCGGGGCCGCGCTGATCGATTACCATTTCTGGCAGCGGACCTGGATGATTTGGTTTGCGCTCGCGCTCTTTGGCCTCGCGGTTTGTTTCCTGGTTCCAGCGCGGAACGGCTCCCATCGCTGGATCATGTTTCACGGCTGGAGTGCCCAGCCGTCCGAGTTTGCGAAGATCGCAACCGTCTTCTTCCTCGCTTACTGGTTTTCGCGTTATGAGAAAGAAAGCAGCCAGATCTGGCGCGGGTTTCTCATTCCACTGGCGGTAGTTGGTTTGCTCAGTTCACTGATCGTGACAGAGGTCGATCTCGGCACAACCGCGCTGATCGGCGCGACGACTTTTGTGGTCATGTTCATCGCCGGGTCGAACCTCGCGCTTCTCGGCGCGCTTTCGTTAGGCGGAATTGCCGGACTTGTTTTTCTCGCGATTCAGATCCCGGAACGGCTCGGCCGGATGCTGGCTTTCCTGCATCCCGAACTCGCAAAAGATGGCGCCGGTCTCCAGCAATTCCAGGCGCTCATCGCCTTTGGAAGCGGCGGCATTTCCGGCTTCGGTCTCGGGAACGGCCGCGAGAAATTGCTCTACCTGCCGTATGCGCACACCGACTTTATCTTCCCGATCGTGGGTGAGGAACTTGGGATGCGTTTCACGCTGCTTGTCGTCTTTTTGTTCGTCGTCGTGATCCTCTGCGGCCTCGCGATTGCGCTCCACGCGAAGGATCGGTTTGGCTTGTTGCTCGGAAGCGGAATTGTGTCGCTGATCGCGTGGCAGGCCGCGATCAACATCGGGGTCGTCACCTCGCTCCTTCCGAACAAAGGCATGCCGCTGCCGTTCATTAGCTACGGTGGATCGAACCTGATCGTCGCGCTTTTCGCCGTCGGCGTGCTCCTTAACATTTATCGGCAAGGTGTCCTCGAACCTGTGGCCGCTAAAAAACAAATCCCGATGCGCGTCCGCGTGACGCCGCGAATTTGAGAATGAACACTTGCTCGCGAGCTCTGACTGCGGGTAGCGCGCTCGTTCCGAGCGCTGACGAACGCGTCCGCGCGGTCGCGAACTTCCGAGGGACGACCGGACGCGGCTTTTGTCGTCCGAGTCAGGAAAGTTCAACACCGCGAGGACGCCGTGAGCAGCACTCGAGAGGAGTGCGCTACCCCGGCGCGCTCGGTTCGCTGCTCTTCTCTCAAGAACGGAGGGAGGAGTTTACATGAACGTCGTGATCGCATGCGGCGGAACTGGCGGGCACCTTTTCCCCGGACTCGCCGTTGCGGAAGTTCTGTGGGCGCACGGCCACGAAGTGCTCGTCTTCATTTCCGAAAAGGAGATCGACAGTCTGGCAGTTGCGGGTCATCCGGAATTTCGCTTTGAAAAGTTACCCACGGTTGCGCTTCCGTCGCCTTTCTCACCGGCAATCCTGGCATTCGTTAGGCGCTTCAACGGCAGCCTGGCGCTCTGCCGCGCGATCTACCGGAAGTTCAATCCCCAGGTTGTTCTCGGAATGGGCGGCTTCACTTCGACCGCACCGGTTCTGGCTGGGCGCATGCGCGGGAGCGCGACCTTCATTCATGAGTCCAACGCGGTGCCCGGCAAAGCCAACCGTTACACGGCGCGTTTTGTCCGCGCCGTCCTTCTCGGTTTCAAGGAATGCGCGGCCTTTTTCCCCAGGGCGAAGACGGAATGGACTGGCACGCCGATCCGCTCAACCCTGCGCCGGATCGATCGCGACGAGGCGCTCGTTAGGCTGGGATTACGGCCGGAACTTCCGACGCTCCTCGTGATGGGCGGGAGCCAGGGCGCGAGCGGGATCAACCAGGCGATGATCAAGGCGCTCCCTGCGCTCCAGGGCACGCCGCTCCAGATCATTCATCTCACCGGGAGTCGCGACGCGCGTCTGCTCGAGGACAATTACCGGCGCGAAAACATCCCGGCGTTTGTGGCCGCCTTTCATCACGCGATGGAGGAAGTTTACAGCGCGGCCGATTTCGCGGTCGCGCGCTCCGGCGCGGCCAGTCTGGCCGAGATCGCGGCCTTCGAATTGCCATCCATTCTGATTCCGTATCCCTACGCGGCTGGCGATCACCAGACGCGGAATGGAGAGGTTTTCGCGCAGGCGAAGGCGGCGCTGCTCCTGAAGGAGTCTGAGCTGATTGAGGACTCGTTAGGCAAAAAAATCCAGCAACTCCTGAGCGAGCCGGAAACGCTGCGGTCGATGGCGGAGTCGGCTGCAAAACTGGCGCCTAAAAACGCGGCCGAGCTGGTCGTGGAAACGATGGAAAGATACACTCAACCAGATGACGCCATCGCTGCCTGATCTCGAGCTGCAGCGTTTCCTGACCAGGGAACGGCACGCGATCCATCTCATCGGCGTGGCCGGGAGCGGGATGAGCGGAATCGCCGCGCTCCTGCTCGAGCTCGGCCATGATGTGCGCGGTTCGGACAAGGCGCGCACGCTCGAGACGGAAAGGCTTGCGCAGCTGGGCCTGCGCGCTTTTTCGCCCCATCACGCGGCCGACGCCGCCGACGCCGAGTTGATTATTTATTCCTCCGCGATCAAACCCGATAACGAGATTCTGGCTGACGCGCGCGTCCGCGGCGTGCCGGCGATTCGCCGCGCGGAAGCGCTCGCTGCGATCATGCTCGGCAAGCGCGGCATCATCATCGCCGGGATGCACGGGAAGACGACGACGTCGGCGATGACCGCGCATGTCCTGCGCGGCGGCGGACTGCATCCGTCGCATTACGTGGGCGCCGAAATTCCGATCCTGGGGAGCAACGCTCACTGGGATTCGTTAGGCGAATATTTCGTCGCGGAAGGCGATGAGAGCGACGGCACGCTCCAGCTCTTCCATCCGGAACACGCCCTGATCCTGAACATCGAAGAAGAACATCTCGATTTTTATGCGGACCTGGCGGCAATCGAGGAAGTGTTTTGCAGGTTGCTCGCGCAAACCAGCGGCTCGGTTTTCTATTGTGCGGATGATCCACATGCCCGGCGCATCTGCGGCGGTCGGGCGAAGTCGATTTCCTACGGCTTTCGCGATGAAGCGCATTATCGGGCAACCGGGCTCGAGCTGCACGATTTTGCGGCCTGCTTTTGCGTGCAGCGCGGCGGCGAGAAACTGGGCGAGGCCACGCTCAATGTTCCGGGCAAGCATAACGTCAGCAACGCTCTCGGCGTAATCGCGCTCGCAACCGAGCTGGGCGTGCCTTTCGCGAAAATCGCGAAGTCGTTAGGCAACTTCCGACACGCGCGCCGCCGGTTTGAGATCAAATACGAGAGCGAACGGTTTCTCCTCGTCGACGATTACGCGCACCATCCGACCGAGATTCGCGCCACCCTCGCGACCGCGCGTTCCGCCGGTCGGAAACGCGTCCTGACGATGTTTCAGCCGCATCGTTACTCGCGCACCCGGGCGCTCCGGCATGAATTTGGCGCGGCTTTCGACGACACCGATCACATCCTTGTGACCGACGTTTATCCGGCCAGTGAAGCGGCGCTTCCCGGGATCAGCGGTCAGACGATCGTGGATGAAATCGCGGGCCACGGTCATCGCAGCGTTGCCTATCAGCCGCGCCTCGATTTCTTGCACGAGGATCTGGGGCGAATGATCACCGACGGCGACCTCGTGCTCAGCCTCGGCGCGGGAAACATTCACGAACAACTGGCTAAACTCGCCGCCGATCTGGTCATTCTCGAGAAGCTGAAGGAAATCGTCGGCGTCGAGGGTGCGGCGCGGCTTTCGGAGCCGCTCGCGAAACACACAACCTTGCGCGTCGGCGGACCGGCGCAGTTCTGGGTCGAGCCGCGGACGGAAGCGGCTTTCGCTGAATTGATCCGGTTTTGCCGGCACGAGAATCTGCCGCTCTTTGTGATCGGGCGCGGTTCCAATCTGCTCGTGCGCGATGGCGGCATCCGCGGCGTCGTGGTTCATCCAAGCGGCGGCGACTTCGACAGGGTGACCGTGTCCGGCCTTGAGGTAACGGCCGGGGTGGGCGCGAAATTAAAGGCGATCGCCTATGCCGGAAAAGCAGCCGGCATTGGCGGCTTCGAATGGATGGAAGGGATTCCCGGCGAAGTCGGCGGCGCGCTGCGGATGAATGCCGGCGCGATGGGTCTGCAGACGTTCGACCAGGTCCTGCGGGTTCGTTATCTGGATCGCGACGGCGTGCCCCGGGTGCGGACGCCGGCGGAGTTGGAAGTCCGCTATCGGCACGTGCCAATGCTAGACAGCAACTACGCGGTCTCGGCAGTTTTTCGCGGGATCGAATCGTCACCGGAAGAAATCGTTAGGCGACTACAGGAGTCGCAGGAGAAGCGGCACACGAGCCAGCCGAGCGCAAAGAGTGCAGGTTGCATTTTTAAAAACCCGACGACCTGTCCCGCCGGAAAGCTGGTCGATCAACTGGGTTTGAAAAACGCGCGAATCGGGGACGCGCGCGTTTCGGAAGTGCACGGGAACTTTCTGGTGAACGAAGGGAAAGCGACTGCGCGGGAGATGCTGGAGTTGATAGACAAAATCAAGGCGATGGCGTGGGAAAAGTGCGGGATCGAGCTGGAGACCGAAGTGCAAATCGTGGGGGAGGAGGGATGAACGGCGTTATCACAATTCCGGGGAGGATGGGTTGCTACCCCATCGTGCGGGGGAGTTTCCCCGGCCCTTCCGGACGGTTTGCTCGTAATTTCGTTAGACGGTTTTTTTCGGCCCACCGGGTCACACCCCGTGCTTCCCGGAGGTGGATTCGTTTATGATCGCGCTCGGTGGAAAACCTATCGCGGTCCTGAAAGGCGGCCCGAGCTCGGAACGCGCGGTTTCACTCGCGACCGGGGCCGGAATCGCGCGCGCGCTCCGTTCGTTAGGCGCGAACGTTACCGAGGTCGATGTGGCGGGCCCCGATTTCGAGTTGCCTAACGACACCTGGCTCGCCTTCATTGCGCTCCACGGGGAGTTCGGGGAAGACGGGCAGTTGCAGCAAATACTGGAAGACCGCGGCATCGCCTACACCGGCGAAAATGTCGAAGGCAGCCGGCTCGCGTTTGATAAAATCCCGTCGAAACAGCAATTTACCAGGCACGGCGTGAACACGCCGCATTGGGAAATTATCCACGCCGGCGAGAAGCCGACGCTGCCGTTGCCGTATGTGATCAAGCCGCCGCGGCAGGGCTCGACTGTCGGTATCCAGATCGTTAGGCAGGATTCGGAAGTGGCGAGCGCGCTGGCCGCGGCGCGCGAATTCGACGACGAGCTCTTGATCGAGCAATTCATCCCGGGGCGCGAGCTCACCGTCGGCGTGCTCGGTGACCTTGCCCTTCCCATTCTTGAGATCATCCCGAAAGCGGCTTCTACGATTTCAACGACAAGTATCCGTTTCTCAACCCGCAGGGCGGCGGCGGTGCCCAGCACGTTTGCCCGGCGGCGATCGAAGCGGAGCTCGCCGGAAAAGTTCAAGACCTCGTGCTCCAGGCGGTCGTCGCGCTTGGGTTGAGAGTTTACTCGCGCGTCGATCTGCTTTTATCGCCTGAGGACGTGCCGTTCGTGCTCGAGGCGAACACGATTCCGGGAATGACCGAGACCAGTTTGCTGCCCGACGCCGCCGCGGTCGCGGGGATTTCCTACCCCGAACTCTGCGCGCGCATCATCGAGCTTTCGCTCGCCGCGCGGCCTCCCAAGAAATGAAGACGACGCGCTCCGCCAATTCACCGCGACCGAGGAATCAGCGCCTCTCGACCTCGCGCCAGCGCCGGCAACAACACCTGCTCGACGTTCGCGTCCGGTCGCGGCGCGCGTCGCATCATCGGAACCGGCAGGTCCTGGTTTTCCTCTCGAAAATCGCGCTCGTCATTGGCCTTTGCGCCGGCGCCTATTTCGGGACGCGCGCGGCGTTGAATCGGTTCTTTTTTGCCAATCCGGATTACCGGCTCAGCGCCATTCTCGTCTCGACCGATGGAAGCCTGACGCGGCAAACCGTGCTCGAAAAAGCCGCAATCAAGGAAGGCAGCAACATCTTTTCGATCAACCTCGCGGCGGTCCACAAGCGCCTCCAGCAGCTCACCCAAGTAGACGAGGTCCAGGTGGAGCGAAAAATGCCTAACGAGATCGATATCCACATCACCGAGCGACGTCCGGTGGCGTGGATTACGAGCGAGGGCGAACTGCGAAATCCGTTCGCCAACGGTACTGATTACCTGGTCGACGCGCGCGGCGTGATCTTGAAGGAGAAGAACCTGGTGACCGACTACCTTTCGCTTCCGGTGATCACCAACTGCTCGAGTGAAGCGCTCGTGCCCGGGAAACAGGTCGATTCCTTCGAGGCAAAAACCGCGCTTGCCTTGCTCCGCCTAACGACAACCAGTTTCATGCAAACGCGTTTCCAGATTCAAACGATCGACGTCTCGAAAGGCTATTGCCTGCTCGTGACCGATAAGAACCAGACGCAGGTCATGTTCGGCTTCGACGATCTCGAGAAGCAGATGGGAACGCTCGAGCAACTGCTGGTCTATTCCGACGATTCACATCGGCAAATCAGCACCGCAAACCTCCTCGTCGCCCGAAACATTCCGGTCACTTTTGCCCAGCCGGTCTCGGAGATCATTTCGCAGCTCGAGGCGGAAGGCGTGGCGCCGGAAGCGCCGGTCGCCGAAAAGAAATCCGCGCCGGAACCGAAACACGAAACCGTCGCCGAGAAGCCGCACAAAAGCGTGCCGAAAATCTGGCACGAACCGGAAGTGCGCGCGGCGAAAGCGGTCGAGCGCGCGATCCCGCGCGCGACGCTCGTGAGCCCGGGCGTGAAACAATTTCATAGTCGTCCCGCCGGGCCGTTACCGAATTCAAGCCCGGCGCGTAAAGGCGTTCCACTACAGCACTTCAACATGGAAAACGACGGTCACAATGGCTAGCAGCAACCTCATGGTCGGTCTCGAGATCGGGACTTCGAAAATCTGTGTCGTGGTCGGCGAAAGCCGGCCCGACGGAACCATCAAAATCCTCGGTGTCGGGCAGGCGCCGTCGCGCGGCGTGCGCAAAGGCGAGATCGTCGATTTCGAGACGGCGATGAAATGCGTCCACGAAGCGGTCGTCGACGCCGAAGAGAAGAGCGACATCATGATTCGCAGCGTTTACATCGGCATCACCGGCGCTCATATCGCCAGTTTTAATAACCGCGGTTGTGTCACGTTGCCCGACGATCGGGACGAGATCGACGAGCAGGACATCGACGACGTGAAGATCAACGCGCGCGAAGTCAGTATTCCGGCGCAGAACGCTTTTCTGCACACGATCATCCAGCACTATCACGTCGACGGGCAGAATGGCGTCCTGAATCCGTTAGGGATGCTTGGACAAAAGCTCGAGGCGGATTTCCACATCATCCACGGCGTGCGGACGCGGATTCAAAACACGATCCGCTGTGTGAAGGAGCTGCCGCTGGATGTGGAAGATGTCGTTTTCACCGCGTTCGCTTCCGCCCAAGTCGTGCTTACGCCGCACCAGAAAAGCCTCGGCGCGCTCGTCATCGATATCGGCGGCGGCACGACCGACTACGTGCTTTACGTCGATGGCGCGGTGAAGCAGAGCGGCGTTCTGGCGGTCGGCGGGGATCACATCACGAACGACATCTCAATGGGCTTGCGGATTCCGATGACGCGCGCCGAGAAACTTAAGATCGAAGAGGGCAGCACGATTCTCGGCAACTGCCTTCCGGGCGAAACGGTTTTGCTGAAAGATGATTCCGGTTTTGCCGGCAAAGAGGTGGAGCGGGAAACGCTGAACACGATCATCCACATGCGGCTGCGCGAGACCTTCGAGTTACTTAAGCGCAAGCTCGAGGACGAGCCGTTTCTCGATTATCTCGGGGAAGGAATTTTCATCACCGGCGGCTGCAGCCAGATCAACGGAATCGACAACCTGGCAGAAGACGTTTTCGGAATTCCGGCGCGCGTCACGCATGCGCGGACGATGTCCGGCCTAACGAGTGCGTTTGAGAACCCGCAGTTCGCCTCCGCGATTGGGTTGATCAAGTATGCGCAGGCCGTCCAGGGAGAACGCCAGCCGGTCGGCGGCCTCCGCGGCATGTTCGGGAAACTGTTGCAACGGATGCGATGAGCCGATCCACGCCGGAACCAGCCATTCTGTCATCTCGGGCGAAGCGCAGCGGAGTCGAGGGATCACGTGGAGCTGCATGAAGCCCCAATCGAAGTGAACAAAATGCGCGACGCCTTCCAAGAAACCGCCGAGATCCTTCGGCTTCGCTGCGCTCCGGTCGAGATGACAATTTCTCTTTTCTGCTCCTTTCTTTATGCCTAACGACCACCTAACGAAATGATCCAGCTCAGCCGCAACTACACTCTGCCCGAAAAGCACGAAGACGATCTCGCGATCAAAATCATTGGCGTGGGAGGCGCCGGCTCAAACGCGCTCGATCGGATCGTGCTCGACGGCCTCGAACACGTTGACCTGATCGCCGCGAATACCGATGTGCAATCGCTCGCCAGTTCCGTTGCGACACAAAAGGTGCAGCTTGGGCGCGACGTCACGCGCGGCTTAGGTGCGGGTGGCGACCCGGAGCTCGGCTTCAATGCGGTCAACGAATCCGCTGATGAAATTCGCGAGGCGCTGCAAGGCGCACGAATGGTTTTCGTCTGCGCCGGGCTGGGCGGGGGCACCGGTTCGGGAGGCGCGCCTTGCGTCGTGCAGATGGCGCGGGAATGCGGCGCGCTGGTCGTGGCTTTCGCGACCTTGCCCTTTGCATTCGAAGGCAAACGCCGCGGCGCGCAGGCGAGCGAAGCGCTCCGCGAGCTCCAGCAATTGGCCGACGCGGTCGTCTGTTTTGAGAACGATCGGATGGGCGACATGGTTTTGCCGAAAGCGGGAATCCATCAGGCTTTCGCGGTTGCCGACCAGACGATCAGCCAAAGCGTGCGGGCGATCGTCAATGTCGTTCGGCGGCCGGGTTTAATCCGGATCGGCTTTGACGAATTGCTCTCAGCGCTGCGCAGCCAGGACAGCCGCTGCCTCTTCGGTTTCGGCGAATCCGACAGCGACAATCGCGCCCACGAAGCACTCGCGCTTGCCCTGAAAAATCCGCTGATGGATCGCGGCAAAATGCTGACCGACGCGCGGCATGTGCTCGTGCAAATCTCCGGCGGCCCCGGCATGACGCTGACGGAAGTGGAGATCGTGATGCAGGAGCTGAATCGCCACGTGGAAGATCAGACGCAGATTTTGTTCGGGACGTCGGTCGATGGGAAAATGGGAAATCGCATGAGCGTGACGTTGATCAGCTCGATTGGCTCCGCGATGGAAGCGGCGCCGCCGCCGCCGATTCGGGAGCCCGCGCCGGTGGGGCTGAAAGCTTCCCCGGCGGCTCCGAAATTGTCACCGGCGCTGCCGCCGGAACCCGCAGCGCAACCGGCGGCCGCCGAAATCATTGAGCCGCAGGCGGAGATTTCACGTGCTTCGGAATCTGCGACCCCAGTGAGCGAGGGGCGCACCGAGCCGACGCCACCTCCTGCGCCGATCGAAGTGGTCGCGGAACCGCCAGTCAAACCAGAGCCAATCGAAGCGAGCGCTTCCCCGGTTCCCGCCCCGGTCCGGGAAAAAAAGAAGGTCTCGCTGCCGAAGGAACCGGATGAATTGCTTCCGGCAGCACCGGTTGCGGCAAAGACGCCGCGGAAGGAAAAATTTGTGCAAGCACGACAGGAAGTATTGCAATTCGAGTCCGTCTCGCGCGGACGTTTCGAGAAAAGCGAGCCAACGATTGTGGAAGGCCAGGACCTCGACGTGCCGACGTTTCTGCGCAAGAACGTGCGGGTGAAATGACGGGTTCCGCTTGGCCGGTTCGCTAGGCACCGCCGCGACTGGTCGCGCTGCCGTTCACTCCGTTGCAAGATTCCGCGGTGATGGAATTCGCACATGCGACGGATCGTGCCTAACGAATAGTGCGGTGATGTTGCCCGAAAATCCCGCGCGCAATGCGACTGCTACTTTTTCCCCATCAAATCCAGCACGGCGGTCGTCACGGCGGTGACGCCGAGCTTGATCGTTGGCTCCGGAACGGGCGCGAATTTGCTGGAGTGCAGGCTCGGCAACGGCTGACCACTTTTCTCGCTCGCCGCGACTTTCTCGGGCGCGACTGCGCCGATCCAGAAGTCACACGCCGGAACGGAATGATCCGGCAGGCTGTACTCGGAGAAATCTTCCCCACCCATTGTCGGGTCTTTGTCGACCACATGTTCGGCGCCGATCGCGCTTTTCCAGACGTTTGTGAGACGCCCGGTCAGCTCCGGATTGTTATAGGTCGCGGGTGTGAACTCATCTTCCTCCACGTGGACGATCGGCATTTTGTCCTCAGGGAAGCCGGCCGCGATCGCCATCCCTTTGGCGACGCGGGCGATCGCTTCAAGAACATGTTTGCGTACTTCCGGTTTATAACTGCGCACCGTCAGCTGCATCTTCACTTCGTCCGGAATGATGTTGTGCTTGGTCCCGCCGTGGATCGAACCCACCGTGATGACGATCGGATCGAGGGGGTTGTTTTCCCGGCTCGCGATCGTCTGCAGTCCCATCACAATCTCGGAAGCGAGTACGACGGGGTCCTTGGTTTTGTGCGGATAGGCACCGTGCCCACCTATGCCGCGCACGGTGATATCGACGGAATCGACGTTGGCGAAAACATAACCTGGCCGGACGCCGATCGTGCCGGTGGGGAGCTCGGCATTGTCATGGTAGCCGATCGCGTAATCCGGCTTCGGAAATCTCTTGTAAAGCCCGTCCGCCAGCAGCGCCTTGGCGCCGGAACCAGTTTCTTCCGCCGGCTGGCCAACAAACTCGATCGTGCCGTGCCATTGATCTTTAGTCCTCGCGAGCGCGCGGGCGACGCCGATGAAGATCGCCATATGCGCATCGTGACCACAGGCGTGCATGACGTGGACGGTTTTGCCAGCCTGGTCCGTGGTCGTGACTTTGCTCGCGTAGGGCAGGCCGGTTTCCTCCTCAACCGGGAGCGCATCCATGTCGGTGCGGATGAGCACAGTCGGGCCCTCCCCGTTTTTCATAATGCCGACGACGCCGTAACCGGTCAGGCCGGGGGTCTCGTATTTACCGAGATGATCCGTGACTTCGCACCCTGCGGCTTTCAATTCCTTTGCAATGAGGGCGGAGGTTTCCTTCTCCTGGGTGGAAAGTTCAGGATGGGTATGTAGATCCTTGTAAATCTGGACGAGCGAGGGCAGCTCCTGCTCTGCCAGTTGGGCCGCAGTCTGCTCCGCGAGCGCGAGCGGCGTGCTGGTGGCGAGGAGAAAAAGGAGGAGCGCGGAGAAGAATTTCATCTCGCAGATTAGAGCGAAAAACCTAACGAGCAAAGCGCCGCTGCCGCTCCTTTTCTCCTGTGATAAGCTGATCCACTTTTTGTTCCTCGATGAATCGCATCCTTTATCTCGACTGCTTTTCCGGAATCAGCGGCGACATGACAGCCGGCGCCCTCTGCGATCTTGGGCTGGAACCGGAGCGAATCACGAGCGAGCTGCGCAAGCTCCCGATAGGCAATACGGAGATACATTTCGAGCGGCAGACGCGGCAGGGGATCAGCGGCCTGAAATTTGTCGTGCGCGAGCAGGAGCATCGGCACGGCCGCACTTACGCGCAGATCTGCGAGTTGATCGCTTCGAGCCAGCTCTCCCAGTTCGTTAGGGAGAAAGCCCTCGGCATCTTCGCGCGGATCGCGGAGGCGGAGGCGAAAATCCACGGTGTCCCACTTGAGACCGTTGGTTTTCATGAGGTCGGCGCGGCCGATTCGATCGCCGACATCGTCGCGGCCGCCGTGGCACTTCAAGAACTTGGTGATCCGCGGGTGCTGGTCTCGTCGCTCCGCGAAGGCCGCGGCTGGATCGATTGTGCACATGGGCGTTTCCCGCTCCCGGCGCCGGCGACACTCGAGATCTTGCGCGGAATTCCCCTCGAGCAGGTTGATGAGCCGTGGGAATCGATCACGCCGACCGGAGCGGCGATCGCCGCGGAATGTGCGACGGCCTTCGGCGTGATGCCGCCGTTGGAGATCGAGCGCGTCGGCTATGGCATCGGGACGCGCGACTTGGCGGAGCGGCCAAACGTCTTGCGCGCCATCCTCGGTCGATCCTCCCTTAACGATTGGGAACACGACACCGTGATCGAGCTCGAAACGAATTTGGACGATCTCTCTCCGGAATTAACCGGTGCCGCGATGGAGCAGCTGCTCGCCTTCGGCGCACTCGATGTCACTCTCGCGCCGGTGCAGATGAAGAAAAACCGACCGGGCATGCGGTTGTCAGTCCTTTGCGCGCCCGCACTCGAAAATAGGATCGTGCGTGCGCTTCTTACAGAGACAAGCGCGTTCGGGCTGCGCCGGAGCGAGAAGCGGCGCTACAAACTTGAGCGGCGTTTTGAAAAGGTGATGACGCGCTTCGGCGAGATCACAATCAAGCTGGGCCTTCTCGAAAAGGAGGTTGTGCAGATCGCGCCGGAATACGAAAGCTGCCGCGTCGCCCAGGAACGAAGCGGGGAACCGTTACGACTGATTTATCAGGCTGCGCTCGCCGCTTTTTCCGCCTAACGACGGTGGCCGCGAGTCGCGCCGCGGCAAACTTATGGTTAGTTGAGCGGCCATGAGTTTTGAAGATAACCAGCTCCTCTTCGGCGCCGATCCGACCACGCGAATTGTGGCAATCGAGCTGGGCGAAACGGGAACCATTAAGGTTTACCGCCGCGAGAAGGAGGGCAGAACGGTCTGCGACATTGAACCGTTCCATCCTTTCGTCTGGAGCGATGCGGACGTCGCTGATCTCGGGTTAAAGACGGCCGAAAAGCTGACCGGCGACCTCAAGTATAACTGGCTTGTCACAACCGATAGCTGGAAGGAACTGATCGCTCTTCGCAATGGTTTGAAGAAAGCGGGCCGGAACTTTTTCGCTTTCAGTGATCCAGTCCAGCACTACCTGACGCAAACCGGACGGACGCTTTTCAAAAAGTTGCCCTTCAACGAGCTGAAGCGCCTCCAGTTGGAGGTCCTCTCTTTCGCCGGTGGTGATCTCGAAGCCGCCGGCGATGATCATATCACCAGCATCGCCGTCTCCGATCACTCAGGCTGGGAGGAACTGATTACGGTCGATCCGAATGCGATCGAGGAATCCGAACATGCCGCGATCAAACGGCTAACCACTTTGATCAAAGAACGCGATCCTGATGTCATCGAAGGTCATAACCTCTTTAAGTTCGACCTGCCCTTTCTCGTGGCCCGCGCGCGCAAGGCGAAAACGAAACTCGACTGGGGCAGAAGCGGCGGCTTTCTTCGCTCGCGTCCCTCGCGGCTCCAGATTGCCGAGAAGACTATCGATTACCCGAAGTTCACGATCGAAGGCCGGCACTTTCTCGATACCTTTCTCCTGGCGCAGTTCTACGATGTCGGGATGCGAACCCTCTCCGGTTTCGAGCGAAGCGAAGTGGCGCAGCACTTTGGCCTAACGAGTATAGCCGAAATTTCCCGACTCTCCGGGAAAGAGCTGCAGCGCGCCTGGCTGGAAGATCCGGAGCGTTACCGGGAGCGCGCTCTTTGTGCCGTGCGCGAAACGCGCGACGTGGCCGATCTGTTGAGCCCCAGTTACTTCATTCAGGCGCAGATTTTCCCCTATAACTATCAGGATGTGATCGTGCGCGGCAACGCGACCCGGATCAACGCGCTCTTCCTTCGCGAATATTTTCGGCAACGTCATAGCATTCCGGAGATGCCGATGGCGCGCGGGTTCGAAGGCGGTTACACCGATATCTTCTTCACCGGCGTGGCGCGGAATGTCTGGCATTGCGACGTTGCGTCGCTCTACCCGTCAATCATGTTGCAGTTCGATTGTTTTCCGGTCAACGACCAGCTCCAGATCTTTCGACACCTATTGACTGACCTGCGGACTTTTCGTCTGCAGGCGAAGGCAGACATGCGGGAGGCGAAAGATGAGCCGGCCCGCCGCTACTATCACGCGTTGCAGAACACCTTTAAGATTCTGATCAACAGTTTCTATGGCTATCTGGGCTTTGCCCAGGGAAATTTTGCCGATTTCGAAGCGGCGGCGCGGGTAACTCAGATCGGTCGCGATCTCCTGAAACAAATGATCGCGTGGCTGCAAGCGCAAGGCGCGAAAGTGATCGAGGTCGATACAGATGGTATCTACTTTGTTCCACCTAACGAAGATAACGTGAAAGTGTCCGGATCGGACCGAGGCCCGGGGAAAGCGGCCGACACCGCCGCCACTACAGCGCAGATTGAACGCCTGCGTGATGGTTTGGCAAAGGAGCTACCGCGCGGAATCGACGTAGAATTCGACGAGCAGTTCGATGCTATGTTCAGCTATAAGGCCAAGAACTACGCACTCCTGGACAAGGAAGGCGAGGTCACACTGAAGGGCGGTGCGCTCAAGTCACGAGGGCTGGAGAAATTTCAGCGCGTCTTTCTCGAGGAAATGATCAAGCTGCTCATGCAGGAAAAGTCGGAGGCGATCCACGACCTGCGCGGCCAGTTTGAGGAGAAAATTCGCGCCCGGGCCTGGCCCATCGAAATGCTGATGAAGACCGACACACTGCAGGATTCGCTCGAAAAGTATCGCCAGAAAATCGCAGGGTCCGCCCGGAATCGCGCCGCCGCCTATGAACTAGCGCTCTCCAGCGGGCGTATCTATCGGCCGGGTGATCAAGTCAGTTACTACATTACTGGTACGACAAAAAAGGTAGCCGCTTATGACAACGCCAAACTCGTGTCGGATTTCGATCCGAAGGCACGCGACGAGAACATCGATTACTACGCCGCGAAGCTCGATGACCTGATGAAGAAGTTCGCGAGTTTTACGAGCACGAAGACGGCCGGCAAAGAACCGGCGCAGACTGACCTTGGCTTCTAGAAGCGATGACCAGGATCTCGTGAGCGTCTTTTTATCGCTAAGAGGCGCTATCGTGCCGGCGGCAGGAAGACCTGTGATCCTTAGGATCTGCAGAGCTCCTATTCAACAGCTCACGCGCCGCCGTTCTTGCTCTTCTGCCGCGCAAGGCTGGTCCGAGCCTGGCTCACCAGCTTTTCTTCTTCGGGTAGGAGTTTAGCCGGGCCGGACGCATCGAGAAACTTGACGGCTTCGGCCGAATGACCAGCCGCGGTGAGAAAGATCCCGTAGTAAGCCGCAACCGACGGATCTTCCAACTGCTCGGGCGTGAGGGTTTCCATCACCTTCAGCGCACCGACGAGATCGCCGTCCCGGTAAAGCGCGAAAGCGTAAGTGGACGCGAAGGCGGCATTCTTAGGTTGCTCGCGGTGCACATAGCCGGCGAGGGTCCGGGCGCGGAACGGATCGGCGTGCAGGAGGAGGGAAATCTGCGCGTAATTGTTTTTCACCATCGGGTCATCCGGCAGCACATCGATGAGCCGGGTGAGCACGCGGAACAACCCCGCAGTGTCTCTTTCCGCAGCAAAATAATTATAGAGCGCTTGGAGCGCAGTCGTTTGGGAGTCGGGGATTTGAGCGAGCAGCCAAAGAACGCCAACGCCTTTCGCCGGCCAACGCCATTGAAAAGCGAGCTTCTGCAAAACATTGAGTCGGTCGCTATTGTTCTCGGCTTGGGCGACCGCTTCGGCCCAGAATTTCTCAAAGTCATCCGAGTCGTCGGTTTCCTGCGCGACCTTTGCCTGGAGCGCGAGTCGGAACGATTCGACACCACTCCACGAGCCGCCTTGCAGCATCGCCTTCAGCGCAGTCCAATCCCGCAGTTGGATATATGCATCGGCCAGCGCGAAACGGACTGAAACGCTGCCGGTCATTTCGGGCACGAGTTGTTTGCTCCAATCGATCCCCAGCAGCGCGAGACCCTGGCTCGTCATCCAATTGATCAGTCGCGCGGCCTTTTCCGCGGAACCGGCCGACTCCGATTCCAATTGAGTCAGCGCACCAGTGAAAGTGGGAGCGTTAAATCGGCGCAAGATTCCGAGCGCAAGCAGACGATCCGTTGCTGGCGCGTCCGGAAGCGCATCCAGTTCTTGAGCGAGCGCAACCGCATCAGCATCGGAGCGGCGGGCGAGCGCGTCGTTCAGCAAAATGTGGAGCGCGTCGAGCTGCACGAGTTTGTTGCTCTTCACGCGCGTGGCGCTGGCGCGTCCGGTGGCGCGCTCGTCGGCGTTGCCGGAGCGGAGTTGAAACTCCGCCAGTTCCAGCGCGTGTTTCGGGTCGTTAGGCGCGAAGCGCACGGCAGCGCGAAAATGCGCGCCGGCGACGGCAAGGTCGTTTTGGGTCAAGGCAACGCGCGCGGCGGCGGCGTGATACTCCGGGTTGTTTTGTTGCGAGGGCGCGATCTGCGCGAGCGCTTCGGCGGCTATCGTCGGTTGGGAAAAACGAAGCGCGGTATTTGCGAGCGAAAGCCGATCGGGGAAGGACGTGGGATCAATCGCGAGCGCGCGCCGCCGCCATTCGATCGCCTGAACGCTCTTTTGTTTCTCGGCGATATCCGCCAGGGTGCGGCAGGCGTCGAGGCTCTTGTCGTCGAGGCTGAATGCGCGTTGCGCAGCCATCGCGGCCCAGCGGAGATCCAGTTTGTTATACGCGACGTGGGCCTGGTGCATGAGCTTGCGCTCCTGCCACACTACATAGAGGCGGCGGCCGGCCCAGCAGATCGTGATGAGCAGAACGAGTCCAAGAATAATGCCTAACGAGAGGCGGACATAGACCCGTTCGGTCTTTTGCAGCGTGATTTCGCGTTCGTCGGTTGGGAGCGCCATTTCGAGTTGGCCGGTTCCGCGCCGAGTGGCGTCGCGGCGCACAAGCTGCTAGGAAAATAGCATGTCCCATTCCACCGCGGAAGCTCCCGAGCTCCCGCTGCCGCCGCTCGCGCGAATGGGGATGGGCAGGTCAGAGATCGCCTTCTGCGTCCTCGGGTTTGGTTTTCTTTGGTTCGAGATCATCCATCAACTCGGAAGCGAATGGTCGCTCAATCCGCAATACAGCTATGGCTGGACGGCGCCATTTCTCGCCGCGATTCTGCTCTGGCAACGCTGGCCGAGACGGCCGGTCGCAACTGCGCCGGAGTTTCCTCGCCTAACGATCGCGCTGCTGATCGTTACCGCGCTGATTCTGTTCCTGGCGCGGCTCGTCGCGGTCGCGAACCCGGACTGGCGTTTGCTCGACTGGATCATGGCGCTTGCGGTTGTCGCGATCTCGTTAGGCGGAATTTACCTGGCCGGCGGCTCGTCCTGGCTGCGGCATTTTGCGTTCCCGGCTTTGTTCTTTCTCGTCGCGGTGCCCTGGCCGGTGCAGCTCGAACAATTGGTCGTCCAACATCTGATGCGGGCTGACGCGGCCATCACGATCGGGCTGCTCAACTTCATCGGCACGCTTTCGGTCCAGCACGGCAACGTGATCGAGCTCAGCACCGGCCAGGTTGGAATCGACGACGCCTGCACCGGGGTGCGCTCGCTTCAGGCGACCTTCATGGTCGCCCTCTTTCTCGGGGCTTTCTATCGAATCACGCCGTCGCGCCGGGTGCTGCTCGTCGTCGCCGGCGGGTGCCTCGCATTCGTTTGCAATATCGGACGGACTTTTTTGCTCTGCCAGATCGCGGCGAATGACGGGATCGCGGCCATCGAGCGCTGGCACGATCCCGCTGGGTTCACGATCCTTGGGATTTGTCTGCTTGCGCTCTGGGGGATGAGTCTTTGGTTGCAGCCGAAAACGGCGCCGCCGGTCGCCCTAACGAAAAGACGCCAGTCATTTCGCCTCCGCGTTTTTGGCTGGCCGCTTGCCTTGTTCCTCTGGCTTTGCCTAACGGAAAGCGTGGTCGCCCTTTGGTATGCTCCGAATTGGGTGGCGATTTCGCAGCCGTGGTCGGTGCGCTGGCCGGCAACCGAACTCGATTACCAGACACAAGTTGTTCCCGCGGCGGCGGAGGAATTATTGCGCTATAACGAAGGCGGCGCGGCGACCTGGCGCTCGCCCGACAATCGGCATTGGATGTTGTATTCGTTTCACTGGCTGCCGGGGCGAACGGCGGCGCTCTTCGTGAAAAATCATCGGCCGGACATCTGCCTTCCGGCCAGCGGCCTAACGATGCAAAAAGAAAGTGGCGTGCACTTTGTGACGCTGCATGGCATCAGTTTGCCCATCCGGGCTTATCGCTTCGACGATCATGGCTGGCCCCTCCACATTTTCTACTGCTACTGGGACGGACGTTCCAGTTACGAAAACGACACCGCGGCAGCGGCGGAAGACTGGACCGCACGCGGCCGTATCCGCGCCGCCTGGCAAGGGAAACGGGAGCGGGGCGCGCAGATGTTTGAGCTCGCTGCCTGGGGCCACGAGAACGACGCCGAAGCGAAAGCGGCGCTACGACGCGAGCTCGAGAAAATCGTGCAGCGAGGATAATCAGGAAAGCAGGAACACAGGAAAGCCGAACAAAGGGTGCGGGAGAAAGAAGAACGTATCCATCCTTTCTTCCTGCTTTCCTGATTCATTTTTTCGCCGCACCGGCTAGCGCGAAGTTTGCGCTTTCTGCGCCTCAAAACGATTGTCGTCGGTGGCTTCCACCAACGGCAAAGAACCCTGCGTCACGGCGCCCGCTGACCGCGGCTGCATCGAGATCCGCGGGGCTCGCCAGAACAATCTCAAGGGATTCGATCTCGATCTCCCGCTGGGCGAAATGACCGTTGTGACGGGCCCGAGCGGGAGCGGCAAATCGTCCCTCGCTTTCGACACGATCTACGCCGAAGGGCAGCGCCGCTACGTCGAGACCTTCTCGCCTTACACACGGCAGTTTCTCGACCGGATGGATAAACCGCGCGTGGACGAGATTCGCGGCATCCCACCGGCAATCGCGATCGAGCAATCGAATCCGGTAAAAAGCTCGCGCTCGACCGTCGGGACGATGACCGAGATCAACGACTACCTGAAGCTGCTCATGCCGCGCGTGGGAAGGGCCTTTTGCCCCAGCTGCGCTCGCGAGATTCGGCCGGAAACAGCCAAATCGATCGCGGATGAGATTCTCGCGACGTTCGGGCCGGGCGACAACGGTTGTTCCGAGCGGAGTGGGGCGCAGCGGAATGGATTCGAAGGATCCGGTGGAGCTGCCGTGAAGCCCGCGCGCAGAAGCTTCTCGGAAGCTCCGCGGGATCATTCGACTGCGCTGCGCTCCGCTCAGGATGACGGGGAAAACCGCGCTTCTCCCAAGGCCGGTCTGATCACATTTTGGATCGCCGTCCCGCCGAAGACGGAAGCGCGCGATTTCTTCGCCTTCCTCCAGCAGCAGGGTTACCTGCGCATCTGGCTCGACGGCGAAATTGTCCGCGCGGATACCGAAGCCAAAAACGTCCGGCTCGGTGCGCGGGTCCAAGTCATCCAGGATCGCCTGACGATCAGCGAAGACGCGCGCGCACGGCTCGTCGAGTCGCTCGAAACCGCGCTCCGCTTCGGGAAAGACCGAATTAACTTCGTCGATCTCGAAACCAAGGAGACGCACCCGTTTTCAACGGGCTGGCATTGCGCGCACTGCGATCTCGATATCCGGCCGCCGACTCCGGGCCTTTTCAGCTTCAACAATCCGTTAGGCGCGTGCCCGGAATGCCGCGGCTTTGGGCGCACCATCGGTGTCGATTACCACCGCGCGATTCCCGATCGCTCCTTTTCGATCGCGCAGGGCGCGGTGCGGGTTTTTCGCGGACAGGAGATGGGCGAGTCGCAAAAGGACCTGCTCCGGGCCTGTGCCCGCGCCGAGATCGATGTCCACGCTCCGTTCGAGGAATTGCCGCAATGCGATCAGGATTTCATCATCAACGGCGAAAAGGGCGCGGGTGAATACAGCGAGGAAGATTACGAAAGCGATCGCTGGTATGGCGTGCGCGGCTTTTTCAAATGGCTCGAGAGCAAGAGCTACAAAATGCACGTGCGAGTGCTCCTCAGCCGCTACCGCGCCTACACGACCTGCCCGAGCTGCCGGGGCGCACGGTTTCAACCGGAGGCGCTGAATTTCCGTTTGGTCAGGCAGGATGGAATTGCGTTTACGCTGCCCGAACTGGCCGCACTCCCGGTCTCGGAAGCGCGCGATTTTCTCACCAGGCTCGAGCTTCCGCCTAACGATTCTGCGGCATCCATGTTGCGGGCCGAGATCGTGACCCGGCTCAGTTATCTCTGCGAAGTCGGCGTCGGCTATCTCACGCTCGATCGCTCTACAAGGACGCTGAGCGGCGGCGAAGTCCAGCGCGTCAACCTCACTACCTGCCTCGGCGCCTCGCTCGTGAACACGCTTTTTGTCATGGACGAACCGAGTGTTGGGCTCCATCCGCGGGATGTCGGACGACTCGTTAGGGTGATGCATAACCTCCGGGACAAAGGCAACACGCTGCTGGTGGTCGAGCACGAGGAAGCGATCATCCGGGCGGCGGATCACCTGCTCGATATTGGCCCCGGCCGTGGCGAAAATGGCGGCGAGCTGGTTTTTCAAGGGACGCTCGCGCAGATGCTGGAGAGCGCACCCGTCTCGGGTGCTGGCGACGGTGTCTCAGCGGCACGAAGTTTGCCAGAAGAGCGCACAGTTTTTGACGCGAGATCGCTCGATGAAAGTTCGTCGCGGCAGGATGCGGCGACCAGCACGGGAGACGCGGGCGCTACCCGGACAGGATCGTTGACAGCTGCCTACCTGACCGAACGCAAAAGCATCCCGATTCCAACTTCGCGCCGGAAATCGGAACGCGCGATCCGGATCAAAGGCGCGAGCGAACACAACCTCCAGAACCTCGATGTCGAGATTCCGTTAGGCGTTTTCACCTGCGTGACCGGTGTGTCCGGATCGGGAAAATCCACGCTGATCCACGATGTTTTTTACAAAGGCCTTCTGCGCGCGCGCGGCGAACAGGGCGAAGAAGCCGGTGCCTGCAAAAGCGTGACCGGCGCGCATCGCGTGGGTCAGATCGTGATGGTCGATCAGGCGCCGCTCTCCCGCACACCGCGTTCGACGCCGATTCTTTACCTCGGTGTTTACGATCGAGTGCGCGAGCTGTTCGCCGCCTTGCCGGAAGCGATGGCGCAGGGCCTGACTGCGAGCGCATTTTCCTTCAACTCCGGGAGCGGTCGTTGCGAGCGGTGCGGTGGGACCGGCTTTGAGAAAGTCGAGATGCAATTCCTGAGCGATCTCTACGTGCGCTGCGCGGAGTGCGAGGGGAAACGTTTCCAGCCGCACGTCCTGCGGGTGAAACTCGAAGGCCGGTCGATCCACGACCTGCTCGAGCTGACGGTGAGCGAGGCGGTGGAATTCTTCGGGTTGCTAGGCGAAACAGAGAAGCTCGCGCAGCCACTCTCGATCCTCGAGGAGGTCGGGCTCGGTTACGTGCGGCTCGGGCAGCCGTTGAATACGCTTTCCGGCGGAGAATCGCAGCGCCTCAAGCTCGTCCGGCATTTGAGCGAATCCGGGGCTGATTCCACCCGGCGCGGCGATCTCTTCATCTTCGACGAGCCGACGACCGGACTGCATTTCGACGATGTCGCTCTGCTCGTCAGGCTGTTTCAGCGGCTGGTCGAGGCGGGGAACTCCATCGTCGTGATCGAGCACAATCTGGAAGTGATGAAATGCGCCGACTGGATTATCGATCTCGGGCCGGAAGGCGGCGAAGAAGGGGGGAAACTGGTCGCGGCCGGAACGCCGGAAGCGGTCGCGGAAGTCGAGGGTTCGCACACAGGTCGCTATTTGTGCGAGCTTCTTCGTCTGGGGAGCGCACGCGCCTCACGTGCTGGTTTCGGCCCCTCGCCGAAAACCAGTGTGTACTACGACTTGCCTAACGATCACGAATCGTTCTTGCGCGCGGCCGAAGAACCGCTGGGCGAGGCCCCGGACGGTGCACGGGCGTGTGCGCACCCCAGATCTCTCGCGACGCGACGCGCTCGTGAGATCGCGATCCACGGCGCGCGCGAACACAATCTCAAGAACATCAGCCTGATGATCCCGCGCGACGAGCTGGTCGTGATCACCGGCCTGAGCGGTTCCGGCAAATCGACCGTTGCGTTCGATCTCCTCTTTGCAGAAGGACAGCGCCGTTTTCTCGACAGCATGTCGCCGTACGCGCGGCAGTTCGTCGAGCAACTCGAGAAGCCTGATGTCGATCTGATCGAAGGTCTGCCGCCGAGCGTCGCGATCGAGCAGCGCGTCACGCGCGGTGGCGGCAAATCTACGGTCGCAACTGTGACGGAGGTTTACCATTTCCTCCGGCTCCTCTTCGCTAAAACGGGGACCCAATTTTGCCCGGACTGCGATCTGCCGGTGGAAAAGCAGACGCTCGGCGCAATCGTTAGGCAATTGGAAACCGCGGCGCGGCGGGGCCCGCTCAAGGTCCTGGCGCCGCTCGTGAAAGCCCGCAAAGGCTTTCATACGGAAGTTGCGCGCTGGGCGGAGCGGCAGGGGTTCGACACCCTCTACGTCGATCGCCGCCTCGTCGGGATTAAACAGTTCACCAAGCTCGAGCGTTTCAAAGAACACACGATCGACGCGGTTGTCGGAGCGATCGATGCCAAGCGAATTCTGAAGGCCCGCAACCTGATCCAGCGCGCGCTCCAGATTGGGCGTGGCACCGCTCACCTGCTCGATGCACAAAATCGACTGACGACGATGAGCACCGAGATGAGCTGCCCCGGTTGCGGGCGCGCTTTCGAGGAGCTCGACCCGCGTTTGTTTTCGTTTAATTCCCCGCATGGCTGGTGCGAGACTTGCAAAGGTTTCGGCGAAATCTGGAACGAAAAACTGCAGGGCAGCGAAGAGGAGACGGGCGATTCCGCGCTCGAGAACGAGCTGAGCGCGGAACGTCAGTTTGAAGCCATTGACGACGGCGAAGCCGTTCCCTGTCCCGATTGCCACGGCTCACGCCTGAACGCGATTGCGCGCCACGTGCGGCTCCAGGGAAAAACGATCGACGATTTCTCGGCCCGTTCGGCAGCTGAAGCGCTCGCGCTGATCGCCCGGCTGCGCTTTCGCGGCACGCAAAAAATCATCGCGGCCGATCTCGTTCCGGAGATCGAGCAGCGGCTCCGTTTCATGGAAAACGTTGGGCTCGGTTACCTCGCGCTCGGGCGTTCCGCGAAGACCTTGAGTGGCGGCGAATCGCAACGCATTCGGCTGGCGGCGCAGCTCGGCTCGAACCTGCGCGGCGTGCTTTACGTCCTCGACGAGCCGACCATCGGCCTGCACGCGCGCGACAACGTCCGGCTCCTCGAAACGCTGACCGCGCTGCGCGAAAAAGGAAACTCGCTCGTGATCGTCGAGCACGACGAGGAGACGATGCGACGCGCCGATCACATCATCGATCTGGGGCCGGGCGCGGGTGTGCACGGTGGCGAAGTCGTGGCGGAGGGAACGCTCCGCGACATCCAGGAAATCAGTGCATCACAGACCGGGCGCTGCCTGCGCGACCCACTTTGTCACCCGGTGCGGAAATCGCGGAGGTCGTTAGGCGAAGTCGAGCATTGGCTCGAAATTGGAGACGCGCAGGTCAACAACCTGAAGCACGTGGACGTGAAGTTTCCGATCAGCCGGCTCTCGGTCATCACGGGAATTTCCGGTTCCGGAAAGTCAACGCTCATGCGGTCGGTTCTCCTTCCGTCGGTGAAGGAAGCGCTGGGTAGGGGGCGCCTCTCGCGTGCTGGCGGTGGCGTCTCGCCTTCTCAAACTTCCACCAGCAGCAAAAGTTCGTTGCCCCGGGACACGTCAACCAGCACCCGAAACGGGCGCCCTGACCAGACGACCATCGCTGGCGCGGAATTTCTGGAAGCGATCTACGAAGTCGATCAATCACCGATCGGAAAAACGTCACGCTCGACTCCGGCGACTTACATCAAGGTCTTGGACGAAATCCGAAATCTCTTCGCGCAGTTACCGGTTGCTCGCGTACGCGGGTACAGCGCGAGTCGATTTTCCTTCAACACCGAAGGCGGCCGTTGCGAAACGTGCAGCGGCCAGGGCGAGCTTAAGCTCGAAATGAGCTTCCTCCCGAGCAGCTACGTTGAATGCGAAGATTGCAGCGGGAAACGCTACAACGCGCAGACGCTTGAAGTGCTCTACCACGACAAAAGCATCGGTGACGTGATGGAAATGACGATCGCGCAGGCCGCGGAATTCTTCGCCGCGAACCAGAAGATCGCGCGTCCGCTCGGCCTGCTCGTGGATACGGGCTTGGGCTACCTGAAACTTGGGCAGCCGAGCCCGACCTTGAGCGGCGGCGAAGCGCAACGGCTGAAGCTTGCAACCAAATTAACGCGCGGAGTCAGTCGCGCGACGAACGAACGGATGCGCAAAATGCGGACGCCGAAGTCGACGCTCTATCTTCTGGAAGAACCGACGATCGGTTTGCACATGGCCGACGTGAAGTTGCTCTTAAATGTCCTTCATCGGCTCGTGGACGATGGAAACACTGTGATCGTGATCGAGCACAACCTGAGCGTGATCGCCGAAGCCGATTACGTGATCGATATCGGTCCGGAGGCGGGTTCGTTAGGCGGAGAAATCGTGGTTGCAGGTACGCCCGAAGAAGTCGCGAAGAATCGGGTGAGCCGGACGGCGCCGTTTCTGCGTAAAGTGCTTGCGCAGGGGCGGGAGGTTGCTTTGAAGACCAAAACGGGAACCGCGCCAGCCCTCCGTAAAGCGCCATCTCGCCCCCGGTCATCCTGATCGGATCCCACGGCGCTCGCACAGGATGACTGCGCGGACCACCAGAGTTTCCCGCGGTTGCCGCTCGACCTAAAATCGCGGAAGCTCGCGCGCCTGATGCTCGCCTATTTCCTCGACGACTTCGATCCGTTCATCTTCCGCCTCTGGGGCAACATCGGGCCGCGCTGGTACGGCATGGCTTACGTGCTCGCCTTCGCTCTCGGGTTTCTGCTTCTGCGCCATCTGGCGAAAAAGGGTTACACCGAACTGCAGGTCGATCAGGTGGGCGACTTCATTACCTGGGGCGCGCTCTTCGGCGTGATGCTCGGCGGCCGACTCGGCTACGTGTTGTTTTACCGGCCGGAAATGTTGCGCGATCCCCTCTCGATTTTCCGCGTCTGGGAAGGTGGGATGTCGAGCCACGGCGGCATGCTTGGGCTGATCGCGTTCACTTTTTACTACTCGTGGCGGCACAAGATCTCGTGGACCAATCTCGGCGACAACCTCGTGGTTGTGGCACCGATCGGCCTCTTCTGCGGCCGCTGCGCGAACTTCATCAACGGCGAGCTTTACGGACGGCCCACGACCGTGCCGTGGGCAATGCTTTTCCCGAAGGAGATCCTCGATCCGGCGAACGCCGCGGTCGCTGATCACGCGCTTCTCGCCGCGCAAACCGTCGCTCCCAGCCTAACGACTCCGGAAGCAATCGTGAATGGTCTGCAGACGCATCCGCTCCTGCGCGAAAAATTACACTTCATCCTCACGCCGCGGCACCCGTCGCAGCTTTACGAGGCGCTGCTCGAAGGCGTGGCGCTCTTCGCGATCCTTTGGCTTGTGCGTACGCGGACCCGCCAGCCGAATGGCGTGCTGACCGGTTTATTCTTCGTCTGCTACGCGATCTTCCGGATCATCGTGGAATATTTTCGCGAACCGGACGCGTCGCTGATCGCCGGTTTCACGCGCGGACAGTTCTTTTCTTTCTTCCTCATCGCGATCGGACTGGCGTTTATCATCGTCGGCAGGATCCGCAATGAACAGTCGGCGCCGCGATTCCGTCAGACGTGACGGGGCCGGGATTGCGCCTTTCGTTTCGCCCTGAGCGGGCTATGACTTAGACCGGAATGACGGAACTCTTTTCGGCCGGATTTCTTGCGGATGGCGGCCTCGTTTTTTCTTTCGAGCACGCCACGATCGCGGGCAAGATGGTGCTCGGCATTCTTTGCATCGGCTCGATTTTCAGTTGGTCAGTGATGGTG
Organism: Chthoniobacterales bacterium; assembly: GCA_025929155.1. Lineage (GTDB taxonomy): Bacteria > Verrucomicrobiota > Verrucomicrobiia > Chthoniobacterales > UBA10450 > Palsa-1392. Next base: position 48,556 of record JAICMR010000001.1, on the reverse strand, counting down.
ACGAAGATGCGCGTGATTCAGTTTGCGCGGAAACAGAGCGACCGTTTTCTCGCTGCCTTCCGCCAGGATCGGCAGCCGCTGCGCTTGTTTGAATCAAGCGTGCGTTTTTCGGGGTCCCCCGTCTTCAATGTCTATCGCGCCGGATGCAAGGAGCTGACTTTTCACCTGCTCGGGTCGGCGGAAATCGACGAGACGTTTCGCGCGCGTCTCGAGATTGCGGACAAGATCACGCCGGCGCAGATGCACGCGGTCAACGCGGCGATGGAGCGCGCGGTCGGCGAGACGGCGTTGAAACTCGAATCGCAAATGATCCTGCTCGCGACCGCAGTTAGCGGTGCGCCGTTCCTGGGATTGTTAGGCACGGTCTGGGGAGTCATGGATACTTTTACCGGCGTGGCCGAAGCGGGCAGCGCGAACCTCGCGGCGATGGCGCCGGGTGTTTCCGGCGCGCTGATCACAACCGTGACCGCGCTCTGCGTCGCGATCCCGGCGATGTTTGGCTACAACTTTCTCGTCACCAGCATTCGCGCGATGACGGTGGAGATGGATAACTTCGCGGCCGAGCTCGCCTCCGAATTTGAGCACAGATATGTCGAGCACGGTGGACGCATGTCCGATTTCCGCAGATGAGAGCAGAATCGCGGAGGAGAGAAACCGGATCTGCCTGATGCTTTGCTGCGTTTTGCCTAATCTTCTGAGTCGAAATCTCGTTCGAAGAACGTTCCTGTTTTCCTCCTTTCCTTAGCGATCCATGCGCCGTTACTCCAGCCGCACCAGCCTCACGACGCTCTCGGAGATCAACATCACTCCGCTGCTCGATCTCGCTTTCGTTCTGCTGATCATTTTCATGATCACGACGCCGCTGATGGAGAACAGCAAGACACTCATCATTCCCTCGAGCGGCACGACGAACGCGCCGATCAATCCGGCCGCCGTCCAGACGCTCTCGATGGATCGCAACGAAGTCGTTAGGCTGAATGAAGAAGTGGTGGAAGCAGCGGCGCTCCCGACGCGACTCGCGAGCTTGAAACAAGCCGATCCCAATGTCGCGGTCGTGATTCGTCCGGATCGTTCTTTGCCGGTGCAAAAATTGGTCAACCTCATGGACGCATTGCAGCGGGCGGAGATCACGAAAGTCGGCATCGCCACCCAGGAAGAGACGCCGGGGAAATGACGCGCGACGCGCGTTTCTGGCGCAACGTCACGATCGTCGGGTTGATCCACGTCGTGGTCCTGCTTGGGCTGCTTTGGTGGAGTCGAACGACGAGACCGGCGCCGAAGGACATCGTCTGGATGGAAGGCGGCGCGGGCGCGAGTCAGGCCCTGCCAGCCCCGGAAGCGGCCGCGGAAACCCCCGCGCCGCCGCCGGAAGAAGAAACTCCGGTCACTTCGCCTAACGAACCGGCGGAAGAAGCGACTCCGGAAGTTTTGCCGAGCGCCAAGAGCGAGATAGAAATCCCGGTCAGCCCGACGGCGACGGCGACTCCGACTCCGACCGAGACTCCAACTCCAACGCCCAAGCCAACCGAGACGCCGACGCCCAAGCCGAAACCGACGCCAAAATCGACGCCAAAACATACGCCGAAGCCATCACCGACTCCAAAGAAGAAGGCGACGCCGAAAGCGAAGCCAAAGGCCACGCCTGACGAGGAGCAGGAAGAAAAGGAAACCGCAAAGAAAAAGGCCATCGCCAAGGCCGCCCTGGCGAAGGAGAAAGCAGACGACGGCGAGGAGAAATCTCTGAGAGAAAAATCAGCGAAGAAAGCAACCGCCGCGGGCGAGAGTGAGACCGGCGAAACCAAAGGCGCAGGCGGTTCCGGCGGTCACGGCCAAGGCTCCGGCGCCTCCGAGTTTGGCTGGTATGGCGGCATGTTGCACGACCGTTTCTACAGCGAATGGGTCCAGCCGACGTCCGTCGTGCAGAGCGCGAAGCTTTCGGTCCTGCTGCGCCTCCGGATCGAAAAAGACGGACGAATTTCCGACTACTCAATCGCGAAATCCTCCGGTAATTCCGTCGTGGACGACTCCGTGAAAGCCGCTGCTGCGCGCGTCAAAAAAGTCGATCCGTTGCCGGCTGGCCTGGGCAACGAATATTATGACGTGAACATCAACTTCGAATTAAATTCCGGGCAATGAGACAAATTTTACGAGCAACCGTGACGGCGATCATTTGCCTAACAACAATGCAACTGGCGCGCGGCGAGGATGTGCCGACGATCACTGTGAGTAAGGGTGACCGCCTGAACCTGAGCATCGCCGGGCTCACGGGAGCCGACGGCGCGGCTGCGACAAATATCGTGCAAAAGGACCTGACGATGTCGGGCCTTTTCAACCTCGGCAGCGCCAACGCCTCCTATACCGTGAGTGGACGCGCGGACGCTGGAAATCTACAGGGAACGGTTGTGGATCACAGCGGCGGCACCGTGCTCTCGAAAACCTACAACGGCGAAAATCGCGCGAATGCGCACGAGTTTGCTAACGACATCATCGAAACGCTGACCGGCCACAAAGGCCTGGCCGGAAGCAAAATCGCTTTCATCGCGACGCGGAGCGGCCACAAGGAAGTTTACGTCGCGGATTACGACGGGACGAATGCGCGGCAGCTCACGCATGACAATACGATCAGCGTGCATCCCTCGATCAGCCCCGACGGGAGCCGAATCACCTACACCGGTTACCAGAGCGGTTACGCTGATGTGTATCTGATTGATCTCGCGAGCGGCGCGCGGAACAAGATCGTAAATTACCCCGGCACCAACAGCGGCGTCGCCTTTTCCCCGAACGGCAACCGGATCGCCCTAACGATCAGCAAAGATGGCAACCCGGAACTTTACACCGTGAGCGCGAACGGGGGCGGCGCGGAGCGTTTGACCCACACCCGCGGGGTGGAGTCGAGCCCGACGTGGTCTCCTGACGGGGAGGAAATTATCTACTCGTTCAGCGGCTCCGGCGGCCCGCAACTTTATCGGATTTCGGCGCGCGGCGGATCGGGTAGCCCAATCTCGACCGGCTATGGCTACTGCACCGAGCCGAGTTGGTCGCCGGACGGAAAAAAGATCGCCTTCAATGTCCGCTCCGGCGGCGACTTTCAGGTGGTGGTGATGGATCTCGGCGGCGGGAACAAGCGCGTCGTCGGGACCGGCGAAGATCCGGTGTGGGGACCGGACTCGCGCCACCTGATCTACAGCGACGGCGGCACGCTCTACATGGTTGACACGGTGAACAGCCAAAAGATCAAGGTGCTCGAAGGCCTCGGCAAAATCACCGAGCCGAGCTGGAGTCGTTAGGCAAATCCGCCGGTTGGCGCGCGCTCGCGTAGCGGCGCGCGAAAAGCGCGATGGTTAGACCGACGAAGACGACATGCGAGCCGAGATCGCTCCAGGTCGAGAGCGCGGTGTGCTTAAATTTTGGCGCTCGCGAGAGCGGGAGCACGACGAGATTCATGAAGAAATAAACCGCGACGCCGTAAAGCGGACCGAAGAGCACCGCCCAACGGATCAAGACCGGAAAGAGGCGGCTCACTCCGTTATAAAAAGCCGCCAGACAGAACGCGATCAGGAAGTGGAGCGCGACGCCGAACGCCGCAGTCGTTAGGCCACCTTGAAACGCATCGCGGCCGAGCAGGCCGCTCGCGATCGCCTGCGGAACCCGGATGAAAGGGACGCCGCGCCAGTGATTGAAGGTGAGCGCGAAGGTGAAGTCGAGCACGCCGGCAACCAAACCTCCCCACAGAATCGCAGTTGGAATTCGCGCCTGTTCCCATTCGTTAGTCATGCGCGAATGGTTTCCGATCGGAGAGTCGAATCAAGATGAAGACAGGAGCGTGAGCGATTTGCCTTCGCGATCTTCGACCTGGGCAAGCGTGCATTGCTTCGGCGGTTTGTCTTTGCGCCAGCGCACAATCTTCGTGCCGTGCCGAAAGCGTCCGCCCGTGAAGTGATCGTAAGTGACTTCCACCACTTCGCACGGTGCGACCGGTTCCCATTCTCCGCTCCGCTCCGTGCTCCAGCGGCTCGGTCCGCCCGGTGCATTGCCGGTAAATCCGGGCGGCTTCTTCAGGGCTTCAAACTTTTTCGTTAGGGCAGGTTTCTCGCCCGCCTTAAAGGCGGAAGTAAAGCCGACGTGGTGGAGCAACCCTTCCTCGTCGTAAAGTCCGAGCAGGAGCGAGCCGATGACGTCGCCGCTGCTGGCATAACGAAAGCCCCCGACAACGCAGTCGACGGTCCGAATTTGTTTGATCTTCACCATCGCCGTCCGCTCGCCCGAGGCGTAGGCGGCATCGGTCCGCTTCGCAATGATCCCATCGAGGTCGCCACCGACTTTCTCAAACCACTTTTCCGCCCGGGCAAGATCGGTTGTGGCTGGTGAGAGGCGGATTTGCTTTTCGCCAGCGAACAATTGGCTCGCGAATTCCTCGAGCAATGGGCGGCGTTTCGCGAGCGGTATCTCGACGAGCGATTGCCCGTCCGTGCCGGAAAGCAGGTCGAAGACGACGAAGGTCGCCGGATGGGCCGCAGCCAGTTTTTGGACGCGGCTGGCGGCGGGATGAAGCCGAAGTTGCAATTCATCAAAGGAAAGGGCGCCCTTGACCGGAACCACTAATTCGCCGTCGAGAACAAACCGTTTCGCGTTCAGTTCGAGGAGCACCTTGACGACATCGGGGAAATAACGCGCCAGCGGCTGGCCAGCTTTTGACTGCAGGTAAATTTCGTCACCCTCGCGGAAGGCGAGGCAGCGGAAGCCGTCCCACTTCGGCTCGTATTGCCAGCCGTCGTCGCTCGGGATTTCATCGACGGAGCGGGCTTCCATCGGCGGGAGCGGCGGTTGCAGAGGCTTTGTCATCTTGAGCACAGCGAGGCGGAGTCGAAAGATCCCGCGGAGTTTCTGGAAAGCGAGTTTTGCAGTTTGCGCTTCATGGTTTTTTCCCGGGATCTTTCGACTTCGCTCAGGACGACCGCGGGTAGCGACGCGGCGCCAGCTTTGGGGGTCGCTTCCCTTTTCGTGTCGCGCCGGCCACTGGGATGTAACTGAGTTCGACGCGATCCACCGCGCAGCGCAGGAGCAACCCGCCACGGCTCATGTCGCCACGCCCGACGAAATCCGCTGGAAACCGCAGCCGATCCTGCAAAATCTCGAGCATCACACGGACATACTTGCCCGTCGCGATGCTTCCGAGCAGCACAACGTCGCAGGCCGGCGAAAGTTGCCGAACGAGCCGGCGCAGGTCGCGCTCGAGCGGTTGCCGATAACGCGGCTCGTCTTGCGCAATATCGACCTCGGCAAATTCCCGCAGGTCCGCGAGCGTGACGCCGGTCGCTGCCGGCACGAGGCCGCGCGTCGGCGTGATCACGAGCACCCGCTCAAAGTCGCTAGCGAAGGTATTCGCGTAGGCCAGTTTCCCTCGAAAATAGAGACCGCTGAGAAAGGTGAAGACTTCGCCTAACGACACCGCTTCACCCATGCGCAACCGTCGCGCGAGCGCGAACTGCGCCCGTTCGCTCAGGAGCATCTGCGCGCGGCGGCCGCCAGCATAGGCGGGCGAGAGAAGAAAAGTCCGAGTCATGTGTGTAGTGTCGGCTGTTCTCTAGGAAACGCCCTTGCCAAGCTCTTCTGCGCTGGGACAGCGCACGCTACATGAAATCCGGTTTTCTCGAAAAACTCATCGAACGCCTCGGCCGTATTGGGCCCGAGGAAGTGCAAAATTACCTGCTGCGCCTCGCGCAGGAGAAGGGATTCCTCGAGACGATTTTCAACTCCATCCAGGAAGGGATCATTGTGACCGACGCGAAGGGTCGGATCACTTACCTGAACGACGCCGCCTGCGAAATCTTCGGCATCGACGGAGAGAAAGCGGTGGGCCGGCCGCTCGACGAGCGCGTTCGTGGCCTCGATTGGAAAGCGCTCTCGCAATCGGAGAGCGTGCTCAGCCGGGACATGGAGATTTTTTATCCGGCGAACCGATTCATTAACTTTTACGTCGTGCCGCTCATGATCGAGCGGAAGACCGATGGATCGCAGCCTAACGACCATGTGGCGGAGCGGGTCGGGCATGCCATGATCCTGCGCGACATCACCGAGAGCCGGCGCTCGGCCGAGCAGACCATCGAATCCGAGCGTTTCTCGGCGCTCACTTTGCTCGCCGCCGGGGTCGCACATGAAATCGGCAATCCGCTCAACTCGCTCCACATCCATCTGCAATTAATGGAGCGGAAGGTGAGGAAACTGAGCGCGACGGAAGAGAAGCGCGAGCTGCAGGAATCGATCGATATCGCGCGGGCGGAGATCAACCGGCTCGACTCGATCGTGACACAATTCCTGCGTGCGATTCGTCCCTCGAAACCCCAACTCCAGCCGGAGGACGTGAACAAGCTGCTGGAGGAAACGATCCGCTTTTTCCAGGCGGAGATAAAAGACCGCGACATCGTGGTCGAGACGGAGCTGCGCGAAGATCTACCGCCGCTCCAGCTCGATCGCGACCAGATGAAGCAGGTCTTTTATAACGCGATCAAGAACAGCTTCGAAGCCATGAAACGTCGCGGGATCCTCCGCATCCGGAGCGACCGGGACGACACGCACGTGAAGATCAGTTTCACGGACACGGGCGGCGGAATCTCGGCGGAAAATCTGAGCCGGATTTATGAGCCTTATTTCACAACCAAACGCGGCGGCTCGGGACTCGGCCTGCTTATCGTTAGGCGGATTGTTCGCGAACATGGAGGCGAGATCGCGATCGAAAGTACCGAAGGCAAGGGACTGACATTGACGATCCGGCTGCCGTTCCTGGACGAGCGGGTGCGGATGCTGACCGAAGGGGAACGGATGTGACGCGATCGGCAGGCGGTTTCGGAAGCGCCTAAGACTGACAAGCGAGATCGGCGAAAGGCGCTCCCGCGCGTCGCAAACCACGGAGCCGATCAGACCAAAAATTTCCCCTTCGCCATTACCTGTTCGTCGTCGAACCAGATGTCGAAATCGCGGCCGACGCAGTCAATGTGCGTCTTCGAGAGCCAAGTCTGGCCGGTATGTTCGGCATACGGATGGCCGAAAGCGATGTGGATGCCGGGAATTTTTTCGTCCTGCAAAATGTTCCCGATGATTCGGGTGCAGGCGGTGTTGGTGCCGACCGCGAACTCACCGACGCGGTCGCTGTTTTCGTCGGTGCTCGTGTAGGCGGCGAACTCTTCCAGCAACTCCTGGTTGGCGCAGGCGAGCTTGTGAATCCGGTTGTCTTTGATCTCGATCGTTAGGGGGGTTTTCTGGATGTCGCCGTATTTCTGGCAAAGATAATCGCCCACCACGCCGTCGACCACGAAGAGGCCGTCGCTGTCGAAGGGCGAAGTAAAAATTTCGCCACCCGGAAGGTTGCCCCATTTCTCGGGAGTAATAATGCCGCTCGTTTTGAGCCAGCGAAGATTTGAGGAAAGCTCCGCGCTGTAGTCGGTGCCGGCCGCGGTTTTGCAGGTGACGCGTTTCGTGCGGCGCGCCATCTCGACAAGCACCTGGCTGTGGGCGTCGATCGCATGAAAATCGGCCCGCATTCCCTCGAGCATGATCTCGCGGCTGATGTTTACCATGTGGCCGTGACGGATGTGATTCTTGTTCACGACGTCGCTCATCTGCATGCGCGAGCCGAGTTCACCGCGCTGGGTTTGCGCGCAAAAGATCGAAACCTGCGACGTCGCGAGATCGTCCAGGATCAGACGGGGCATGTTCTGCAACGGTCGCTCTGCGTATTCCTCGAGCACGAAAACGGCGTGCTCCGCGCCGACTTCCTCGACCTGCTCCTGGAGCGCCGCCGCGATTTCCAGTGTCGCCTCGTCGGTGATAATGGTGATGCGTTCGTCAGGCTGGAGCCGCAGGCAATCAAAGATCGCGTTGCGGGCTCCGGGGACAAGTTCGGGATCGACGGCGATAGAGCTGATGGATCGGCGGTCACGCATGAGAGCGCACAGATTAAACAGGAAAAGTCGCGCGAGCAATCGCACGGAAAGGTAGGTAAAAATGTGGTCGCGCCGGGTGGTCCGGCGAATTACCAGAGCGACTTTGCGAAGCAGACCGCGAGTGGATCGGCCGCGTGATGCGCGTAACAGGGAATGCGCGCGTAACCAGATTCCTCGTAAAGATGAATCGCAGCCGGCTGCCGGCCGCCCGTCTCCAGTTGCACGCGCTCGTAACCATGCGTCCGCGCCCAGCTTTCAAGCTGGTCCAGAATCGCGGCTGCGATTCCGCGCCCGCGCGCTTCCGGCGCGACATAGAGGCGCTTGATTTCAGCCGTCACGAGTGCCTCTGGCCCATTGGCGGGCGGGTCGCCTGGCAGCGGTCGGACCGCACCGCAGCCGATGGCTACTCCGCCTAACGACGCCAGGAGAAGAACCGCCCGGTCGCCAACGATATCGCGCGGTGGAAAGGGCGGCGCGGTTTGCTCCGGATAGATCGCGCTCAGCTCTGCCCAGAGCGCAGCCGCAAGGCGCAGACTTTCCGGGGCGAGCGGATCGGCAGGCGCGAGCTCGAGTTCGTTAGGCGCGGAGCGCTTCATCCACCGGCTCGGGCACGGTCAACTTTTCGTAGGTTTCGTGCACGAGCAGATCGACCACGTCGTGCATGTTGTGCGCGCTTTCCCACGCCGCGATCTGCCGGTCGGCTCCGGTGCCCTCCCGCACGATCCGCTCGATGTGCGCGATCTCCTGATCGCTTCCGAGTTCGTCCACTTCAGTGGAAATGAAATCGAGCAACTCGCCGATCAGCGAGCGCGTCTCTACCTCCGCTTCCCGGCCGAAGTCGATCATCCTGCCATCGAGCCCGTAGCGCGAGGCGCGCCAGCGATTTTCGTCGATCAAGCGCCGGCGGTAGATTCGGAAATTCAGGTTCTGCCAGTGCAACTTGTGGAGCTTTGCGACGACCGCCTGGATGACGGCGGCGAGCGCGAGCGTGTCGTCCACGCGGGATTGCGCGTCGCAAATCCGGATCTCGAGCGTATCGAAAAATGGATGAAGCCGGATGTCCCACCAGATCTTTTTGGCGTTGTCGACGCAGCCGGTTTTGATCAGGAGCTTGAGGAAATCCTCATACTCGGAGAGGCTTTCGAACGCGTCCGGGGTGCCGGTTCTCGGAAAACGCTCGAAGACTTTGAGTCGATAGCCTTTCAAGCCGGTGTTGCGGCCGACCCAGAAGGGCGAATTCGTCGAGAGCGCATAAAGATGCGGGAGGAAATAGCGCGTCTGATTCATCACGTGGATCGCGGTCGAGCGATCCGGGATTCCGACGTGCACGTGCAGACCGAAGATCAAATTCGCGCGCGCAACCTGTTGCAAATCTCGCACGATCGTGGCGTAGCGTTCGCCTTCCGTGATGTGCTGATCGAACCAATGTGAGAAGGGATGTGTTCCGGCCGAGGCGATTTTCAAACCGCCTTTCCCAGCCATGGCGGCCAGCTCGCTGCGGAGGCGGATCACCTGTTCCCGCGCGTCGTGGATATTTTCGCAGACGTCGGTCCCGAGCTCGACGACCGACTGATGCATCTCGGGTTTGATCTGCTCCTTCAGCGTGACTTTTCCCTCGCCGAGGATTTGCTGGATGTGGGAACGCAACTCGCGCGTTTCAGGATCGATGATTTGAAATTCCTCTTCGATCCCGAGAGTGAAAACGTGGGGTGCGCTCATCGCTCCACAACAAGCGTCATCTCCGCGCGCCGCGCAAGCCGCGGAGCATGAGCGGCATCCGCTTAATCTGTCGGATCAGAAACCGCTCCTGATTTGCCGGTAAGATCAGTTTCAGCCGCGCTTCCAAACCATCATTCTGATTGCGAGGGCTCGGCTTCGGTCGAAACGATTGCTTGGCCGGCGTCTTCCTGCAGGGCCTGTTCGATCGCGCGCCAGGCGAGCATCGCGCATTTCACCCGCTGCGGGAATTTGTGCACGCCGGCGAGGAGACCAAGGTCGCCTAACGACTGCGGGTGGCTCTCGCGCCCCGTCGTGACCAGTTTCTCAAAGGCGTCCAGCATCGACCGAATCTGCGACGGAGATTTTCCTTTCACCTTCATCGTCATGAGCGACGCCGAAGCCTGACTGATCGCGCAACCGCTCCCGGTGAATTTCAGCTCTTCCACTTCGTCGCCGGGCCCGAACTTTACCGCCAGATGAATCTCGTCGCCGCAGGATGGATTGTCGCCGTGCACCCGCACCGCCGGGTCGGCCAACTCGCCAAAATTTCGCGGTCTTCGGGAGTGGTCGAGAATGACCTGCTGATAAAGTTCTTCCAGGTCCGAATTCATGAAAAAAAGCGCGCGGCCTGATGGAGAATCTCGATCATCCGATCGACTTCTTCGAGTGTGTTGTAGAAGTAAAAACTCGCGCGGGTGGTCCCGGACAGACCGAATTTTTTCATCAACGGCTGATTGCAATGGTGCCCGCCGCGCAAAGCCAAGCCCTGACGATCGGCGAAAGTCGTCAAGTCATGCGGATGGACTGATTCCATGACGAAACCGGCCAGTGCGCCGCGCGGGTCTTTCGGTCCAAGGAGTCGCACTCCCGGAATTTCTGCAAGCTGCTCGATCGCGTGAGCGGTTAGGCCGGCATCGTGCCGAGAGATTTTTTCGCGGCCGATCGCCTCGAGGTAATCCATCGCCGCCGCCAATCCGATCGCGCCGGCAATATTCGGTGTACCGGCTTCGAAACGTTGAGGCGCTTTTTTGTAGATACTTTTTTCGAGCGTCACGCTCACAATCATTTCGCCGCCGCCCTGCCATGGTGGCATCGCGTCGAGTATCTCAGCCCGCCCGTAAAGGACGCCAATCCCGGTCGGCCCGCACATTTTGTGGCCGGAAAAGGCGGCGAAATCGCAGCCCATCTCCCGCACGTCTACCGGGAAATGTCCGGCGCTTTGGGCGAGATCGACGAGGCTCAGCGCCCCCACCGCGCGCGCCCGGCGACAGAGTTCCTCAACCTGATTGATCGTGCCTAACGAGTTCGAGACATGAGTAAAGGCGAATAGTTTCACCTCCTCTGTGAGCAGGGAAGAAAGCTGGTCCAAGGCCAGAGTGCCGTCGTCGCGCACCGGAACAAAACGCAGCCGTGCGCCAGTTCGGTCCGCCACGAGCTGCCATGGAACCAGATTGCTATGATGTTCCATTTCAGTGACCAAAATGACGTCGTTTGGCCGGAGGAATTTGCCGCCCCAAGCCTGCGCCACGAGATTGATGCTCTCGGTCGTGCCGCGGGTAAAAACAATTTCGTCCGCATTCGCCGCGCCGAGATATTCGGCCACGCGACCGCGCGCCGCTTCATAAGCTTCGGTGGCGCGTGAGCTCAGCTCGTGCAGGCCGCGATGCACATTCGCGTTATCTTTTTCGTAATAATGTCGCAGCGCTTCGAGCACAGCCCGCGGCTTTTGCGTCGTGGCCGCATTGTCAAAATAGATCAGCGGCTTTCCGTGCACCTGTTGTTGGAGAATGGGAAAGTCCGCGCGGATTTTTAGCCAATCCGTCACAACCGTTTTGTCCACGGCGTTAATCTCCGCCCCCTTGGACATCGCGCCAACTCTCGAGATCTGGCGGAGCTTCCGCGCCGATCAGGAGGAGACGCTAAAAGCTTCGGTTATCACACAGGCTTGCTCGCGTTTGTGCAGGGCGAGCGCGCCCACCGCCGGGCTCGCGCTCGCGTTCCGTCCCGCATAGGCGATCTCGCGGCCTAACAACTTCCGCAGTCGCGGTTCGATGTAGGTCCAAGCGCCCATGTTCTGCGATTCTTCCTGGCACCAGACGATCTGTTTCGCCCGCGGAAACGGTGCGAGAATCTCCATTAGCTTCTCCTCCGCCAACGGATAGAGCTGTTCCAGCCTAACGATCACGGCGTTCGCGATCTTTTGCTCCGTCCGATGGTTCACGAGGTCGTAATAAACCTTCCCGGAACACAGAATCACCCGCTCGATTTTCTCCGGCGCGGTCGCTTCGTTGTCGCCGATGATTTCCGAGAAACTTCCCTGGGTGAAATCTTCCGTGCGCGAACAAGCCGCCTCCGAACGGAGCAGACTTTTCGGCGTCATGATGATGAGCGGCTTAATGAAATCCCGTTTCATCTGCCGCCGCAGGACGTGGAAGTATTGCGCCGCTGTCGTCAGGTTGCAGACCTGGATGTTATCCTCCGCGCAGGCCTGCAGGAACCGCTCGAGCCGTGCGCTGGAATGCTCCGGACCCTGGCCCTCGTAACCATGCGGCAGGAGGAGGACGATTCCGCTCGGCCGCTGCCATTTCGATTCTGCCGAGACGACGAACTGGTCGATAATCGTCTGCGCGCCGTTCGCGAAATCGCCGAACTGCGCTTCCCAAAGGCAAAGCATGTTTGGGTAATCGAGCGAGTAGCCATAGTCGAACCCGAGAACGGCGGCTTCGGAAAGCAGGCTGTTGTAGATGCAGATGCGCGCCTGATTCGGGCTGAGATGGAGCAGCGGCAAATAGGGCTTGCCGCTTTTCGCGTCGTAAAGAAAGGCATGTCGCTGGCTGAAGGTGCCGCGCCGACTATCCTGGCCCGAGAGCCGGACGGGGATTCCCTCGAGCAGGAGAGAACCAAACGCGAGCGCCTCGGCAAAACCCCAGTCGAACGGGCCGCCGGCTGCGAAAACCGCGCGCTGCCGGTCGATCGTGATCCGCTTCACTTTCGGGAGCAGGTTGAAGTTTTCCGGCACCTTTGTGAGGCCATCAACGATCTGTTTCAACATCTCCGGCGTGATCGCGGTCGGCCCGGAGGTGCCCGAATATTGCGGCTGGAAAACAGCGGTTGATTCCTTGAAGCGGTCCTTGCGATCGTTAGGCGAGCCTTCCGCCGCCTTGACTTCTTCGAGCGCGGTCTCGAGCCGATTCTGCAGGTCCTTTTCCAACTCCGCCGCTGCTTCTTCGCTCAGCACTTTGCCCTCGATCAGCTCCTTTTTGTAAAGCCGCGCGACCGACGGCCGCTTCGCGATCTTGGCGTAGAGATCGGGCTGGGTGAAGAGGGGTTCGTCGCCTTCGTTGTGGCCGTAGCGACGGTAGCAATACATGTCGATCACTACGTCGCGTCCGAATTCCTGACGGAAGTCCAGCGCCGTCTCGGTGACGAAACGAACGGCCAGTGGATCGTCGCCGTTCACATGAAAGATCGGCACCTCGATCATCTTCGCGATGTCGGTCGCATACATCGAGGACCGCGCGTCTTCCGGCAGCGTGGTGAAACCGATCTGGTTATTTACGACCACGTGCACCGTGCCGCCGGTCGAGTAGCCGTGCAGTTGCGACATGTTAAGCGTCTCCGCGACAATCCCCTGGCCTGCAAAAGCGGCATCGCCATGGATGAGAAGCGGCAAAACTTTCCGGCGGTGCTCGGTGTCACCACGAATCCGCTGCCGCGCGCGCGCGATGCCTTCCACGACTGGATCGACCGCTTCGAGGTGGCTCGGGTTGGCCGCGAGCCGAATCTCTACTTCTGCGCCGGACGCAAGCTTGCGCATCGTGTGGTAGCCGAGGTGATATTTCACATCGCCATCACCTGCGACCAGGTCTGGCACGTAGTTCGTGCTGAATTCGGTGAAGAGGAGCTTGAGCGATTTCTGGAGGAAATTGGCGAGCACGTTGAGCCGCCCGCGGTGCGCCATGCCCATGCAGATCTCCTCGATCCCGTGGCCCGGGCAGCGATGCAAAATCGTGTCCAGAATCACCATGAGCGACTCCGCGCCCTGAAGCGAAAAGTGTTTCTGCCCGACGTAACGGGTATGGAGGAAAACCTCGAACGCTTCCGATTCCAGCAACACTCGCAGAAGCGCGACCTCCACTTCGGTCGAAGCGTGATGTTTCGTCGGCCGCGCTTCGATCCGGTCGCGCACCCAGTTGCGGATGCGCGGGTTCTGGATGTGCTGAAATTCGGAGCCGATCACGTCGGCATACATCTCCTCGAGCGAGGCGATCATCTGCCGCAGCGTCATGCGCTTGTTGCCCAGGAAAAATTTGGAGGACACCTGCAGGTCGAGATCTTTTTCGCTGAAGCCAAGCTCACGCAGACTGAGCAGCGGGTTTTTCGGCCGCGTATCCGCGAGCGGATTCACCCGCGCGATCGAATGCCCGAGCGTGCGATATGCGTAAACCAATCCGTCCACTCGCGTCTGGAGCGGGCTCTCCGCCGGTTCCTTCCGCGGCGCTGCGGCGGTTGTGGCCGCGCCGTTGCGATAGGGCGTTTCACCCAGTTCGAAACCCTCAAAAAACGCATCCCAAGTGCTATCGACGGAAGAGGGGTTCTCTTTCCAACGACGGTAGTTTTCCTCGAGCAAATCGAGATTTCCGCGGGTCGCGAACGATGGACGCATGTGTATTTAACTCTGCAAGCGTTTGGGCTGCGGGCAAGTTGACAGTCCCGGGGAGGCTCCGATGTTCGCGAGCAAAAGTGACCCGAACGAGCATGAAAAGGCAGGAAGTGAAGGACTCGCTCATGAGCGGTAGCCCGGTTTGCCGTCGCGACAGTTCCCGGAAGCGCAGACGCAGACGCCTTGCGTGCCGAAGCGTGCGTCCTCGCGCGCTTCCTGTGCAGCCAACCCTGGTTTGGGAACAGATTTCGGCTAGGGCGCCGAAAACAGCACGGGAGGCGCAGGCGCTGCCCGAAATTCACGCGGCGATCCTGGCGTTTGTTTGCCTTTTTCTCTCCGCTGCGCCGGTGTTCGCCCAGACTGTCACCCCGACGCCTGATCCCGCCTCTGAGCCCACGGTCCTCGCGGTCGCGAAGGTCCTTCCCGCCGTCGTTAACATCAATACCGAGCGCGTCGTTAGGCGGCAGGTGCGTGATCCATGGGATGATTTCGCGGCCCAATTTTTCGGCGTCTATCGGAATCGGCCGCGGGAAATTCGCCAGACTTTGCAGAGCCTCGGGAGTGGTTTTCTTGTCGATCCCTCCGGCTACATCGTCACGAATGAACACGTCGTTTCCCGCGCGGCCGACCTCAAGATCGAGGTCATCACGAACGACAACAAGAGTTACAAAGCCCGCTACATCACTGGTGATGAACAAAAGGATCTCGCTTTGATCAAGATCGACAGCGACAAGCCGCTTCCCTTCATTAACCTGCACGACATCTCGCCCAATTTACTCGGCCAGACCGTCATCGTGGTGGGCAACGCGCTCGGCTACGGGACCTCGATCAGCCGCGGCGTTCTCAGCGGTGTGAAACGCGAGATCACGATCGAGAACGTTGATTACCACGATCTTCTTCAGACCGACGCAGCGATCAATCCCGGCAATAGCGGCGGGCCGTTGATCGACATTGATGGCCGGCTCGTCGGCATTAGTTCCGCGAAAATGGCTTTCACGCCGCAGGGCGTCCCGACGCAAGGCCTCGGGTTTGCCATTCCGGCCGATGTCGTCAGGCAAAATGTCGAGGCGTTCAAGAAGATCGCCGAGAAACAACCACCGCCGAAGCCGGGTGCCACCGACGACGAAACCGGCGCCACGAACGCCGAACGGCTCCTTGGTTTGCAACTACAGGATCTGACGCCTGAGCTGGCCGATGCGCTGGGTTACGCAGCGGGCCAGGGCGCGCTCGTCAGCGCCGTTGAGCCCGGCAGCCCGGCGGACGACGCCGGAATCGAGCGGGGCCTCGTGATTTACCGGATTGGCAAATATCCGGTGAATTCGGTGAAGGCGGCCGAGAAAATCCTCTCGCGAGCCGACAGCGGATCGAGCATCGATCTCGCCGTCGGCATCATCGGACGCGACGGGCGCGGACGTCGTGTGGAGACGGTGAATCTGCAGGCGCGGTGAAATGTTTTTCCGAAAAAAATGCCAACGCTTCGCGCGTTCGTGCTGTCACTAAGTAACTCACCGCCACGATGATCAAGGTTGAAAATCTCACCAAACGCTACGCCGGCCAGACGGCGATCGACAACCTGAGTTTCGAAGTTGGCAGGGGAGAAATCATGGGTTTCCTCGGCCCGAATGGCGCGGGCAAAAGCACAACCATGCGCATCCTTTCCAGCTTCATGCCCCCGACTTCGGGGCGGGCGACGATTGCGGGTTTCGACATTTTCGAGAAGTCGCTCGAAGCGCGTTCCCACCTCGGCTACATGCCGGAAAACGTCCCGCTCTATAATGACATGCGCGTCACCGAATATCTCGATTACCGCGCCGCCTTGAAGGGCGTCTCGCATCGCCGGATCAAGGAACGAGTTGGCGACGTAAAAGAATTGTGTGGCCTGCAGGACGTGGAGCGCAAACTCATCGGCGCGCTCTCGAAGGGGTATCGTCAGCGCGTGGGACTGGCCGATGCGCTCGTGCACGAACCGGATCTACTTATTCTGGATGAACCGACGAGCGGCCTCGACCCCAACCAAATCCGCCAGGTCCGCGACCTGATCAAGAACCTCGGCCGCCAGCACACAATCCTCCTTTCTACTCACATCCTGCCGGAAGTAGAGATGACCTGTAGTCGCGTCATCATTATCAACAAAGGCCGCATCGAAGCCTGCGACACACCGGAAAATTTGCTCCACCAAATCCGGACTGCCACCGGTGTCACTCTCGAAGCCAAAACCGGGGCCGACAACGGCGTCGAAGAACTTAAGAAGGTAGATGGGGTTAAGGACGTCACCCTAACGAGTGAAGGAGAGTGGGAGATTTTCTCCTTGCGCGCCGAAGCTGGCGCGGAGGTCCGTCCGGAGGTTTTCCGTCTGGCCAGCGACCGAAAGTGGATCGTGCGCGAGCTTTCGCAGCGAAAAGCCACCCTTGAGGACGTCTTCGTAGAAATCACCCATCCCGATGATCAGTAACCGCGACTTGGACGAGCCCGAACAAAATTTCGTCCCGAGCTGGCGCGGCGGCGAATCCTCCATCTGTCTTTTGGCGTCATCAGACAGAGCGGTCTCGAGCAGCTCTGCTTGGGATGACAAGTTTATTCACCAGACGTTGCTGCCAAGATGAGTAAGTTCTTTACCCTCCTTTCACGAGAAATCCGGAGCTACTTTTACTCCCCGATCGCCTATATCGTCCTGGTCTTCTTCCTCCTCGTCAGCGGAGCCGACTTTTACTTTCAGGTTTCCTACATGAACCAGCGACCGATTCCCTACTCGGTCGAGGAAGCGTTTTTTAACTCTGTCTTCTTCTGGTTTGCTTTCGTCCTTATCTTTCCCCTCATCACGATGCGGCTTTTCTCGGAGGAATTTAAGCTCGGCACGATCGAGCCGCTCATGACTGCGCCGGTGCGCGATTGGCAGGTCGTTCTCTCAAAATACTTCGGCGCTCTCGTCTTCTACATCATTCTTTGGATTCCTACGATTCTCTATTTTGTTATCTTCCAGACGATTACTCATCAGCCGGCCGCCGGCTCGACCGGAGCTTACCTAGGCGGTTATCTGATGCTTCTCCTTTTGGGCATGTTCTATCTCTCGATCGGCTGCTTCGCGTCTGTCCTGACGAAAAACCAGATCGTCGCGGCCGTCATTTCCTTTGCCGTGATTACTCTTCTCTTCTTTCTCGGGCTCGTCTCTTTCATTTTGCTTGATGTCACTTCCGAGACGCGCCAGCTCCTTGGCTATTTTTCTGCGATTGAGCAGATGGGGACACTCTCTCGCGGAGTGATCGATACCCGGCCCATTGTGCTCTATCTCAGTATGACTGTAGTGACGCTCACGTTTACCTATCAGGCGTTCCAGGTTCGGAAGTGGAGATTGTGACCGATGGCTGACGACATAGCACCGGCGAGCCAGCCGAAGAAGATTCACCGTTTCCAGATCGGTCTGAATGTCGTCATACAGATCGCGATCTTAATCCTGCTCGCGGCGATGGTGAACTATCTTGGGTTCCAACATTATCGCCGCTGGGATTACTCGCGGGATAAGAAGTATGCGCTCTCGGATCGGACGAAGCACTTTCTCGATGGCATCGACGGCAAAGTGCGCATCACGGTTTTCTTCGCTTCGCAGAACCCGATCTACGGCGATGTCCAAAGTCTTCTCACCGAATATCAATATGCCTCCGGTGGGAAGATCGACGTCGAATACGTGGATCCGGAACGAAGTCTGACGCGCGCGAAAGAGTTACTCGCAAAGTATAAGGTCGTGACGGACGAAAGCGTGCTGATTCTTGACTACAAAGGACGGAACAAAACAGTCAAGGCTTCCGAGATGGCGGAGACGAGCCAACCGAATCCGCTCACGGGCGAAGAACCGCAGATCACCGCTTTCAAGGGTGAGCAAGCGATCACCAGTGCGTTAATCGACGTGGTGGAGGGAAAGAAGAATATCGTCGGCTACGTCCTTGGCCATAAGGAGCCGCCGCTGACCGGGGCCAGTCCTGTCTCGATAATGAAAACCTTTATCGAGAACGAGAACGTTGAGTTCAAGGAGCTGAACCTTTTCGAAGTTCCATCGATTCCCGCCGAGATCAAAGTCGTGATGATAGACGGACCGCAATACGACTTCTCCGAACGCGAGATGAAACTTTTGCGCGACTTCTGGAATAAAGATGGCCGGATCCTGCTCCTGATCGATCCGACGGCGAAGACCACGCGGTTATCTGCTTTTCTCAGTGAGCTCGGGGTGAAGGTCGATGATGATCGACTGATGGCGATGGTGAAGACGGGAATTCAGGAGGTCGCCCGGGTGCGCGATGTAGTCGCACATTTCCTTCCCGATAATCCTGTCACCCAGCGCCTCGCTGATGTGCGTGCGCCTTTCATCGGCGCGACCAGCTCCCTCACTCTCCAGCCGGCACAGGTTATGGCGGCTGCGAATATCCATCTCGCGCCGCTCGCGCAGGCCGAGAAAGGCTACTGGGGCGAATCTGATTATTACTCGGACGATGAATCTCTGCTGCAATACGATCCGGCGAAGGACAAAGGCGATCCACTAACAATCGCAGCCTCCGTCGAGAAAGGCGGAAGTAACGATCAGCGCGTGCAGATCAACTCCGCGCGCCTGATCATTGTGGCGAACTCGACCTTCATTCACGACGATGCCCTGACTCAAGGACAGCAGGGGCTCGATTTCGTTTCAGCAAGCCTGAACTGGCTTCTAAGTCGCGAGCAACTGATCGGAATCGCGCCGAAGATTCCGGAAGTTCTCACGTTTACTCTGGACGAACGCGAGCTGCGGAACCTGCGCTGGATTATTCTGGTGTTCATTCCGCTCACCCCGGCGCTGGTGGGATTCTTCGTCTGGTGGCGGCGTCGTGCCTAACGAGAATAGGTTATGCGCACACGCACAACGCTCATTCTTCTGCTAATCGCGATTGGCCTGGGCGTTTGGATCAAATACTTCGAAAGCCGGAAGCCAAACACCGCCGAGACCAAGCGGCAGGCGGGGAACGTCCTGAACTTTGATCGCGATCAGCTCCAGGGGATCGTTATTCAGAATGGCGACGACCGAATCGAGCTGCAGAAAGAAAATAACAAATGGCGACTGACTGCGCCGGTGAAAGATCAGGCCGACGCCGCTGCGATCGATAACCTGATCTCGGATCTTGAGAGCTGGAAAAAATTCGCCGTGGTGCCGGGGAAGGGCAATCCCGAGGTAGGCAAGTCCGATCTGGCAGAATTCGGCGTGATCCAGCCAAAGCTCCGTCTCACACTGAAGCTGCCCGACGGGCCGCAGGAGATTCGTTTCGGGAAAGACGCCGCGCTTGAAAATCAAGTTTACGTGCGGATTGGCCACTCAAAGGACGTCTTCATCGTCGCGCAAACGGTTAAGACGGACATTTCAAAGAAATCGAACGATTTCCGAGATCGGAAGCTGACTGGCTTAACCTCCGCGCAAGTCACACGTGCAGTTTTAAAAAGCAGCGCCGGTGAGATAGAACTCGCCAAACAAGGTGAGCACTGGGCGATCGTGAAGCCGCTTCAAGCGCGCGGTGACGATCAGAAGATCGCCGATCTGATCGCGCAAATCACCAACGCGCGGATCAACGAGTTCGTTAGTGACGGCAACGGAGACTTGCATGGCTATGGCCTGTCCGACGCGCGCGGCTCAGTCACTCTCTACGGGCCGGATGATAAGCAGGGCGAGACATTGCAGATCGGAGCCAGAGCGAAAAAGAAAGATCAGGTCTATGCACGCTTTCTTCCGCGAAACGGTGTCTATACGTTATCAGATAAAACCGCGGAGTTTCTCACCCTCCGACCTAACGATCTCCGCGATCGTCACCTAGTCAGGATTGATAGTGATAATCTCGACCGCATTCATATCCAGCCGGCGGGCAAACCAGAAGTTGTGCTCGCGCGGAAGGGAGAAAGCTGGACGATCGCGAGCGCCAACAACCTCCCGGCGAACGGCGAGGAAGTGCGCCGCCTAGTCAGCACCTTAAATGAACAGTTAGTAACGAATTTCGTGGCCGACACGGCTTCAGACTTAGCGACTTACGGTCTTGACCACCCTTCGCTTCAGCTCACTTTCAGCTCTTTCGCTTCAGAGAACACGGCGGAGACCGGAGCGGGCGAGCATCCGTTCCTCACCCTTTCCTTTGGCAAGATTGAAGGAGAGAATATTGACGCGCGGGTTGGCGAAGAACCTTTCATTGTAGCATTGAATCGTCAGATACTCGCGAATATCTGGACCGAACCGTCCCAGTGGCAGGAGCTGTCCGTATTTAAATTTAAGCCCTCAGAAATTACTCACTTCGCCAGGGTCACCGACAAGGAAGAACCGTTCACCAGAACAGGACCTGAAAGCTGGAAAGCCGACAAAGGGAGCGTGGCGGCGGATAACTCGGACATTCGATCGCTGGTCAACACTTTGGCGTCATTGCGCGCGGTGAGATGGGTGGGTGCGACCACGCCTGCTCAGGGTTTTGATGACGCAGCGATGGTGCTGACGTTTGCGACGGCGAAGGACCCAAAGAATTTGAACAAGCTAACGATCGGCGGAAAGACCGAGAACTCCATGTGGTATGCCAAGGTGGATGGACGTGATGGCACTTTTCTGATCAGCAATCCGGATTTCACAGCGCTCAAACTCCCATTGACGAAATCGGCGAGTCCTTCTCCGACGGCAAAGCCAAGTGCGACGGCGAATTCGAGCGCGACGGCGAGTCCTGTTCCTACTGCCGTCAGCTCTCCGACGATAGCTCCGTCGCAGCGTTAGGTCCGCTTTTGCGCGCAGTAGATCGAGGTGATTCCGCCCGTTAATGGCAAGTTGCTCGCGTCGGCAAAGCCATGTGCTTCAATGAATTCAGTCATCGCGCTACCGCTGGGAAACCGCTGGATTGAAGCGCCAAGGTAGTCATAGGCCTCCTCCTCCCCTGTGATCCAACGGGCAACCAAAGGCAGGCAACGATGCAGATAGAAGCGGTATAATAGGCCGAGAAACCCGCGGGGTAGAGAAAAATCAAGAATCAATAAGCGCCCGGTCGGAGTGAGAACCCGCGCCATTTCCTCCAAGACGTCGCCTCTATCCTTCATGTTTCGCAGGCCGAAAGCGACCATTACGGCTTCAAAGGTCTCGTCTGCAAAGGGAAGGTGCAGGGCGTCAGCGAGGAGCGTCTGTTCAAGTCCTTTGGCACGTGCGCGAGCCAGCATCTCTGGAGAAAAATCGACCCCGAGGACTTCGGCGGCGGGTAACTTTCGAGCGACTGCGAGCGCGAGATCGCCGCTTCCGGTTGCCAGGTCCAGAACCGTCCGCGGTTGCCATTGTTTTACGATTTCCGAAGCGCGATGCCGCCACCAGAAATCGCATCCGAAACTCAGGAGGTGGTTCGCCAGATCGTAGCGAGCCGCGACACGATCAAACATCGCGCGCACTGCTAATGGATCTCGTTCATCCGCCTCGGGAGTCACTCGGAGTTCTTTATTCGTTAGTCTCCGGTCAGTCGTGCTTCCGCGAGGTCGAGATCGCGCTGGATATGCCGAAGCGCTTCGTCGTTGATCTGATCCGAGTTGCGGAGCGCGATGATTGTTTGCCGCTCTACTCCGAGCGCGCCGAATTGCAGACGTTGGTAGGTGGGAGTTGCGACTTCTCCGCCAGGATTGTTCGTCTGGCCGGCGGCGGCTTCGAGTTGCGCGATTCGGTCGCAGTATTCCGCCCGGACGCGGACCATCACCTCTTCCGGCAAATGTTGCTCGAGCGCGCGCTGTTCGATGAAGTCAACCGCGGCTTCGTTTGCGCGCAATCTCGCGTCGCGTTCCTCCCGGTCGGCTGCGCCGTCGTCCTGGATGCCGAGTTTCTTAATCAGGATGGGAAGGGTCAGCCCTTGGAAGACCAGCGTTGTCAGAATCACGCAAAAGGTCAGGAACAAAATATAACTCCGGCCGGGAAAAGGTCGCCCGTCATCCAGCACGAGCGGCAGAGAGAAAGCCGCAGCCAGGGAGACGACGCCGCGCATCCCCGCCCAGGCAACGAGCAGCATGTGTCGCCAGGGCGGCCTCGGTTCATGCGCCCGCCATTTGCGACTCAGCCAACCCGGAAGGTAAGTCCCGGGAAAAACCCACACGATTCGCACCAGCACCACCGTCGCGCTGATGAGCAGCGCATATCGGACGAGGCGCATGAATGGCTCATGGCTCAGCGCCCGCAGGATCTCCGGCAACTGCAGCCCAATCACGATAAAAATAAAACCGTTCAGAAGAAACGCGATCATTTCCCAGAAAGACTGCGCTTGGAGTCGAGTGCGCGCCGGCAGCGCGGTCGAATGCCAGCCGAGATAAACCCCGGCGGTAACGGTAGAGAGAACGCCGGAGAGATGCGCATGTTCCGCAAGCAGGTAAGCGGCGAACGGCGTCAGGAGTGAGATCGTGATCTGGACTGGGGGATCATTCAGTTGGTGTTGTACCCAGCGGGAGAAATAGCCGACCACGAGGCCGAGCGCGACGCCGCCAAATGCCACGATCAGAAACTCCACGCTCGCCTCGCCTAACGAGAAGCGACCGGTCACCATCGCCGCGACTGCAAACTGATACGCGACCAGGGCGGTGGCGTCATTCACCAGGCTTTCTCCCTCCAGAATCGCTTCAATCCGCGTCGGCACACGGAGCCGTTTCAAGATGGCTTCGGCCGCGACCGCGTCGGGTGGAGAAACGATCGCGCCGAGCGCAAACGCGGCCGCCCAAGGCAGACCCGCGATGTAGGTATGCGCGACCCACGCCACCACGGTCATCGTGAGCAGGACGAGGCCGATCGCGAGAAACAAAATCGGTCGCAGGCTCCGCCGAAAATCCCGCCACGAAGTAAAGAGGCCGGCCGGATAAAGCAGCGGCGGAAGAAAAAGAAAGAACACCAGTTCCGGGTTCAACTGAATGACCGGCAGCTTCGGGATGAAGCTCACCGCGAGCCCGCCGAGCACAAGCAAGACTGGATAGGGAATCGCGAATTTGTTCGCGACGACCACGAGCGCAGCCGCCAGCATCAGCAGTAGAATGATCGACTCGACCTGAACCATGGCGCGGTCGATTACGAACTGCGCGAAGAAGATTCCCGATTCGGTCCGGCAGGCCCGCGGCCCGACCGTGCCCGATTCGCCTGCAGTTGCGGCAAATGCTTTTCGGACCAGGTGCAGATCGCCCGCAACGGCTCGATCAAAGTCCGACCGAGCGGGGTAAGAGAATACTCGACCTTCGGCGGCACCACCGGATGGACCTTGCGCGAAACCAGTCCATCTCGCTCGAGGCTGCGGAGCGTTTGGGTGAGCATTTTCTGCGAAATCCCACCGATCTCACGACGGAGAATAGCGTAACGATGGGTGCCATTAGCCAGCACGTAGATGATCAGCGCCGTCCATTTGTCGGCGATGCGATCGAGCACGACACGAGAGAGGCACCCGGGATTCATAACAGAGGCGGCTTTGGAGCGGGCAGGCATGACTCTTGAGTTATCCGCAGACGCGACGGGCGCAACTGGAGAGATACGCGCTGATTGGGAGGTATATGCGCTTGCAGATGGCTTCCGAAATTTTTTCTGCCGAAGGCGGAGCTTTTTTCTTGGCAAAATCGGGCTGTTCCCTAATGCTCGATCCTGACGCGTTTCCCCGGAAGCGAACACCCCGCTCAACTGGATTCGGTTTGCGAGGCCTTCGTCTCGGCGTTCCGTCCCGACAACAACCTTTCCCAGACCAGAATTCTTATGCGACTTTTTGTAGTTGGTGGAGGCGGCCGCGAACACGCGCTCGCGTGGAAACTCAAACAGTCCCCGCGCATCGAGCAGCTCTTTTGCGCGCCCGGCAATGCGGGCACGGCTGAGCTCGGCGAGAACGTCCCGATTCCGCCTAACGACATCCCTGGGTTACGCCGGTTCGCTCAAGAAAACCGCATCGACCTCACCGTCGTCGGCCCGGACGATCCGCTTGCCGCCGGGATCGTCGATGAATTCGAAACCGAAAACCTGCGCATCTTTGGACCGACCAAGGCGGCGGCGCGACTCGAGTCGTCAAAAGTTTTCGCCAAACAGGTAATGCGTTGTGCCGGCGTGCCGACGGCGATGGCCGGGATTTTCGATGAGATCAGGAAGGCCTGCCGATTTGTCGAAAAGCTGCATTACCCGATCGTGGTGAAAGCCGACGGTTTGGCGGCGGGCAAAGGGGTTGTGATCGCGCCCGACGCCGAAAGCGCGCGGCAGGCGCTCTACGACATGCTCGAACACCGCCGTTTCGGCGCGGCTGGCGCGCGGGTCTTAATCGAGGAATTTCTCAACGGCTGGGAATGTTCGCTCCACGCGCTCGTCGCGGGCGACCATTACCAGTTGCTGGGAACGGCCTGCGATCACAAGCGTTTGCGCGATGGGAACGAGGGTCCAAACACCGGCGGGATGGGTGCGTTCAGCCCGGCGGCGGCGTGGGATCAGAACCTCGAAAAGCAGTTCGACGAAAAAATCATGCGCCCGCTTCTGCGCGGTCTGCGCGACGAAAAGCTGCGCTTCCACGGCCTGCTTTTTCCAGGGTTGATCATCCAGGATGGGGCTGTGCGGGTTTTGGAGTTCAACTGCCGTTTCGGCGACCCGGAAACGCAGGTCATCCTCCCGCGCCTGAAAGGCGATCTGCTGCCGCTGCTCGAGAGCACAATCGATGGCCAGATTGAAACCGCGCGGATCGAGCTCGACGAACGGCCGGCCGTGACGGTCGTGATGGCGTCAGCCGGTTATCCCGGTCGGATCGAAGCTGGAAAAAAAATCAGCGGTCTCGAGGAAGTGGCTGAGATGGAAAACGTCCAGGTTTTTCACGCGGGAACCCGGCGGGAGAATGGAGATATCGTCACCAGCGGCGGGCGCGTGCTCGCGGTCACAGCGCTCGGGTCCAGTCTTCCCGCGGCACGCGACATCGCGTATTCTGCGGTCGAGAAAATCCATTTCGAAGGCGCGCATTATCGACGCGACATTGCTCTCGCCGCGCTCCCGGCTAAGCTCGGCGAGACTGATGTGGCGTCCCGCTCTTAGCCTTTGCCTAACGATTGTTCTTTGCGGAGGGGCCGCTTTCGCTGCGCCTCCAGTAGCCACACCTGCGCCGACGGCTGCCGTCTCGCCTTCCCCTGAACCGGCCGACCCGGTCGATCTCTTGCCGCCGGCCGACCTCGAGCGCGCGCTGGATTTCATTCGTAAGAATTACGTCGCTCCCGCCGCTGTCGATGAAGTCGCCGTGCACCGCGCCACACTTGCCGGGTTGCTCGACCGGCTCGGACTCGGCCTCAATCTCGCACCGGCCGCGTCGCCTAACGAATCGCCCGCGCCCTTTTATCACGAGATCATCGAAGAACATATCGGTTACCTGCGCCCGAGTGGGTTGCGGAAAAGTGATCTCAGCGAACTCGACAATGCATTGAACGATTTCGCCGCGAAAAAGGTCGACGCTCTCGTTCTCGACCTGCGGGCCGCCGGTCAGGCGTTCGATTTCGCGGCCGCGGCGGAGTTTGCGAAGCGCTTCGTGCCGCAGGGCGAAGAGCTTTTTACAATGCACGGACCGGACCCGGCGAAAAACCGGACATTCACATCCGACCGCAGCCCGGCTTATAGCGGCTTTCTTAGCGTATTGATCGATGAAGAAACGGTCGGCGCCGCCGAAGCGCTCGCCAGCGTTCTCCGGGCGCGCGACAAAGCGATCCTGATCGGGCAGTCGACCGGCGGCGGCGCAGTCGCGTATGCGGATCTGCCGCTCTCGAACGGACTGGTGCTTCACGTGGCCTCGATGGAAGCGATTTTGCCGGAGCAAACTGCGAGCTTTCCTCATCGCGTCCAACCGGAAATTCCCGTCGCGCAATCCCTCGCGGCGAAGCGCGAAATCTTCACCCAAAGCCTCACGAAAGGAATGGGCCCATTCATTTTCGAGGAAGACCGCCCGCATCTGAATGAAGCCGCGCTTCTCGCCGGCACTAATCCGGAAATAGAGGCGATCCAGGACCGGCAAGAGCGCCGCGCTCGCGGCGAGAAGGCGCCATTGCACGATGCGGTGATGCAGCGCGCGGTTGACGTCATTACGTCGATCGGCGTTTACACGAAACAGCCCCGCCCGACGCCCTGACGATCGTTGTGCACCCACTCGAAGAACGCATCGGGCATCGGTTTCGCGACCCGCAACTGCTGACCGAAGCGCTCACTCATCCCAGCGTGCGTCATGAAAAACAGCGCCCGCATTATGATAATCAGCGGCTCGAATTCCTCGGCGACGCGGTTCTTCAGCTCGTCATTACCGAGCATTTGTTCAAGCTTTTCAGCGACGCCGGCGAGGGTCGCCTGACGGTCAGGCGGGCGCGACTCGTATCGCGACAATCGCTCAAAATGCAGGCCGTCCGTCTGGATCTCGGCCGCCATCTGTTCCTGGGTCGGGGCGAAGAAGCGAGCGGCGGCCGGGAGCGCGCTTCGACGCTGGCCGACGCGTTTGAGGCATTGTTAGGCGCGATTTTCCTGGACCGCGGAATCGAGGTCGCGCGGCAGTTTATTCTCGCGGAAATGAGGGACGAGCTTGAGCGCCTCGAGGAGGAAACGCTTGAGATCAATCCGAAGGGACGGCTCCAGGAATTGCTTCAGGCGATCTCGCCCCGCAGCCCGGTTTACGAATTGATCTCGCAGGCCGGGCGCGAACACGAGAAGACATTTTCCGTGCGGGTAACGTGGGAAGGCAAAATTCTCGGCGAAGGGATCGGCCCCAGCAAAAAACAGGCGGAAACGGCCGCCGCGTTGATCGCCTTGCAGGAGCAGACCTGGGAGCGGTAGAACAGTTCGTTACTTTTCGCGCGTCAACGTGAGGCGGCGGATCGGACGCCCTACAGATAATGGTTGAGCGCGTGAATTTCGCCTGACGAAGTCCTCCAGAAAAGATGCTGATCGATCGCTCGGCTCACAAACTCCTTCGCGCGCGTGATTGCTTCCTGAAGCGCGAGACCCTGAGCGAGTCCGGCGGCAACCGCCGCGGAATAGGTGCAGCCGGTGCCGTGCGTAGAAACTCCCGCGACATAGCGCGCGGAAAACTCTGTCACCTCACCGTCTTCGAACAACAGGTCGATGGCGTCGTCGCCCTCGAGATGTCCGCCCTTTAAAAGAAAGGGAACGCCGAATTCTCTCTGCAATTTCTCGCCGGCCGCGCGCATCTGCGGGAGAGTCCGCACCGGCATATCGGCGAGCACTGCGGCTTCCGCCATGTTCGGCGTAACCAGCGTCGCGAGGGGAAAAAGGCGCGAGCGATAAGTCTCCACCGCCGCGTCCTGCAAGAGCGCGTCGCCACTGGTCGCCACCATGACTGGATCGATCACGAGCGGGATTTTGGCGGGCGCGCGCTCTTCGAAAAACTCGGCCACGAGCGAGGCGTTCTCCGGCGAAAAAAGCAGCCCGGTTTTCACCGCTGCGACCGGAAAATTCCCGAGCAGGAGCTCGATCTGCTCGCGTAAATTTTCGGGCTCGACCGCTTGAATGCAGGACACTTTACCTGGCACTTCCGCGACCACGCAGGTGACTGCGGTCAATCCATAAACACCGAGAGCTTCGAAAGTTTTCAGGTCGGCCTGGAGTCCTGCGCCGGCGCTGCAATCCGAGCCCGCGATGGTTAGGGCGACGGGTTTCCTCCCGCCGCTGCTCGCCTGCTCTTCCACCTGCACTTACACTTCCGCGCGCAGGTGCAGGAAGGGGGCGCGGTGATCAGCCGTCGCCGCCATCGTTACCGATCGCTTCGACGGGACAACCTTCCATTGCTTCCTTACAAAGCGCTTCTTCCTCCGGGTTTTCCGGCTGCTTGTAAACGAAGGAATGGCCGCCGTCGTCGTTCCGCTTAAAGTTCGCGGGCGCGGTCTCGCGACAGAGATCACAGTCGATGCACTGATCATCGACGTAGAACTTTCCCGCTACGTTTTCTTCATATTTGTTCGAGACATCGGCCATAATCGTTTCCCGGCTCTTTCGGGGCCACGAACCTAGGAAGAATCGTTCCGCACGCAAAGGGATTTTCGGTTGACGCTCTGCCTCATCGCGGCCAAATGACGCGGGACCACCCCCAACCCGTTATGAAAGCCGGAGCCAAAAAGACGGTCAGATCGTTTGCCATCGAGCTCGTCGTTTACGGGATCCTAGTGGCGGCGTATTTCTTTCTCGTTCTCCATTTCCTCGGCGATTGGCTCGCGCAGCTCGATCACGATCGGATCAAGACTTATGCGGTCGTTTCGATCGCATTGATCATCGGTCAGGCGGTGGTCCTCGAAAGCGTCACGACCCTCATCTTCAAACTCCTGCGCGGACGCTCGGAATGATTCCGCTCCTCGCGATGTACTTCCCGATCTCCGGGACGGACATCAGTCCGGTTTATCTCGTCATCATCGGGTTCTTAATCGGCGTCATGGGCGGATTTTTCGGGGTGGGCGGGAGCTTTATTGCCGGCCCAGCGCTGCGCGCGGTTGGCATGCATTGGAATTACGCGATCGGGACGGATCTCGCCCACATTGTTGGAAAATCGGTCGTGGCGGCAAAGCGCCATCGAGCGCTCGGAAATGTCGATCTGCGTCTGGGGTTCATCATGGCCCTGGGCACGATTGGCGGCGCGGAGTGCGGCGCGCAGTTGATTCAGTTGCTGAAACGACAGGGCAACGTTGATTTCGTGGTCAGCGTTATTTCGATCTGCATCTACTGCAGCATTTCCAGCTTCATGATCTGGGAAAGCTGGAAGACGATGCGGCTGGTAAAACGCAGCTCGGGCGGCAAGGGAACGATGGGCGGCACCGGGCGCGGACCCGATGTTTCATCATTCGACAACGTGACGAAAGCGATCCAGGGACTTCGGGTTTGGCCGATGATCTCGCTCCCGACCTCCGGCGTGAAGTCGATTTCACTCTGGGTCATCATCATCGTCTCGTTCATTGGCGGGTTGTTCAGCGGATTTCTGGGTGGCGGCGCCGGTTACATCCGCATGCCGATGTTGGTTTACGTGCTCGGGATTCCGACGCACCTCGCGGTCGGAACCGACCTTTTCGAGATCATCATCTCGGCGAGCTACGGGACGTTCAGCCACGCCGTGAAGGGCAACGTCGACATCCTGGTCGCGCTCGTCATGAATATTGGGGCCGCGATTGGCGCGCAGATCGGTGCTATTCTCACTCAATACTTTGCCGGGCCGAAGATTCGGCTTCTTTTCGTGCCGCTGCCGTTGATCGGCGCGGCCATTGTCCTCTACACTTTGTTTACCGGGCAGAAACTCTAGCCGCCATGCGTCTTCTCATTTGCAGCGATGGAACTGATCCCTCGGATAGTCCCACTCGGCTCGGCGGCTTGATTGGCGCGCCGTGCAAATCTCCCACCACGCTCCTCGGCATTGCCGAAAAAGCGGGAGACGAAAAAGCGTTGCGCGCGGCGCTTGAGAGCGAGGCGGAGATGTTGCGCAAGCGCGGCCTGGAGCCGGCGATCGTGATCCGCTCCGGTGAGCCGATCCGGCAGATTCTTGCGGAGACGACGTCGAACGAATACGACCTCGCCATCATCGGCGCGCGCCGGAAAGGAAGCGGCGGGATGTATTTGCGGCCGGAAAAAACCTACGAAGTAATCAAAGCCGTGCCGCCTCCCGTGCTCGTCGCGATCGGCGTTTGCGAACACGTCGAGCGGATCCTGGTCTGCACCGGAGGGCGGCGTTACAGCGACGATGCGGTGCAGATGGCAGCCGAGATCGCCTCCTGTGTCGGGGCCAGCATTACGCTGCTCCACGTCATGGCTGAGCCACCCGCAATCTATGCAAATCTCATGCGATTGGAAGAAGACGTCGATCGTGTGCTTGCTTCCGACTCCGAACTGGGACGCAACCTCCGTGCGCAAAAAGAGAGCCTGGAAAAACGCGGCGTCCCCGTCGAACTCCGGCTCCGCCACGGGTTCGCGCTCGATCAGATTTTCGCCCAGATCCGAGAAAACGATCACGATCTGGTTGTTACCGGCACGACCCAATCGACCGGCAACTTCCGCCACTACATCATGGGCGATCTGACACGCGGAATCTTAAATCGGGCGGATATCCCGGTGCTCGTGGCGCGTGCCGGAAGAATAATGGATTACGAAGATGCGGAAGGCGGATTTTTCTACCGCCTTTTCCATGGCTTCGGCGCGGAAAAACCCGCCTAACGAATACGCCGCAAGGCTCGGGAGCGCCTGAAATGGCCGGTCATTCCGAGCAAAGCACAGCGGAGCCGGGGAGTCCTGTGACGAAACCTGAAAGGGCCGCTCCACGGAATCCCTCGGCTGCGCCGGGATGACGGTAGTCGCCGATTCCCGCCTAACGAGTGCCTAACGAACAGAGCCACGTCAGTTCCCCGACAGCTTGCATGGCCGGGCGCTGCCGTTATGCTCGCGCAGCTCTTATGAATCTCCAGTTTCGTCGCCCGCTCGCTCTATTTTCGTCGCTCGCCTTGCTCGCGCTCCTCTCCGCTTGTGCAGGGAAAAAAGGCGGTCAGACCGCCGGCAGCACCGGCGATTATGTGAACGGTACGCCGCTGCCCGACCGGCCGGAAGGCGGCACGTCGTTCTTGAGCAGCAACGTCGATCGCCGGCAGTTTCAGCCGATCTATTTCGCGTTCGACAGTCAGGACATCGCCGGCTCCGAGAACGGCAAAATCCAGCAGATCGCCAGTTTCCTCCAGGGCGGCGGCGGCCAGATTATTATTGCGGGATTCACTGACGAACGCGGCACCGCCGAATATAATCGGGGCCTCGGCGAACGCCGCGCTGAATCTGTCCGGGAAGCCCTGATCGCGAGCGGCGCGAGCGCGCAGAATATCCAGACGGTGAGTTTTGGCGCGGAGATGCCGGCTGACCCGGCGTCGAATGAAGAGGCCTGGGCAAAAAACCGGCGAGCCGAGATTGGTGTGGTGAAATAAATAACCGGTTCCGACGGTCGCAGCAGTCTCGCCGACGGTCTGATCGTCTTCGGAGCAACGCCTCCGTTGGTCCAGTTCCTTCTGTGAGAATGGCGCATTGCGCTCGGTCTTTTATTGCAAACGGGCTCCACGCAAGACAGCCCGCAGGACTTTGCTGGCACCGTTCCACCGCTTGTGGCCCGCGATTTTTCTGCGCGCGACTTCTGTTGAACGACCAGATCTAACCAATTGACCGGGCGCGCAGACGAAGTGAGCAGGAAACGCAGTTGGCTGGCCCATCTTTGGCACGAGTGGGCGGTCGAAAGCAGGCGCCCGATCGCGCCGGCCTTCGCGCATCCTCAGCCTAACGAATGGCCTGACGACCGCCTCACCGCGGCCTGGCTGGGCCATTCCACGGTGCTTCTTAACTTTTACGGCGTGACGATTCTGAGCGACCCGGTGCTGTTCGCGCGCTGCGGAATTCGGATTCCTGGATTGCTCACGATCGGCCCGAAGCGCCTCACCCAACCGGCGCTCACGTTTCGCGAGCTGCCGCCGATCGACCTCGTTCTCCTCTCGCACGCGCACTTCGACCACATCGATTGGCAAACGCTTCGGCAATTCGATTCGCGAACCCAGGTCGTCACCGCGCCGCAGACGAGCGATTTGCTCGACTGGACGAAGCTGCGCGAGATCAGGGAATTGCGTTGGGGCGAGCGGGCCGAAGTTAAGGTGTCGGTCGGAACCCTCATCGTTAGGGCAATTCCGGTGAATCACTGGGGCGCCCGACTGCGCCGCGATGTCCATCGCGGCTACAATGGCTACGTTCTCGAACGAAACGGGCGGCGGGTGATCTTCTCCGGCGACACCGCCCTAACGAATAGCTCTGCAGAGCTGCACGATCGACGCCCTTACGATCTCGCCATCTTTAGCATCGGCGCCTACGAGCCGTGGATTCGCTCGCATTGCACACCGGAACAAGCGATCGCGATGTCCAACGCGGCGGGTGCGCACTTCATCATGCCGATGCATCACCAGACTTTTAAGCTCAGCTCCGAACCGTTTCGGGAACCGATTGAACGATTCGCCACGGCGCTGGCTACCGCACCGGAGCGCATCGCGCTGCGCGAGATTGGGGAGACGTTTGTGCTGGAAAATTCGATGCAGCAAAGCCTTGCGCGGGAACGGGCCTGAGTGTCTTGAACAGCATGCGCGCTGTCTTGATCACCTCGTCGGGCGGACCTGAACAAATCCAACTGGGCGAAACTGAAACGCCGGCCACGCCCACCGGCGATTACGTGCGGGTGCGAGTACACGCGGCGGGATTGAATCGCGCCGATCTTCTGCAACGAGAAGGGAAATATCCAGCGCCACCCGGATATCCAGGAAACATTCCGGGGCTCGAGTTTGCGGGCGAAGTGGAATCGTTAGGCGGAGGAGTGCGGCGCTGGAAAAAAGGGGCGCGCGTTTTCGGCATCACCGCCGGCGGAGGCCAGGCGGAATATGTCATCGTGGCCGAGAGTAACCTCGCGCGGATCCCGGCCGACCTGAGTTTCACCGAGGCGGCCGCCATTCCGGAAGCGTTCATCACCGCGCATGACGCACTTTTTGCCCGAGGCGGTTTGCGAATGGGCGAGCGGGTTCTGATCCACGCGGCTGCTTCCGGTGTTGGCACCGCCGCCGTGCAACTGGCGCATCTCGCCGGCGCTTTCGTTTATGGGACCTCTCGTCACGCCGGAAAGCTGGAGAAGATTCGCGACCTCGGACTGGACGCTAGTTTCGTTGCCAGCACGCCGCCCGGTAAATTTGTCGATGCCCTCCACCAGGCGACCAACGGCGTCGGAGCCGACCTCATCATCGATCTCGTGGGCGGCGCCTACTTCGCCGCAAACCTCCGCGCCCTTGCCGTCCGCGGCCGCCTCGTCTGTGTCGGCACAACCGCGGGATCGCGCGCCGAAATCGATCTTTCTCTTCTCCTGCGCAAACGCGCCACGATCGTCGGGACGGTGCTGCGTTCCCGATCGATCGAGGAAAAAGCCGAGGCAATTCGCGACTTTGCCGCGCACGTGGTTCCGCTTCTGGCCTCCGGCGATTTGCGCCCGGTGCTCGACCGGGTCTTTCCCGTGGCCGACATCCAGGCGGCGCATGTTTATCTCGAAACGAGCCAGAGTGTTGGCAAAGTAGTGCTCGATTTTTCTTAGCGGCGGAGAATGCGTCGTCGTGGATTCGTTAGGCGGAGATGACTCCTAAACGCACTGCAATATTTCTGCTGCAGAAGGACGAGATGCCGTTCGTCGACCGAGCCTGCCTCCGGCGACCGCGGCGTTTGCCTAACCAGTCTAACTCTCGGCTGACTCAGGCACGGCTTTCTCGGCCGCCTGGAAGCCAATCTTTGAATGGGTCCCGTCGCAGAACGGCTTCTCCGTGGAAGCGCCACAGCGACAGAGCGCCATCCGTTTTTCCAGTGGATAGGATTTCCCATCCGCGTCTTTCATTTCCACCTCACCCTTCACGATGTAAGGGCCGTTTTTGATCACATCAATCGTCACGTCAGTCATAGCGAGAATCTAAAGGACATCGGCCGATCCGGCGACTTGCAACGCCCCGCGACATCGCCATTGGCATGTTGGTCCAATGAACTGGCACGTGCCGCCCCATTTCCTCGGTTCGAGCCGAAGACGGCTAACCCGACCGATCTCCGTCCACTCGAGCCGCTCGTTCCAATTCGGCGAGGTCGAGCTTTTCCATCTGCCACAGCGCGCTCGTGACACGTTTCACCCGCGCCGGATCATCGCCATTCAGCCAATCCCACACCTGGCTCGGGACGATCTGCCAAGGCATGCCGAACTTATCTTTCAACCATCCGCACTGGATCGGCTCGCCGCCGTCGGCCGCCAGCTTCTCCCAGAAATAGTCGATTTCCTCCTGCGAATCGCAGTTCACGACCAGCGAGACCGCATTGGTGAACGGAAATCCAGGCCCGCCATTCAAGGCCACGAACTGCTCGCCCTTCAGCTCAAAAGCGATCGTCATGACCGAGCCCGCCGCGCCCGGTCCGTCTTCCGGGTAACGCGTAATGGAATGGATTTCCCCGTCTTTAAAGACCGAAAGATAAAACCGGACAGCTTCTTCTGCCTGCGAGTCGAACCAAAGAAATGGCGTAATTTTTTGCATGTGGGATCATCGTCCAGGAGGATTCATTTTAGAAGCGAGGAATCGAGGAGCGGACTAAAGCCTACTGCTCTCATGTAGGAGATGAGATCGGCACTTTTCCCTACGGTGCGAAGAAATAAATGTCTCCGCGGTCGGAGCGGCGCCGGCGGCCACAGCCTTGGTGGATAGTTCGCTAGCGGATTACCTGATCCGTTCGGCCGCCCCGTAGTTCTTAAGCGTCAGTGTTAGCAGAAGTAGCGGACGGAATCTTGGCTGTTGCGTTGTCTTCTAGCGCACTACTTAGCGTTTTCTCTCCAACCTGTTGTTCTTAGTTTTTCTTACTGCTTCCTGCAATTCACGAAGTTGCGCGGTGGCTTATTCTTTGGGGGCGGCGACCGGAGCGTCGCGCCCGACCATCACGAGCTGTTGCGGTGCGTAGCGTTCTCCCTCGATTTGGATTTGCGACGCAGAATCCTCGATCTCTTTTACGTCGGACTCGCTCAGCTCGACGTCAGCGGCGCCGATATTCTCCTCGAGACGATGGAGCTTAGTCGTGCCGGGGATCGGCACGATGTACGGCCGTTGCGCCAAGAGCCACGCCAGTGCGACCTGGGCCGGCGTCGCGCCTTTTTCTTCAGCAACTCGTTTTAATATATCCACCAGCGCCTGATTCTTCTCCATCGCTTCGGACGAGAAACGGGGAATCGTGCTGCGGAAGTCGCCTTCGGGAAGTTTGCTTTCCTTTCCCATGGCACCGGTGAGAAAGCCTCTGCCGAGCGGACTGTAGGGTACGAACCCGATACCGAGTTCGTCGCAAGCTTCGAGGATTCCGTTTGTCTCGGGTCCGCGCGTCCAAAGCGAATACTCGTTCTGCAGCGCGGTCACCGGCTGCACAGCATGCGCGCGGCGAACAGTCTGCGCGCCGGGTTCCGACAACCCGAAGTGTTTCACTTTTCCCTCGGTGATCAGCTCTTTCACGGCGCCGGCCACATCTTCGATCGGCACATTCGGATCGACCCGGTGCTGGTAAAACAGATCGATGCTTTCGATGCCGAGTCGCTTCAGTGAAGCGTCGCAGACTTCCCGGATGTGCTCGGGCCGACTATCGAGACCGCGGTTGCCACGCACCTTTGGATCGATCGCAAAACCAAACTTCGTCGCAATCACGACCCGGTCTCGCATCGGCCGCAACGCCTCGCCGACCATCTCTTCATTCGTAAAGGGCCCATACACTTCTGCCGTATCGAAGAATGTGACGCCGCGGTCCGCGGCCCCGCGGATCAGCTTGATACCTTCGTCCTTCGTCAACGAGTTGGAGTAGCCGAAGTTGAGACCCATGCAGCCGAACCCGATCGATGAGACTTCCAGGTTCCGACCAAGTGTGCGCTTCTTCATAACAAAAGATCGCGGCTCACGAGCCGTCCGGCTCTCGGATCTCGCGACCGATCAGAACCGGCGAGCGTCTGCCAATCGATGCACTGTTATCGATCAACTGCGTTCCCTTTCTTCAAACCCACAGAAGACAGCCGAAACCGGCAATTCCTCTCACGGCTCGTGCGGGCTCGACCGTGGCGAGTAGAGTGATTCCCCATCATGCGCCGAACCAAGATTGTCGCCACCCTCGGTCCCGCGAGCAGTTCTCCTGAAATCATCCGCCGGCTCATCACGGCTGGGATGGATGTCGCCCGTCTGAACTTTTCCCACGGCACGCACGAAGAGCATGCTCGCAACATTGCCGAGATCCGAGCCATCTCGGACGAGTTGGATACGCCGGTGACGATTCTCCAGGACCTGCAAGGTCCCAAAATCCGCGTCGCACAACTCCCGGCCGGCGAAATGCTGCTCGCGGCAGGAGAGATCGTGCCGCTTCTGCCCGCAGAGGATTTTCGTAATCAGGACGCAACGATTCCGATCGATTATCCCGATGCCGCGCGATACGCGCGAGCGGGCATGCGCGTTCTGCTGATGGATGGCTTGTTGGAACTGGAGGTGACAGGAATTGATGGCCCCGCCGTGTGTTGCCGCGTGATCGAAGGCGGCGTTCTTAAGAGCCGGCAGGGAGTCAATTTTCCGAACCTGACGCTGCCAATCCCTTCACTGACCGAGAAGGACCGGCGCGATGTCGAGTTCGGGCTGGCGCACAATGTTGATTGGATCTCGTTGAGTTTCGTCCGCACCGCTGCCGACGTCCGGACGTTGAAAGAATTTATTGCTGCCCAGGAGCGCTTCAAACCGGTCATCGCGAAGATCGAGAAGCCGGAGGCGATTGAAAATCTCGAAGAGATTCTTCAGGAAGTCAGCGGAGTCATGGTGGCGCGTGGCGATCTCGGCGTTGAGGTCAGGCCCGAAAAAGTGCCGATGCTGCAAAAGCACATTATCGAAAGGTGCAATCGCAAAGGGCTGCCGGTAATCACTGCCACCCAGATGCTAGAGAGCATGATCCACGATCCCCAACCGACCCGCGCCGAAGCCAGCGATGTCGCGAACGCGATCATCGATGGAACCGACGCGGTCATGCTCTCCGGCGAGTCCGCCATCGGCGCGTTTCCCGTTCGCGCGGTGGAGATGATGGCGCGGATCGCAGCCGAAGTGGAAACAGGGACCGACCCCAAGGTTTATCCTGTCACTGATCCCACCGATCCGCACGCCCTGAGTGAAGCGGCCACGGCCGTCGCCCGCCGGATCAATGCAAAAGCAATCGCGGTGATGACGACCAGCGGTCACACCGCGCGCCTGGTCGCCGCCGAACGATCGAAGACACCGCTTTTTGCACTCACGACCAGCGCCGATGTTTATCATTGGCTGAACCTGCTGTGGGGTATCAAGCCGGTACTTGTGACAGGCATTCCAGAGAGTTTTGACCGTCTGGTGAAACAGGCCGAAATCGTCCTGTTCGAACGCGGCACCGTTGTTTCCGGCGACAAAATTCTTGTCCTCGGCGGCGTGCCGGCCGGACAGCCCCGCGGATCGAACTTCATCAAGATCCAGATCGTCGCCAAGCCCGCAGATCGTGCGGCGCCTTAGCGGCGGTCGGAAAGATTGCGCCTCTCGCACTAAACCTGATCCGAATTCGAGGCCGGAAAGTTCGTTGCAGCCATGGCGGGTCGCGGCGGCGAAGCTGAAGAGCCGGAAAAGTTGTGGAATTGCGTGAAGCAAACCGGAGGAAACGATGAAAGAGCAAAAGCAGAAGCGATCGAATAAGAGTGCGAAGCCTGCGGGAGTGAAGAAAAAGCCGCGTTCCACTGGCATCGCCAGCTCAAACAAAACCTCGAGCGATTCCAATCGTCTTTCCGCGAAGCTGAAGAGTCTTCTGCCGGACCTGGAAGCGCTTTATAAGGACATCCATTCCCATCCGGAGCTGTCGATGCAGGAGACGCGCACGGCTGGGATCGCCGCCAAACGATTGAAGGCCGCCGGTTACGAAGTCACCTCAGGAATCGGCAAAACCGGTGTCGTGGGTCTGCTGCGAAATGGCGATGGCCCGACGGTGATGCTTCGCGCTGACATGGACGCGCTGCCCGTAAAGGAGGCAACCGGACTGGCCTACGCGAGTTCTGTTACCGCCAGGGATTCCGAAGGAAACATCGTTCCGGTGATGCATGCCTGCGGGCATGACATGCACGTAACCTGGCTGGTGGGAGCCGCGACGCTGATGGCGAAAGAAGGGGGCCCGTGGCGCGGCACTTTGATGGCCGTCTTCCAACCCGCGGAAGAAACCGCGCAGGGCGCTCAGGCGATGATCGATGACAACCTTTTCAAGCGCTTCCCGAAACCCGACGTGGTTCTTGGACAGCATGTGATGGTCGGGCCAGCTGGCGCCATCGGCGGCCGCACGGGCGTGATCACATCTGCGGCAGACAGTTTTCAGATTCGAATGTTCGGTCGCGGTGCGCACGGTTCGATGCCGCAGGCGAGCATCGATCCCGTCGTCATGGCTGCGGCCACGGTGCTCCGGTTGCAGACGATCGTCTCGCGCGAGATCGCGCCTAACGACGCCGCGGTCGTCACGATCGGTTCGCTCCAGGCCGGCACGAAGGAGAACGTGATTCCGGATGAGGCCGTCATAAAATTGAACGTGCGAACCTATGACGAAGGCGTGCGCAAACGCGTGCTCGCCGCGATCAAGCGGATCGTGAATGCGGAGGCCGAGGCGTCGGGAGCGCCGAAGCCGCCGGAAATCACCGCACTGGATCGCTATTCGCTGGTTAGCAACGACGCGGATGCGACCAGGCGAGTGGCCGATGCTTTTCGTGAACGCTTTTCGGGTGATCATGTTCTCGAGGTCAAACCGACATCCGCGAGCGAAGACTTCGGTTCCTTCGGCGCGGAATGGGGCGCACCGTCCGTTTTCTGGTTTATCGGCGGCACCGATCGAAATCTGTACGCAAAGGCGAAAGCCGCAGGGAAAGTTCAGGAGATCCCGACGAATCATAACCCTCGCTTCGCGCCCGTGATCCATCCTACCTTGGCGACCGGCGTCGAGACGTTGCTGGTCAGCGCAAATGCGTGGCTTTCACCCGACGCGTCGTCCGGTTAAGAAACAGCTATGAAAACTCTGGTGCTGGTCCTCGATCTGGCCGGCACGTTCGTCTTCGCGCTCAGTGGAGCGATGGCTGCGATCAGGCATCGCCTCGATATTTTTGGCGTTCTTGTTGTCTCGTTTGCGGCGGCGACCTGCGGCGGCATGGGACGTGATCTACTCATCGGAGCGATCCCGCCGGCGGCAATCGCCGACTTGCGCTATGTCGCGACTTCGGCTCTCGCCGGACTGGTTGTTTTTTATTGGACGCCCCGAAAGCTCGGGACGCCTTTGCTGATCTTTGACGGTGCGGGCCTCGCCTTTTTCGCCGTTTCGGGCTCGTTGAAAGCTTGTCAATACGGCGCTCCGCCGGTCGCCGCGGTTCTGCTCGGAGCGCTCACCGGCATCGGTGGCGGCATGGTCCGAGACATTCTCGTGAGCGAAATTCCGACGGTGCTGCGGGCCGATCTTTACGCCGTCGCGGCTCTCGCTGGCGCCGCGGTGGTGGTCAGCGGAACTCTCCTGAAGCTTCCTTTTGCCTTTGTCACCGGCGCCGGCCTGATCCTTTGTTTCGGACTGCGCTTCATTGCCATCCGCCGTGGCTGGCAACTTCCGACCGCGCGTTGGGACGAAGACGCGCGCCGCCCGGCGGCCGGGGCGAAGGATCGCGAGGGCGAAACCCGCGTTGGCATCCCGAGTTCCAACCAGGACGACAAACCGAATCCGCCGCCAAAGTTGTCGGGTTAAAGGAGCGGCTGCGGGTTGTTCTGAACTTACGAAGGCTACGGCACTCGGTTCCGAGACTTTGCTGACAGAGTTCCCAAGTAAACCGGAGCAAGCTTTAGGCGGCAATCATACTTCAAGTCGATGACGACGATCATACCGGACGCAAAAGGAGATCCTCGACTGGACGCGATGTCGCTGCTGACGATCAACGCCGACTCTTCCAGTCTCAAGCTCGCGCTGCGCTCGGCGGCGTGGAAACGATCGTTTTCACCGGCGGCGTCGGCGAACATGCAGCTCCTGTGCGGGAGAAGATTTGCCGCGGTCTCGAATATCTCGGCCTACAGTTCGATGGAAAACGCAACGCCGCTCACGAAGCCGTCATCTCGGCTGAGGGCAGCCGCGTTGTTGTCCAAGTCATCTCGACCGATGAAGATCTGGTGATGCCCGCCACGTCGTCGCGTCACCTCGACGAGAATGGTCGCTTGATCGAAGACTTGGCGAGTCACGCGCCGAAGGGAAATCGCCGAATGGGCGCGAATCCTCACGCCAACGGCGGAACGTTATTGAAGCCGCTCAACCTTCCGGACTACGCGAAGTATGCGGTGCCCGTAGATGCGCCCGCTACGGAACGCCACGAATCAACTCGGCAGTTCGGCAAAATGCTCAGCGACGTGTTCATATTGAACAAAGCAGAAGCGAACTTCCGCATTACCTGCCCGGACGAAACAAACTTCAACCGTCTGGGCGATGTCTTCGCGGTTGAGAATCGGTGCTTCAGCGGGCGCACGATCAGCGTCGATGATCACGTCAGCGCCGAAGGCCGCGTCATGGAAGTTCTGAGCGAGCATCTCTGCGAAGGCTGGCTCGAAGGTTATCTGCTCACGGGACGCCACGGCCTCGACGTCACCTACGAAGCCTTCGCCATGGTCTCCGCATCGATGACGGTGCAACACACGAATGGCTCGAAGAAGCGCGTCGTTTGGAGTGGCGCGCGCCGATCGCGTCCTTAAATCTGCTCCTGACTTCCACCTGCTGGCGCAACGATCACAACGGCTTCAGTCATCAAGGCCCCGGCCTGATCGACGTGCTTTTGTCAAAACGCGGGACCGTTGCCCGCATCTATCTGCCGCCGGACGCGAACTGTCTCTTATCGGTCGCCGACCACTGCCTGCGCAGCCGCAACTACGTGAACCTGATCGTGATCGACAAACAGCCGCAACTCCAGTGGCTCGATCTTGAGTCCGCAAAGGTGCATTGCGCGCGGCGCATCGATTTGGGAATGGGCGAGCAACTGCGACGACGCTGAGCCGGATGTAGTGCTCGCGTCCGCGGGCGATGTTGTTACTCAGGAAATTGTCGCCGCCGCGTGGTGGTTGCGTCAGCATGCGCCCGATCTTCGTGTGCGGGTTGTTAACGTGGTCGATCTGATGGCGCTCTTCCCTCCTGAAGTCCATCCGCATGGAATGAGCGAACCGCAGTTCTTTGAGCTTTTCACCGCGGACAAGCCGATCATCTTTGCTTTCCACGGTTATCAACGGGCCCTGCACGCGATCGTGCACGGTCGCCCGCGGGCTGACCGTTTCCACGTGCGCGGCTTCAACGAACAGGGCACTACGACCACGCCCTTCCAAATGGTGGCGTTGAATGAGACGATCGCTGCGCTGCATCGCGCGAACCGTTCCGATATTCCGACGACTGTATTAATCCAGGGTTGCCGGGCCGCACTCGAATCCGCCTCCGCTTACGCGCACGAACATTTCGAAGATCCCCCGGAGATTCGGGACTGGGTTTGGATGACCGGGGGGACGTGAACACCGGCTGCGCGAGAAGGCTCGCCGGCAAAGCCGATGATTCTTGACCTGAATCAAGACGGTTGCCTCGGCGCTGGCGACGTTGGTGGCGATACAAAACCCGAACCCGCGCAAGCATGATGAGAAATAGAACGCTGAAAATCCCGTTAACGACTCTGGCAACCTTCGGGGCCGCGGCGTTTCTGATCCTGCAGAGCGCCGACGCGCATTGCGACGGGCTGGACGGTCCGGTCGTCAAGGCGGCGGAAAAAGCGCTGAGCGAAAACAACGTCAACCTCGTGCTGATTTGGGTGCAGAAGGAAGACGAGCCCGAAATCAAAGAGGCCTTCGAAAAAACGCTCGCGGTGCGCAAGCTCAATCCAGAGGCGCTCGAGCTGGCTGACCGCTATTTCTTCGAAACGCTTGTGCGCGTCCATCGGATGCGGGAAGGCGCACCTTACACCGGCCTTAAACCCGCTGGCCGCGATCTTGGCCCCGCCATTCCCGCAGGCGACAAGGCGCTCGAGTCCGGCAACGTCGACCCTGTGCTCCAACTCCTTTCGGAAAAAATGGAGCACGGTTTGCGGGATCATTTCAAAGAAGCCACGGCAAAGAAGAAATTCGACGCGGACGATTTGGCAGCGGGGCGCGCGTTTGTGAAAAGCTACGTGGAATACATCCACTACGTCGAAGGCCTCTACGAATCGACAATCAGCGCCGCGCATGGCCACTACCCCGAAGCTGAATCTCCTGCTGCCGGGGTTGATCAGCATAAACACGAGACGGAGAAATAGCTTTCAGTCATCATGCCGGCCTCACCATTGACTGAGGCGAAGGTGACCGCGACCGAACCGAAGACGCGGCATCAACCGCCGCGCCGCAGATTTTGGGAATCCCCTGAAATCACGCGCTACCGGACTACTTTCATTGCCGTTTTCGCGCTGGCCGGAATCCTCCTGCATCTGCTTCTGCGCTTCGGTTTTCGTACGAATGCGTTCACGGCGGAAGCACCCTTGTTCGCGGTCCTAGCGCTTGGCGGCATTCCGCTTGTTTATGAGCTACTGAGGAAGCTTTTGCGTCGCGAGTTCGGCT
Source organism: Chthoniobacterales bacterium (assembly GCA_025929155.1). Lineage (GTDB taxonomy): Bacteria > Verrucomicrobiota > Verrucomicrobiia > Chthoniobacterales > UBA10450 > Palsa-1392. The sequence continues at coordinate 6,049 of JAICMR010000001.1, read as the reverse complement.
CGGATCTGCTCGCCGGCATTTCCATTGTGACCTCGGTCCTGCTCGGCGAATACCTCGCGGGCGCGATCGTGGTCCTGATGCTGTCAGGAGGCGAAGCGCTGGAAAATTACGCGTTGAAGAGCGCCTCTTCGGTGCTCGCCGCGCTCGCGAAACGAATCCCCTCAGTCGCCCATCGAAAAAGCGATTCCGGAATTGCGGATGTCGCGCTCGATCAGATCGAGGTCGGCGATGCCATCGTTATCTATCCGCACGAAATTTCTCCGGTGGATGGCGTTGTTCTCGAAGGTCACGGCGTAATGGATGAATCCTATCTCACCGGCGAGCCTTTTGAGATAACCAAGACTGCGGGCTCCGCGGTCATCTCCGGCGCCATCAATGGCGCGGCGGCGTTAACGATTCGAGCGACCAAGCGCGCCCGCGATTCGCGCTACGCCAAGATCATGGAAGTGATGCGCGAATCCGAGGAGAAGCGCCCACAACTTCGGCGGCTCGGCGACCAGCTCGGCGCGATCTACACGCCGGTCGCGGTCGCGGTCGCGATCGGCGCCTGGGCAGTGAGCGGGGAAGCGGTTCGTTTTCTCGCCGTGCTCGTGATCGCCACGCCGTGTCCGTTGCTGATCGCGATCCCGGTCGCCATCATTGGCTCCATTTCGCTTTGCGCGCGCCGGGCGATCATCGTCAAGAGCCCGGTCGTGCTTGAACAGATCACCGAATGTCGCACCGCGATTTTCGATAAGACAGGCACGCTCACCTATGGTGAGCCGAAGTTGACGGAACAACTGATCGCTCCCGGCTTCGCGCAAAAGGAAGTACTGACGTTCGTCGCGAGCCTGGAGCGTTACTCGAAACATCCGCTCTCGGGCGCGATCCTCGCGGCGGCGGAGGAACAAGGGCTCCAGCTGTTGGAAGTCACGGAAGTCATTGAACCGCCCGGCCATGGATTGCGCGGAACTGTTGCCGGTCATCAATTGGAGGTCACGAGCCGTAAGAAACTCCTCGCGCAAGGTGTCCCCGGCGCTGATCAGCTTCCACCCACCGGGGGCGGATTGGAGTGCGTGGTGGCGATTGATCATCGTTATGCCGCGACCTTCCGGTTTCGTGATGCGCCTCGTGCGGACAGTCGATCTTTCGTCAGCCATCTCGGCCCCGAGCATCAGTTTCAGCGGGTGATGATTCTATCGGGAGATCGCGCTTCAGAAGTTGGCTACCTGGCCGAACAGGTGGGCATCAAAGACGTTTACGCGCAGAAAAATCCGGAAGAGAAACTCGCCATCGTCCGCGAGGAAACCGCTGCGGCCAAAACACTCTACGTCGGCGATGGGATTAACGACGCGCCAGCCATGATGGCGGCGACAGTCGGCATGGCGATGGGACAGAACAGCGACGTGACCACGGAAGCCGCTGGCGTCGTCGTCCTCGATAACTCGCTCAAGAAAGTGGACGAGTTCATGCACATCAGCCGTCGCATGCGTTCGATCGCGCTGCAAAGCGCGGTTGGCGGGATGCTCCTGAGCATCGCTGGAATGGGGTTCGCGGCCGCGGGTTATCTCACGCCAGTCGAAGGCGCGCTCGCGCAGGAGATCATCGATGTCCTCGCGGTGCTGAACGCGTTAAGGGCTGCGTTTCCCCCGAAAGTCATCTCGCATTTGTAAAGCCGCTCGAACCTCGCGCACACGCTCGGTTCCCAAAGGCTTGCGGATTTTCGACGGCAACGAAGGGGGGTAGGATTGCCACAAGTCGTGGAAAGGACGTGAGCGGGGGCGGTATTCGAGCCTATCGCAAGGGTCCGCTCGAACCCGTCCCCTGCAGTTTCGAGAACAAGGTCCACGCAATCCATTGCCCAACGCCATTCTTTTCACCTCTGGATCGCGGAAGCTTGGCAATCGCTGCGGAAGCGAGCCCTGAAGAAGGTGGTAATCATCGGCTCGTCAGACCGAGGAAGATGAGCGAGGCCAGTTTAGGGCCGTCAATTTGTGCAGCCTTCTTTTTTGTTCACACAACCGGCATTAGCGCCCGGTAGAAGTGGGTCGATTGCGGTTTTTCTCTTTACACGATCCGTGAGTTTCTTTCATCATCCAGCGATGAGCAAGAAACCCTTGCCAGAAACCAGAACTTCGCTTGGTCTGACAAGCAGACGGCGCTTTCTTTTAACTCTCGCAGCGTCTGGTCTGCTCTTCCGCAGCCGCTTCGCCTTAGCCGACCCGCCGCCGCCTGAGGAGCCGGATGTAATCCCTCCGCCGGAGACACTCGACCCAGCGTACCAGCCTTCAGCGTATTCGAGCGATCCTTCGACCTTGCAGCGTATTCGAATCAAGCCGCCTCCGAGCCACTACGGCACCGGGCCGTGGCCAGTGGCGATTACAATTCTCCCGAGCGTTTTCAAGCAGGGCGACTACTACGGCGGTCCGAGCCAGCGCTGGGCGGATCGTGACTTAGCCGCTGCGGGCTTTCTTGTGTTTTCGATTGACCACCGGCTCGCCCCGCCGGGTTTCATTCTCAATCAGGACCCAACTCACGCCAACCCCGCCGACGGGCGTCCGCCGGAACAGACCAACGATGTGAAGCAGCAGATCCTGGCCGCTTACTATGACAGCCAGTGTAACGGTCAGATTTTCCTTGTCGGTGGGTCTGCTGGTGGATGCCACGCGCTTTGGTGCGCGCTCGACGCGGCCTCCACTGTCCCCCAATGGCCGCTGCCAGCGGGAGTGATTCGGGCGGTTGCGAGTCTCTCCGGGCCGACGGATCTCTTCCTGGGTGGGCGACAACCAGAACAACCTGCTCAAGTTCGAAGACGACATCAAGAACTATACCAACACGACCAGTAATACCGGTGGAGATAAAGACTTCCAGTATTCGGTCTCCCCGATCTCAAAGGTAGCGGGTGCAACCAACATCCCAGCAATCCGGCTCTTCTACACCTGGCAAGATCCCGTCCCTCATCAGCAGGCAGAGGAAATGTTTGGTGCTCTAAACGGCCACGCGGACGTTATAAAGTATAAGGTAAATGACGGGAATCTGCATGCATTCAACTACTGGCATACCCTAAACGAGGAGACTGGCAACTACGTCAGCTAAGACGTCATCAATTTCTTCAACCAGCACCGGAGCTAGTCAGGAGAAGTTCATGAACAACTCCGCTACTCACCTGGCTATCTCCGGCATTGCTGCGCTGCTTTTGGTGGCAGCGCAGCAACGCTGTTTCCCAGCTTCGGCAACCTGGTCCGTTGCTCCGCTCAGCGATGACTGGAGCACGGCTCAGAATTGGGTCCCGCAAACTGTTCCAAATACGGATACGGATACTGCGACTTTTGAGCAGTCCACAATTACTAACGTTACGCTTTCCGCGTTCATTAACGTCTCGGCACTAAAGTTCCCGCCCGACAGCGATGCCTTCACCATCACATCCGAACCTGCCACTGTTCTCTCTCTCTTCGGTACAGGCGTTGAAAATTCCTCCGGCAGGATCCAGACCTTTACCTGTGTTCGCAACGGCGGATTTGGCGGCGGCTTTTACTTCTTTCAAGGAGCGGCGGCAGGAACGAATACCGTCTTTGCTACGGCAGGCAATCTCGTTTCCTTTAATGATTTCTCCAACGCGGCCCAGGCCACATTCCTCGTGACTAACGATCCCGGAGTGAGCGGAGGGGATGTCCTCTTCTTTGATGACAGCTCGGCGGCTGAGGCCACCTTCATTGTGTCAACCGCTGGGAATGTCGATTTCCTCGATCGCGCTACCGCCGCCAATGCTGTCTTCACCGTCACTGGAGGTATGTACGGGGCGGGAGATGCGGCTTTCGGCACCAACGCCACCGCCGGCAATGCCGTGATCAATTCCAGCGCGGGAGGAGAAGTCGTTTTTACCGAGGTGGCGACCGCCGACCATGCACGCATCACGGTGGCGGGCGCAGCTTCTACCACCGAGTCTCAAACCCATGCTGACTTCATCGGCGGCTCGACTGCCGCCAACTCGCGTATCACTCTCAATGGTGGTAGTGCCGTCGGCACCGCCGGTGCGATCATGAATCTCTTTGATGAAAGCACGGCTGGAGCCGCACAAATAACCCTCAACGGTGGAACTAACGGCGGCAATGGCGCCTCCGTCGTCTTCTATTCCAAAAGCAACGGCGGCACCGCGACCTTCAAAGTTTTCGAGAACGGGCAGATCGACATCAGCAAGAATACGCTTCCGACGATCGGGATCGGTTCGCTCGAAGGCAGCGGCCAGGTTTTCCTGGGCGCCCGCACGCTCACGATTGGGAGCAACAATCACAACACCCTCTTTTCCGGCGTGCTCCAGGATGGCGGACTAAGCGGCAAGACCGGCGGCAAGCTCGTCAAGACCGGCAGCGGCATGCTCACCCTAAGCGGCGCCAACACCTACACGGGCGGCACAACCGTGAACGCCGGCCGACTGACCATTGCCAACACCACCGGCTCGGGCAGCGGCGCTGGCGCGGTGCAGGTAAACGCAGGCAATCTGACCGGCTCGGGCATGATCGCGGGCGCGACTACGATTGGGAGCGGGAGCGGCTCGGGCGCGCTCCTCGCTCCGGGCTTAAACGCAAAGAATCCGGACACGCTTACTATCCAAAGCAGCCTCACTTTTAATGCCGACGGCAGCTTGCAGGAACGACTCCTGACACAACAGGCCCAGACCGACAGCGTCGTCGCCAATGGCATCACGATCAACTCAGGCGCGCAATTCACGCTCCAGGCGATCGGACGCAAGCGGCTCACCTCCGGCCTGGTTTTCATGCTCATCAACAACACCTCCCCCGATCCGATCAGCGGCACCTTCGCCAACCTTGCCGATGGCAGTATCCTGAACGTGGGAAGAAACCAGCTAAAGGTGAGTTACGAAGGCGGCGACGGAAACGATCTGACCTTGACAGTACAGTGACGGAAGTCGCCCACTCGTTGCGGTACCGGGCTATCTAAACAATGAATCAGGGCAAGGTCGAGGCGCAGGGGCCTGACCTTTGATGCCAATCGCTGGAAATCGTAATCTTCCCGCAAGAAATCCAGAAGGAGACGCCGCTGACGCGCGATAATGAAATAGATGGCTGACAAAATTCATCCTGATGTGCGGCTTGGGCACGTGCATCTGAAGGTTTCTGATCTTGATCGCGCGCTGAAATTTTATCGCGATGTTCTCGGGTTTGAGCTGACTCAACGTTACGGCGATCAGGGCGCGTTTTTATCGGCGGGCGGCTACCACCACCATATCGGCCTGAACACTTGGGAGAGCGAAGGTGGCTCGCATCCGCCGCCTGGTTCTACCGGTTTGTATCATCTCGCCATCGTTTATCCCACGCGGGCGGAACTTGCCGACGCGCTTCGGCGCGTGCTGCGCGCGGGCATCCGGCTGGACGGTGCTTCAGATCATGGCGTCAGCGAGGCGATCTATCTTCGCGATCCCGATAACAACGGCGTGGAGCTTTACTGGGATCGACCGAGGGAACAGTGGCCGCGCGAAGCGAACGGCGATCTCGCCATGTTCACCGAACCGCTCGATTTGGAGCAATTGCTGCGACAAGCGAAATAACCAATTCGCCAGGAATTTAAACCGCAGGCCGTTGCAATCTCTGCCGCTTTTGGTCGCGCACCCGCTGTTCAGGGAGCGTTGGCTGAATCAGCATCAACGATTTCAAAATCCCCCAGACGCCGCCAAACGTTTCCTTTTCCTGCTCGAATTCTGCCGCCGCCTCGCGCTACTGCGCCGCGTATTTCTTTGCCTCTGCGGCATCCGCGTCTTTCGGGAGGCGCTGCGCGATTTCCCTCGTCAGTGCGTCGGCCTTCTGCGAGGACATGCGCTTCGATCGTGCGCGAGATTTTCTCGCAAAGGTCATCCCAGACTCCGCGATCGCCGGCCGAAATCGATTCCGCGCCGATCCGGCGAATTTCATCTAACCGATCATTGAATTGATCTTCACGGTCCAACAGGTCGCTCCATGGCTCGAGCGGATCGGCGGATGGTTTGTTTGAGGCGAAACAGCGTTGCGCTTCTGCATCGCCGCGCGGATCTCTTCAAAACTCGCCCGCAGATCGT
>JAICMR010000081.1 GCA_025929155.1 Chthoniobacterales bacterium | reverse complement strand
CCACTTAATGAGCCAATGGTCAACCCCTCCGCAGACTTTCCGCTGATGTCGAGACTCCCGTTCCCATGAAGCTCGACTCTCGCCCTCGCTCCCTCTCCGGTGCCGGTAAAGGAGAAGAGACCGCCTTCTCCGCCGTCCGTTCCGCCGTTGGCGATCAAGGTCGCATCTCCAGCAGTCGCAGAATGCAGCAAAAAAGCCGTTGCGCCGCCAGGCGCACCGGGTCCGGTTCCTCCCTCATTGATGATCGTGCTGTTGGCGGCAGTGCTGCCATAAAAGAAATCCGTCCGCCCTCCGGCACCACTGGCGGTGGACGCTCCCAAGTTATGGAAGGTCCCGCTGCCAGCACTGGCAAACTCAAATGCCACATAACCGTTGTTACCGGTATCGGCAGTGCGAGCATAAGTGGTGAAAACCACGTTGGGACCTACCGTTCCATCATAGAAGACAAAGCCACCCCCACTGCCTGCGTCATTCGTGGCGGCGACAAAATTTTGCACGACTCCAGAGTTGTTCGTGATCCCGTCACCGTCGAAGTTAAATGCATCGCTGACCGAGCTGGTGATTGTAAAGCTATTTGCCCCCGGGTCGAAGACGATGCTGTCTACACCCGTATAAGCTGTAATCACGACCGAAGTCTGGCTGGAGACATCGAAGGTTGCGACGTCACTCGGCGGGGTGCCGGATGTCCAGTTGGCGCCATTGTTCCAGTCGCTGTTACCAGGATTGGGAAGCCACGTGCCACTGTCAGCACGGAGATTGGAAGAGAAAAGAAGCAGACCTATGGCCGGAAGCAGAATAGCTGTTTGGATTTTCATTTTTGATTTTACTGGGCTCGGGCGACTTTACTTGAGGTATGAGTCAAGGAAGGCAATGACTCTGGTGCTGACCTTCTGCGCAAATGGATAGCCGTCATCGTAGTCGTCCCAATACGCGAATGCATGTTGTTTGCTACCTTCAAGTGTTAGAACCTTGTAGAGCGAAGGATCTACTCCTGCTGTTTGGAATGCACATTGCAAATCGATGATTTGGTGGAACGGCATCGGATCACCGTCGGTGTTAATTAAGAAAATCGGCTTAAACGGCACGCTCTCTGTCGGAGAAGTTACCCGCGCCACGGGCGAGACCTCTTTTTGCTCCGTTAGGACGCAGCTGTTGGTATAGTTTTCGATGTTATAGATGAATTGGGCGGTTGCATCTTCTCGATCTGAGAAATCGTAGGCTCCGGAGAGGCAGACAGTCGCGTCAGGCCGGTCCGCCGGTCCCCAATTCGCAATCGTTCTGGTATCGAGAGCAGCGAACGCCGCATGACTTGCTCCCGCCGATCCGCCAACGATCCCTACCTTCCCGTTGCATTGCGAGTCGAGGCGGGCGGCGCGCACTTCCGCTTCGATATCGTCAGTCTGTTCAGGGGGTCTGCCCGACGCCCTCCCAGCATCGGTTGTATTGTCATGTGCCGGCTGATTGGTAATTCGACCGCACGGTGCCAGGCGATAAGTTACCTCGAACACCAGATAACCGGCGTCTTGAAGATCCGTTGCCGCCTTAGATGGACCACCGTCGAATGGAGAACCGCCTCGGAATCCTCCAACGTGGACGACTAATACCGCTGGCCACTTTGGTCCGCCGGAGTTTGGCACATACCGGCGCCATTCCAACGTCGTCCCGTCCTGTGGTTGATATGCTGAAGGGATGGCGGTAAGAATTGGCGGTGGCTGCGGGCTCGGAAATGGCGGCTGTATGCAGGGAGAAGGGCTGCTGCAGGGAGCGCACAGTCCAACAGCCGGCTGACAGGGGGGAGTTGCGGCAGGAGTTGGTGTCGCCGTGCAGGTTGGGGTCGGCGAATTTGGCGGCGTCGGCGTTTGACCCCGCGCTAATTGGGTCGTGCTCAAAGCGAACAGAACTGTGAGAAAGCAGCCGGCGAGACTAACCAGCCGGGCTATAAGAGTGCGGCGGAGTTCTGACGAGAGGTTCTGACGAGAGGTTCTGACGAGAGGTTCTGACGAGAGGTTCTTTCATGACGATTGTTTTGAGGAATGATGGAACTTATGGCAAGTAAAAAATTTTGTTTTTACTTTTCTCCTCTAAGGCGTCTTCATTCTCCCCGAGCCGGAGCTGCGTCTCCCGTCTCACTTTGTTCCAAGCTTTCCGGTGCGTCCACGACCTGCGCGAAAGCACCAGCCGGCTGCACTTTCGTTCAATCACTTTTCTCTGATAGGGGATTCGCTGGAGAGCGAACGACGCGCTAAGAGAAGTTATGACAACGAAACCACAGTTCGCCTCTGAACAATCGGACACGGGGGAATTTGTCAGGCAGGAAGATGCCTTTCGCGAGTGGCTGTCCAATGACGGCTCGACTCCCTATTCCGCAACCGCTGGCCGTTATCATCTCTATGTCTCTCTCGCTTGTCCGTGGGCCAGCCGCACCGTGATAGCACGGCATCTTTGCGGGCTGGACCAAGCCATCGGCCTGACTGTAGTGGACCCGATCCGTGACGAACGTGGCTGGGCTTTTCGCGATGGGCCAGGTTATAGCACTGATCCGATCAACGGCTTTAAATTTCTCAAGGAAGCTTATATCGCAACCGATCGTGACTTCGAGGGTCGCGCCACCGTGCCAGTGCTGTGGGATAAGGAGCGCGGGCGAATTGTGAACAATTCCGAAGACGATATCTGCCGCATGTTCAACGACGCTTTCTCCGGCCGCGAGGTATCGGCCGTGGACCTATTCCCGGCTGATCTGGCTGAGGAGCAGGATAAGTTATCGAAGCACATCTATGAGAAGATCAACAACGGAGTTTACCGGGCCGGCTTCGCGACCCGCCAGGCGAGGTATGAACGCGCCTGCCGCGAGGTCTTCGTCGCGCTCGATGAAATGGAGGCACGTCTGGTAAAGAGCCGCTACCTCTTGGGCGACCGGATCGTCGAGAGTGACTGGCGGCTTTTCTGCACACTCGTTAGGTTCGACGCGGTCTATCACCTGCACTTCAAGTGCAACCTGCGGCGCATTGTAGATTACCCCAATCTGCAGGGCTACCTGATGGATCTCTACCAGCAGCCCGGGATCGCCGCCTCAGTAAACTTCGATCATATCAAGCGTCACTACTACATGACTCATGACGCGATCAACCCGACGCGGATTGTGCCGATCGGTCCGTTACTCGATCTCAGCCAACCTCACGATCGGGGAAAGCTATCGGCCGGAAGTTCACTATAAGTCACTGCTTCCGCTACTTCGGACCAACAAGATGAGCAAGCGGAAGCGCGCCCCCTGTGAAGCGAAACGCCGCGGAGCCAAAGTAGCCGCCAAGTTCCTTGGGAGTCTTCGTCGCGTGAAGGCGGCGTCGTTGCATCTTCAGCTTCGGTGGCACCGAAAGCTATCGGGGACGCGCGTGGCGCGTCCCCAAGCTAGCTTTCGTTAATTTTTGGCGTCCAACCGGCGTTAACGACCCGGAGCGTTTTTCTCGGTTTTTTTACGCTTCTTGGCCTTCTGCTGTTCCTGCTGAGCTGGCCGCGCCTTACGAGGCTGCACCTGGCGATTCTTCGACTGCGCCCGCTGCTGGTTGCGCTGGGCACTATGTTGCACTGCAGATCTCCGCTGGTTGGCATCCGGCGCTTTCCTTTCGGGTGCCTTCGCCCGATGTTCGGCCTGCCGTCGCTCCGCGTGGTTTGCACTTGGCCGATTCGACCTCGCCTCGCGCTCGTCGCGAACTTGGTTGCGGTGTTCGTTCGCGGTCCGCTTTGGCGTTTCCGCATTCCTCTTCGACTGCGTCTGACGGGCTTCGTTCGCCTGGCTGCGGTTCTGCCTTGTCGTCCGGTTTTGCGCTTCGGTTTTCCTGTTGGCAGCGGCTCGGTCGGTCTTCTTCTGTGCGTTGTTGTTCTGCGCCCGGTTATTGTCGCCAGCTTGCCTGTCGGCCGACGCATTCGCATTTTTGCCGGCGCGGTTCTGCCTTGAGCCGTTCGCGTTTTCAGCTGTCGCCGCAGGAGTTCCCTGTTTCTTCCGGAAGGTATCTACGGCCTCTGGTTTGGGCTTGCCTTTGTTGTTCGCGGCGTGCAGCGCGGGATCTTTCTTTGCGGCTTCGACTCGCGAACGCTGCGCCTTGGTTGGCGGGAGGCGCTTCGCCTTCGCTGCAGCCTCTTCCCGCTGAGTCGGCTTCGCTTGAACACCATTCGGACCGTTAAAGCTGGCCCGGCTTCGGTTGGTGTTTTGATTGACGACTTCTTTGTTCACGTAAACGTTCTTGATCACGGTGGTGTTCACACGCGTGACGGCTGTGTTGTAGCGAAAGGTGTTGCCAGCCCATTCGCCGCCGTAGTAGCCGTGGCCGCCGTAACCGTAGCCGTAGTTAATGCCACCGTAGAATCCCACGCTTGGACCCCAGTAGCCGTCGTTGAAGACGTAACTTCCGCCGCGATAACCCCAGTAGCCCGGCGTCCAGAGCAGCCCGATTCCTGGCGGCCTCACCCAGACACCCGGCACCCAGTAATAGCCGAAGTCGGCATAGGCCCAGTAACCCGGAGTCCAGAGATAGCCCGGAGCAGGACAATAGGGCTGCACATACACCGGGATTGGTGGAGGCGCGAAGCCGACGGAGACGGCGACAAAGCCAGACGAAGAAGCGATCGGCAGTCCCGCGAAGAGCAGAGCAGCGAGCGCGATAACAGGTAATTTGATTTTCATTGGTTGATTTCCTATCGAGTTATAAGAGACGCGGTCACGTCGTCAACTATTCATCGGGCGGCGTCCTGCGGGCGGTTGCTATCCGAGCGCGTGTGGCCGATCCGCGGTGTCGACCTCCCGTGCGTAGATTTATTTTCGGCGCAGGGAAGATATGGTCCCTTGAAAGGCTGAACCAGAATCGAAGAATATCGTGAGCCGCATGATTGCGCTTGAGCAACCGACTCAAAAACACCGCCTGCCAGTTTTATCGTGAGTTCGACAGTTAAGATGTGTTGGTGAAATCAGGTCTGGCGGCGCATCCGCGGATTTTTCAGGTTGGCTTTCAGCCTCCTTGTTAGGCAGTCTTTGCCACCGCCGGATCGCCGCCGCGCCGGCCGCTCCCCGCGAGCGCGAGAATCACATCCGTCTTGGCAAGACTGCCGACCAATCGGTTGATCTCTTCCCCCAAAACTACCGGAAGGCGCTCGCCTTGATGGCGGGTAAAACGATCGAGAGCTTCGTTCAGCGTCGCCGAGGGCCGAATCGTCGGAATTTCTTCGCGCAGAATGTCCCCCGCGATCACCACCTCCGCCAGCTCGGGAGCGTTGAGGTAGTTCTTGATGTCGTGGAGCGAGATCGCGCCAATGAATCTCCCTTCCTGATCCGTCACGTAGAGATAGTTGAACCGATTGGCGAGAAACTTCTCCCCAATCTCAGCGAAGCGCGCGGTCGGCGTCACGGTCAGCGGATTAGGTTTCATCAAGTCTGCGACATGGAGTTCGGCGAGCTGATGGCGGTAGTCCCCGGCGCCTTTGCGCTTCAAGGCTTCGCTGTAGATCGAGCGTTTCTCCAGACTGACCGATGTGTAATAGCCGATCACGCACGCGAGCATAAGCGGCAGGATGATCTGGTAATCGAGGGTCAGCTCAAAAATCATGATGATGGCCATGATTGGCGCGTGCGTCGTCGCGGCGAGGAATGCGCCCATGCCGACGAGCGCGAAGGCGCTCGGGTTGAGCGAGAGCCCGCCCGGAAGATGAAGCGCGCCAATTCCAAATAAGTAACCGAAGCTCGCGCCCACGAACAACGTCGGTGTAAACACTCCGCCGACCGCGCCGGAGCCAAACGTCGCAGCAGTCGCGATAACCTTGAAGATCAGCACCGCAAGCACGACCTGCCACGCCCAGCCGCCGGCCAGGATCGTGTTTACTCCTAGGTAACCATTCCCGCAGACTTCCGGATGAAGCACAGCCAGCGCTCCCACGATCAACCCGCCAAGGCACATCTTCAGGTAAAGCGGCAGGCGCAGCCGACCCGCGAGGCGTTCACTCAGGTCGAGCAGTCGCAGGAACCAAGGCGCGAGCAACCCCGCAAGCAGACCGAGGAGCAAATACGGCAACACCTCCCAGTTCGAGTGGAGCTGGAAATGAGGAATCGCGTAAATGGGGTCCGGGATCAGGCCATGGCTCGTGAGCGTGGCGACAACGGAAGCAAAAACGAGCGGCCCGAAAAGCTCCATCGCCACTGAGCCAAGCACGATCTCCGCGACGAAAAGCGCGCCGGCGATTGGCGCGTTGTAGGCCGACGCGATACCCGCCGCCGCGCCACAACCCACCAGCAACCTGAGTCGTGGCGTCGACCAGCCGCGCACCCGGCCCGCGATCGATGCCACGAGCGACGAGAGCTGCACAAGCGGACCTTCCCGTCCGATCGATCCGCCGGAAGCGACGGTGAACGCGGCCGAAAGACATTTAATGATGCTGCGTCGCGTAGAAATTTTTCCGTCGCCGAGCACGACCGCTTCCATGTAATCGCTCGTCGTGACACCACCGCGCCAGCGCATTCCGAAATAAAGCACCAGCCCTGCAAACAACCCGCCGATTGCCGGGACCGTGAGCCGCCCCCACCATGGAAGCGCGACGAAACTCTCCACCAGACCGGGCTCGTTGCTCCTGGTTAAAAGCTTGTGCAGGAACCCGGTTGCATAGCGAAACCCGATCGACGTGAGCGCGCCGCCGAAGCCGATCAAGCCGGCCCAGGCGAGAGTGACTTGGAGGTCGCTGGGGTGGATCGTGTCACGAAACCAAAGGAACCACTTGAGCTGGCGGAGCACGGCCAGTCGCGGCATCGCGCCATCCGGGGGCGCAGAATCATTCGGCACGGAGAGGACGTGAGCCGAAGAGGGCCCGGCGTCAACTTGAGGAAGGGCCGCAGCTCTGGGAGAATGCGAACGGCAGGCAGGCATATAACCTGTTCTCAGCGACTTCTTTCAAGACTGCGAAATCGAACCTTGAGAGCGAGAGCGGTCGCAAATTGAGAAATTCCTAGCCAAAACCATGATTAGTGCGATAGCGTTTACGCTTCAACGGACAAAATCCCATTCCTCCCGGGACAGCTGCCGCACGAATCGCGGCTCACTTGCACTCTTCTTATGAATCAAAACGATAACGTAGTCATCATCGGCGGAGGCCCTGCTGGGTCCGCGCTCGGTTGTTACCTTTCCAAGGCCGGCATCAAGAACACGATCTTCGAGAGCGCGATTCATCCGCGCGAGCATGTCGGTGAATCGATGGTGATGTCCTCGGTTCGCGTGTTCGATGAAATTGGATTCCTGCCGGTGATGGAGCGGGAAGGTTTCGTGCGAAAGTACGGTGCTTCCTGGCATCCTCCGGTCGCAAAAGGAGAAGCTGATATCGCTTTTCACGAGTTTCCGCAGGCGGACATTAATCAGGACTACACCTACCACGTGGATCGGAAGAAGTTCGACCTTCTCCTGCTGAAGCACGCTGAAAGCCTGGGCAGCAAGATTTATCAGGGAGTGCAGGTGACGGAAGTTCTCTTCGATGAGGACAAATTTGCTTCCGGAATCCGGGTCAAGCTCGCCGGCCAGGAGGTGGAGATTCCAGCGCGCATGGTGGTCGATGCCAGCGGACGCAGCACCTTGTTAGGCAAACAGCTCAAGGTGAAAAAGAACGACCCGGTCTTCGATCAGTTCGCCGTGCACGCCTGGTTCGAGAACGTCGATAAAAGCCAGGTCGATTCCTCGGAATACATTCACATCTATTTCCTTCCGGTGGAGCGCGGCTGGGCGTGGCAGATCCCCATCACTCACGAAATTACGTCGATGGGAATCGTGGCGGAGAAAGAAGTCTTCCGAACCGGGAAGATGACTCCCGAGCAGTACTTCAACAAGTACGTTGCTTCCAATCCGGACCTGGCCCACGCGATGCGGGACGCCCGGAGGGTGAATGAGTTCAAGATGGAAGGCGACTACAGCTATCAGATGGAGACGTTCGCTGGGAACGGCTTCGTAATGATCGGTGACGCGGCGCGTTTTGTGGACCCGATCTTCTCCTCCGGCGTGAGCGTCGCACTCTACAGCGCGAAATATTCGTCTGACCGCATCATCGAAGCGTTTAAGACCGGCGATTTCAGCGAAGCGGCTTTAAAGCCTTACGAGCAGAAACTGCGGGCGGGGACGGCAATCTGGTACGAGTTCATCCGGCTCTACTACAAGCTGCTGCCGCTCTTCACTCACTTCATAAAATCCAAGGAACACCGGGTGGAAGTGCTGCGCCTGCTGCAGGGCGAAGTCTTTGATCGTAAGGAAGTGCCGGTGCTCGACGCGATGCGCAAATTCATTAAAGTCGTCGAGACCACTCCTGGTCACATGTTTGCCGGACAGCTTTCGAGTATTCCGATCGACTAAGAGAGCTAGCAAGAAGCGGCACTACAAGCAGGGTGCTAGCGAAGCCGTCGGGATATTCTCGGCGCAATTTGGCGGCTGGGCTCTCAGCCCGGCCGCTTTTTGTCGGTATCATAGGCGTTGTTCCGGCATCGCTCCGCGGTCGGTGCCGATCCGGCGCCAGCCTATGCCCAGCGTCAGGCTTTGCGGCGCAACGCAAAGTGGCAGACACGGCCGGCGCATCCCTGGGCCGCGATTTTTGCGGGAAAGAAGAATTTATTATGACTTTGACCGCACAACCGCTCGCCGACCTGCCGGAACTCGACGCCCTGCAAAAGGATCTCGCCATCAACGTTTCTAAGCCGGAACGTGTTGCCTCCGTCGCGCTTGGCGCGGCGCTCCTGCTTTTCGGCCTGTCTCGCCGTTCTCTCGGCGGTGCGCTGCTTGGGCTTGCTGGCGCCGCGGTCGTGGCCCGCGGTGCGACAGGACACTGTGCACTCTACCGCCGGCTCGGGATTGATTCTCGTCAGCTCAATAACAAAGCGGGAGTCCCGGACCAGGAAGGGGTGAAAGTGACGCAAGCGATCGATGTCGATCGCGCCCCGAGCCAGGTTTATCGCCATTGGCGGAAGCTGGAGAATCTCGCGCGCTTCATGAAACACGTCGAATCGGTCGAACAGATCGATTCGAACCGCTCACGCTGGGTGGCGCGCGGACCATTCGGGCGACCGTTGCAGTGGGAGGCTCGCATCCTGAATGAGCGGGAAGGGGAAATGATCGCGTGGGAATCGTTGCCCGGGGCGGAAGTCAGCAATGCGGGTTCC
Organism: Chthoniobacterales bacterium; assembly: GCA_025929155.1. Classification (GTDB taxonomy): domain Bacteria; phylum Verrucomicrobiota; class Verrucomicrobiia; order Chthoniobacterales; family UBA10450; genus Palsa-1392. The sequence goes on along the minus strand of JAICMR010000081.1, from coordinate 6,794 downwards.
GTCTGGTTCGAAGGGAACGACGAAGGCGGCACCCGCCTGAAGGTCTCGTTGAAATATGACCCGCCGTCGGGAATGATCGGCGCCGCGGCGGCCAAGCTGCTGGGCGAGTCGCCAGATCAACAACTGGCCGGCGATCTGCGCCGTTTTAAGGAAATCATCGAGAACGAAGCCCCGGAGTAATCTCGTTAGGCTGGCACGATTGCTGACTTCAGCCTTTGCTGCAATGCCGCCATTCGCTTCGAATCGGTGACCTTTCCGCGCGTCGCCGCGTCGACGACATAGAAGGTATCGATTGCCGCGCCGCGATCGGTGCTGATGCGCGCCAGCGTGATATAGACGTTCTCCCGTCCCAACCCGGTGACCAAATCGTAAAGCAAACCTAATCGGTCCGGCGTTTCCACCTGGAGAAGTGTGGAGCTGGGATGCGTCTCGTTATCAATCCTGATGCTGGTGGGAAAATCGATCTCCAGCGCTCCTTTCGCCGCCTTGCGCCGCACGCTGGCAAGCAGGGGCCCGAAATCGAAGCGCTCGACTTGCATGGCATTTTTTAGGACCGACTCGACGAGCTCGATTTCCCGTTGATCGACAACGAGTCCGAGGTTCTTATTGCGCACGCGGAAGACGTCGAGCACGAGGTTGTCGCCCCGAATAAAGATGTCGGCGCTCAGAATGTTGACTGAGGCCACAGTGAACGCTCCCGCGATCCGCTCGATGAGATGTTGCCGATCCCAGGTGCAAATCGCGGCGATGGTGTGACCCTCTTGCGGCTGCTGTGTCCAGCGCAGCGTGGGCGCGGAGCTCGATTCCCCCTTTACGTAGAGATTACGCCAGAGCGTCCTGAAAAGTTCCAGATGCCCCGCGATCTCCACGACGTCAAAAGCGCGGAAATAGTTGTCGTCCATCTGCTCGAAATGCGCATCGATCTCATCGGCGAAATCGGGCGAGAGCTTCCTCGCCACGTCTTCGCGCAACCGTTCGCGCTCGATTTTGCTCTGCGCGAGATAAGCTTTCTGGTCGAGCAAATAACGCGAAGCGGCGCGATAGAGTTGCCAGACGAGCAGCTCTTTCCAGTCCGACCAATGAGCGGTTGTCCCCTGGCCATCGGCGAGCGTCACGAGCATGAGATGATCTAGATTCGACTGTGTTTTCACGATGTTCGCGAACTCGATCACGGTCGCGGGATCATCGATGTTCCGCTGTTGCGCCATATTCGAGAGGGTGACGTGGTGGTCGACGAGCAGCACGAGCGTGCGCCGTTCTTCGGACTCCAGCTGCAGGCGGACCGCGATCGCCTGCGCAAAGAGCGCGCTCGCTTCCGAGTGGGGACGCGCCGCGACACCTTTGCCCGTGTCATGCAAGAGGAGCGCGAGGTAAAGCACGAACGGATCCTCGAAGGTCTTGAACAGCGCCTGGTAGGGTTGCAAATTCCTGCTTTTGGTCTCGAGCAGTTCGTCGAGTTTCTCGATGCAGACGAGCGTGTGTTCGTCGGCTGTATAGCGGTGAAAGTACTCGTGCTGCACAAGGCAGGTGAGCTGACCGAACTCGGGCAGATAACTCCCGAGAAAATCGACCTCGTGCATCATCCGCAGTGCCCGCGCTGCTTCGCCTTTGCGGCTCAGAATTCGCCTGAAAATCGTTCGGGGCGCCTTTGCGTAACGATATTCGCGGGTCATGAGTCGCAGCCGGCGACTCAGTTGGTCGGTCAGTTGCGGACTCAATTTCAGCTTCCGTTTCTGCGCCACCTCGAAAACCTCCATCATCAACTCCGGACGGCGGCTAAGCGACTGCTGATCCACCATGAAGAGCTGACCGTCTCGCGCCACGAAATCGCCGAAACGTTCGCCGCCATCATTTCTCCGCGTGAGGAGCGGGAAGAAAAGACTGCGTCTGGTCGTGGCTGTGCCGGTCGCGAAGCGTTCGCTGAGGCGTTCCGTGATACGAAAAATATTTCGTGTGTGCTCGTAGTAATCCTTCATCAGCGCCTCGCTCCGATGGACCGGCAGCTTCTGCGGATACCCAAGTTGCCGTGCCACCTCTGCCTGGACGTTGAGATAAAGCACATCGGTCGCGCGGCTGTTTGTGTAATGCAGTTGCGTGCGCACGCGCAGGAGAAAGTCGTAGGCAAAATCGATTCGGCGCCGGTCGGCGCTGCTCAGCCAGTCTTTGCCCACGAGATGCGTCGTCGTTAGGGCGCCTTCTCGGAAATATGTCATCCAGAGAAGATTCTGGTAGTCGCGCAGACCGCCGCAGCCGCCCTTCACGTTCGGCTCCTGGAGGTAAATGTTGTTAGAATATTTAGCGTGGCGATTCGCCTGGTCGCGCATTCGGGCAGCAATGTATTCCTTCTCCTGGCCGACAACGCATTGCTTCCGGAAACGCGTGCGGAAACGCTGGTAAAGCGCTCCATCACCGGCGATCCGGCGCGCCTCGAGCATCGCGGTTTTTGTCACCATCTCGGCATTTGCCTGGTTGATCGCTTCACCTGACGACCGCGTCGAATGCCCGACTTTCAGTCCGATATCCCAAAGGAAATAAAGGACCTGCTCGATTGTGCGCGAGACTTGTGCGGGAAGTTCGCCTTTGGCGTCCCGGCGAAGGAACATGATATCGATGTCGCTGGCGGGATTGAGCTCATCACGACCGTAACCGCCGACGGCGACGAGCGTGAGAGGCGCGGGCGCAGCGCGCTTGTCCTCACGCGCGGACTCATTCGCAATCGCGAAGATATTACGCAGAAGAATATCGATCAGCGTCGCGCGACTCGCGCAGACTTCGCGTCCGCCACCGCCCGCTTTGTGCCAGAGCTTTAATCGATAGTTCTCTATCTTGAGAAACTTCTGGTAAATCGGCAGCAGCTCCGACTGGTCCGTAGTGTTAGCCGCCGTCAGCTCACGCGCCGCGTGAGCCAAGACCTTTTCCTGGTGACGAGACAAGATGGTTAAACCCGAAACTCGAACATCGAAATTCGAAAGAAATGAGAATGCTTTAAAAGGAAGAAGTGATGCAAACCTGCGTCCGCCGGCCGTTTGGAACAGTCAGGCCTCGAGATCAATATTCCTGCCGATTTCGGATTTGAGACCCGATCTTTCTTCCAGGTTTTCTCTCCTAGAGCTGGATCTCATAGCGCTTCATCTTGTTATACAGAGTCGGCCGCTGGATTCCGAGCAGCTCGGCGGCTTTCTTTTTGGTCCCGTGGCATTGGGCGAGCGCATCAAGAATTGCGTTGCGCTCCATGTCGTTCAGGCTCCGCGCTCCGCTGCTCCCGACCCCGCCGCCGGTCTGCGCCAGCGCGCGCTCGCCGCGTTGCTGGAGCGCGACCGGGAGCTGCACTTCAGCTGGCAGTTCTTTCACCGTGATCTGATCCTGACGCGCGAGCACGACAGCATACTCGATCGCGTTTTGCAGCTCGCGTACGTTGCCTGGCCAGCCATACTCGACCAGTTTCTGGAACGCCTCGGGAGCGATCGCAGGCTCGTTTTTGCCAAGTTGGTGCGCGAAGCTTTTCAGGAACGAGGCGACGAGCGGCGGGATGTCTTCCTTGCGCTCGCGCAACGGCGGCAGCTCGATCTGAAACGTGTTGATCCGGTAGTAAAGATCCGAGCGCAATCGGTTCTCGGCCAGAGCCTGATGGACTGGCCGGTTCGTCGCCGCGACCACGCGGAAATCTGATTTCAGGGTCTTCGTGCTGCCTAACGGACGAAACTCCCGCTCCTGCAACACGCGCAGAAAACGCGTCTGCAATTCCGCCGGCATCTCGGAAATCTCGTCGAGGAAAAGTGTGCTTCCGTCCGCCTCCGCGATCATGCCGCGGAAGTCGTTCATCGCGCCGGTGAACGCGCCTTTCACGTAGCCGAAAAGCTCCGATTCGATCATCTGTTGCGGAAAAGCGGCGCAGTTTAGTTTCACCATAGGCTTGTCCGCGCGCCGACTCCGGCTGTGGATGACGTTCGCGATCACTTCCTTGCCAACGCCGCTCTCGCCGGTGATGAGGACGTTGGCTTCCGACGGCGCCATCGCGCTGATCAGCTCGTCGATTTGCTGCATCACTTTGCTTTTAAATATTGGCGCGAGGCGCGTCTCGGCCTGCGCCAGACGCTTGGTCAGCTCCTCCGTTTTTTCCCGAAGTGCGATCGTTTCGCGGAGGAGTGATTGCTTCTCGAGCGCTTTCTCGACGAGGCTGAGCAGCTCTTCCGGCGCGTAAGGTTTGCTGATGAAATGATAGGCGCCGCGCTTGATCGATTCGATCGCGTTGTTCAGCGAATCGTGCGCTGTCAAAATGATCACCTGCGTATCGGGATGCTCGACTTTGATCTGCTCGAGCATATGCAAGCCATCCGCATCCGGCAGCTGGAGATCGAGCAGGACGAGCGCGGGAGATCGCTTCTCGAGCAACCGCATTCCAGCCGTCGCATTCGCCGCGACTTCGGGGTGATAACCGTGTCGGCCTAACAACGCCTCAAGCGTCATCAGAATCGGACGCTCGTCGTCGATGATGAGGATGCGGCGATTTTCACTCATCGCGCAAAGAAGAGAAGCACGCGCGCGCTGCCACGTCAGGCCCGGGCGCGTGGAAGCGTAACGGTTGTGATGAGAGCCGTTTGGGACGGATCGAAGTGTGCCTGGAGTGTGCCATGGTGCGCTTCAAAAATACTGCGCGCGCGGAAGAGACCAAGCGCATAATGCCCGTGCCGCACTTGCGCGAGCGGAGTCGCGCCCCAGGTGGCCGGCACCTCGACCGGCTCGGTTTTCGGTTCCCATAGCGTAAAAACAAGCGAATCGCGATCGGCGCAGGCCCGAAAGAGAATCGGGCGGCCGCCCGGTTTGTGCGTCAGCGCGTTCTCAATCAATTCCGCGAATGCGCTCAGGATTAGCTCGGGATCGGTCTCGATCGCAGCGTCGCCCAATTCGATTTCCCAATCAATCCGTTCCGCTTTTTCACCTTGCGCATTTCGGACGCGATCGCGCAAATCTTCGATCAGATCAGAGCCGCGATACGACATCGCAGTGAGCTTGACATGGCTCAGGTGTGCCGAAAGCCGTTGAAGTTCTTCACCCATCTTCGCCGTCATCTCGCGCAGCCGCTTGATCTCCGCCTTGGTCTCGGCACCCGCTGCGATTTCCCCAACGAACGCCGCCTGCAGTTCGATCGCGTTCAGGTGATTGCGGATATCGTGATTGAGTTGACGGACAAACTTGACCACCTGTGGCCACGAAATCGAAGGATCGGTCTGCAACATGAACGGGAGATCCGCCGCGGGGTCCGCCGGAGCGACCGACTGTAAACGATTCGTCGCGTTTTGCTACTGGCCGCGTGAAAATTCTTCGGAGCCGGGCCGTTCGCCGCTGGTCTTGATTTCGGGATTGTTCGCCGCCAGATGTCGCAGAACGTGGTAAACATCCTCGGGATCCGCCCCAATGGCCTGCGCAACTTCTTCCGCTGTCCGGCCGGAACCGGTGAGCTGATCGATGACTTTTGGTTGGAGATTCAGGATGCGGGTTGCAGCTTTTTTCCCGGCCTCGACGCCCGGCTGGTGATACGCGTTCACGTTCACGAGCGATCCATAAAATCCGACCGCGCGCTCATATAAAGCGATCAACGCCCCGACATGAAAGGCGTCGACTTGTGAGATGCTGATCGTGATGGAATCGCGTTCGCCCTCATAAAGCGCGGCGCGCGTGCCGCGGAGAAAACCCTGCAGATAATCGCCGCTCGTGACGCCCGGCTCGACCTCGAAACGAGATGTCGTCCGATCCTTGCCGACCTCGATGAAAGTCACGAAAAAGTTCGCGACCCCGTCGCGCAACTGCTGCACGTAAGCGTGCTGATCAGTTGAGCCTTTGTTGCCGTAAACGGCGATTCCCTGGTGAACCACCTTGCCGTCCAGGTCCAGCCTTTTGCCTAACGACTCCATCACAAGTTGCTGGAGATATTTACTGAAAAGCGCGAGCCGATCCTTGTAGGGCAGGATGACCATGTCCTTTCGGCCCTGGCCGTCGCCGGCGTAAAACCACATAAGCGCGAGGAGCATCGCGGCATTTTGCTTTTCGTTAGGCTGGCGCGTGTGCCGATCCATCGCGGCCGCGCCGGCGAGGAAGCTGTCGATGTCGAAACCTTCGAGCGCCATCGGCACCAGCCCGACCGGACTCATCACCGAGGTGCGCCCGCCCACCCAGTCGTGCATCGGGAAGCGGGTCAGCCAGTTTCCGTTTTCCGCCAGTTTATCAAGCTCGCTCCCGATGCCGGTGACGGCGACGGCGTGCCGGGAAAATTCGAGACCGGCATTCTCGAAGGCGGCCTCGGCTTCCAGCATGCCGTTGCGAGTTTCTTTCGTGCCGCCGGATTTCGAGATGACGACCGCGAGCGTGTTCGTTAGGCCGGGCCCGATCTTTCTCAGTGTCCGATCGAACCCATCCGGGTCGGTGTTGTCGAAAAAGAAAATATCCATCGGATCATCGACCGAGCCCAGCGCATCGGCGACGAACTGCGGCCCGAGGGCGGAACCGCCGATACCGATGAGCAGGATGTGCTCAAATGGCCGGCCGTTTGGCGCGGCGATGCGACCCACCTGCACGTCGGATGCAAACCGTTTGATCCGCTCCGTTGTCCGGACAATATCAGCGCGCAACTCGTCGTTAGGCGCGAGCTCCGGATCGCGCAGCCAATAGTGACCGACCATCCGCTGTTCATCCCGGTTAGCGATCGCGCCGGCTTCCAACTCACGCATCCCGGCGAACGCCTTTTCCGCTTCCGGCCGCATCTTTTCGAAAAAGTCGTCGGGAAAACGCATCCGGCT